>NZ_JBQUZA010000003.1:0-438536 GCF_056314085.1 Methylophilus sp. DMC14 | reverse complement strand
TACAACCATAACTCTAGTGATTGGCAAACAACTAACTTTATTGCACCGGGGGCACCAAGAGGGGCTTGGGTGAGTTTAACGTATCAGTTTGATCCGAATAAATGATGCCATTATTTAAACCGCTCATTTGATTAGAGAGATTTCAATTTTCTGAATCAATATCAAATCATTACTTGGCTATTGATTCAGAAAAATTGGGTTCACTAATGGTCTAGCCCTTTGGAATCAGCACCGCACTCATCGTATGAATCACACCGTTATCAGCATTGATTTCATCACCAATGACTTTGACATTATCCACTTTTACACCATCAGTCACAGTGAGTTTCAAGTCTGCGCCTTCTAGCGATTTAACCTTGCCAGCGCTCACGTCTGCCGAGGTAATTTTGCCTGGATAGATATGGTAGCTGAGCACTTTTTTCAGTTCAGTCGGGTTTGCCATCAAGGCTTTGAGCTTGGCTTTGGGCAATTTGGCAAAGGCGGCATCGTTAGGTGCAAACAGGGTAATCGGGCCTTTATCGTTGAGGGTGCTTTCTAGGCCGGCAGTTTTGACGGCTTGTAAAAAGGTTTTGAAGTTGCCTTCCTGATCCGCGGTTTGCAGCAGGGTATCTGCATTGGCATGATGGGTATAGCTGATGGCTAACAAGGTGAGTGCAAGTAGTTTGTTCATGCGTGTTCTCCAGAATTATTGTTTAACTGAAACTAAAGCGTGTATTACCGAGACTTTTAGCGGCTTGCGTGCTGCTGTCGTCGATGTGCTTACCTTAGCAAGCCAGCCTTACGCTTAACTTACCGGGGCATGGTCAAAACTTACAGCGAGCTGAACACCCGTGAAGCATGTGCGCAGGGATGATCAGTTGGGCAATGGTTATCGCAGATTTAAAACCAGATGTTCATAAACTCGTCATGCTGGCTTGGCAAGATCATGGCACCTTGTTGCGGAGCTTGCATGATGACGATGTTGATTGTGACGGACACTTTTCAGCAAACCAATGGCGTCTCTACGACCTACAAAAACCTGCGGCGGGTGGCCAAATCACGCAACTTGCGTTTTCGTGTTTTGCACCCTAGCCTGTATCGCTGGATACCGTTGCCGTTTTATCCTGAAATCCAGCTCAATATCCAACCCTTGCGCCTGTGGCGCACACTCAATCGCATCCAGCCTAAACAATTGCATATTGCCACCGAGGGCGTCATGGGCCTGGTGGCGCGCCACTGGTGCAAATCGCGCGGGATTGCGTTTACGACCTCCTATCACACGCGCTTTCCTGAATACCTCGAATTAATGTGGCGGATCCCCGCACGCTGGACCTATGCTTATTTACGCTGGTTTCACCAAGGTGCACATGCCACCTTTGTCACCACCGAAAGTATGCGCCAGACTTTGCAGACGCATGGATTCAAGCACTTGGTGATTTGGTCGCGGGGGGTCTCTGAACAGTTATTAAGCGTTGCGCAGCCGCCAGTGGCCGGACAAAAATTGCGCGTCTTGAACGTCGGCAGGGTGAGCCGTGAAAAAAACCTGGATGCGCTATGTGAGCATCAGGATACGTTTGACATCACCATCGCTGGCGATGGCCCTTATTTAAGCCAGCTTAAGCAAAAATACCCGCGCGTCAATTTTGTTGGCTATCAATATGGCAAGGCACTGGCGGCGTTATATGCGCAGCATGATGTGTTTGCTTTCCCCTCCCGCACCGATACGTTTGGCATTGTGATGATAGAGGCGATGTGTAACGGCCTGCCCGTGGCAGCATTTGATGTGACGGGGCCCAGAGATGTGATCAAACATGGTTTTTCAGGCATGTTAACCGAGGATCTTGCGCAAGCTATTGCGCAGTGTTCATTGCTGGACAAGGAGGCGATACGCGAGCAGGCCCGCAGCCAGTGGAGCTGGGCGCATTGCTTTGAGACGTTTCAAAAGCACTATCCTGACCATAGCCCCTGTGTACGCTCACAGCCAGCTACGACTAACGCAGAGATTGCATGACGAATCAGGGGGGATGGAGTAGAATTCCTGATTTAATTAGTCAGGCATTTCTGCGGGAATTCAAGGCATGGCCATCAGCGATATTGTGATTCAAAGCACGCTCAAACTGAGCATAGACCCCAATACTGGCAAGGACTTTGTCAGCAGCAAATCAATCAAAAATATACAAGTCAATGGCAATGATGTCAGCCTGGATGTGGTGCTAGGCTACCCTGCAGCGACACAACTGGACCTGATACGTGCACAAATTACCGAGGCATTAAAAAGCATTGCCGACATTGGCAAAATCACCGTCAATGTTGGCAGCCGCATTGTGGCGCATAGCGTGCAACGCGGCGTCAACTTGCTGCCTAACGTGAAAAACGTGATTGCCGTGGCGTCTGGTAAAGGCGGCGTGGGCAAATCCACCACGTCAGTCAATCTGGCACTGGCCTTGGCTGCTGAAGGCGCCACCGTCGGCTTGCTCGATGCGGATATTTACGGGCCTAGCCAGCCACAGATGCTAGGCATTTCCGGCCGCCCGGATAGCGCCGATGGCAAGAGCATAGAACCCATGCGTGCGCATGGCATCCAGGCCATGAGCATCGGCTTTCTGGTCGATACCGACACGCCCATGGTGTGGCGCGGCCCGATGGTGACCGGCGCTCTGGAGCAATTGCTGCGCGATACACGCTGGCAGGATCTGGATTATTTGGTGATTGACCTGCCTCCTGGCACTGGCGACATCCAGCTGACTCTGGCACAAAAAATTCCTGTCACCGGCGCGATTATCGTCACCACCCCGCAAGACATCGCCCTGCTCGACGCGCGCAAGGGCCTGAAAATGTTCGAAAAAGTCGGCATCCCGATTTTAGGCATTGTAGAGAACATGAGTACGCATATCTGCTCCAACTGCGGCCATGAAGAGCATATTTTTGGCGCAGGCGGCGGCGCCTTGATGGCTAAAGACTACAACGTGGAGTTGCTCGGCAGTTTGCCGCTGGATATCAATATCCGCATGCAGGCAGACGGTGGCCAACCTACCGTAGTCGCCATGCCGGATGGCGCAATTGCCAACACGTATAAAGAAATTGCGCGTAAAGCAGCGAGCAAAATCGCGATTGCCAGCCTGGACCATAGCGCCAAATTCCCCAACATCGTCATTCAAAATACGTAATCAATCAAGCCGTCCGCCTGCAATGACCACCAATAAACATGAGATTGCAGAGACGCTGATCGGTAAGGATTATGATGCCATGGACGCGCGCACCCAGCGCGTCGCCCGGCACCTGACCGAGCGCAGACATGTGTCACGCAATACGGCAGATGAAAGTGACGGCAGCATGACCACCGCTCAACGGGCCGCCGATGCCGTGGCTCGTTTTGGCGGCTCCTGGACGTTTATTTTTGTGTTTGCCCTGGTGCTGATCGCCTGGGTCGTACTGAACTCGGTCATTTTGCTCAAATATCACAGCGCGTTTGACCCCTATCCTTATATTCTGCTCAACCTGTTTTTGTCTATGCTGGCCTCGATACAAGCCCCCATCATCCTGATGTCGCAGAACCGGCAGGCAGAAATAGACCGCAAGCATGCAGAGCATGACTATGAAGTGAATTTGAAAGCTGAACTGGAGATTTTGCTGCTGCATGAAAAAATGGATGGTTTGCGCGAGCAACAATGGCAGGAACTCATAGACTTGCAGCAACAGCAGATTGGCTTGCTCGAGCAGTTACTGGCCGAGCAAAATAAAAAACCATCTTAGCGGCAGCACGCACAGGGTGAGAAAAAAGCCACAAAGCGTTCTCTCCGTGGCCTTTGTGTTCTCGGTGGCTTAAAACGATTTAGCTCAAAACCACACCAAAGCAATACACATCCACGCCATTCGGTGACTGGATTAATGTCGCCGGAATCGCTACACCTTTACGCCAGTTATCCACCGCCTCCTGCTTGCCCGCGCCCGTCACCAGAAACATGACCTCATGCGTATCGTTCAGCCGCTTTTGGCTAATCGTAATACGATCCGCGGGCGGTTTGGGCGAGTTAAACACTGGCACGGCATCAGCACTGTTATCAACCGCCTGGCCTGGGAATAAACTAGCAGTATGCCCATCTTCACCCAGTCCCAAAATCACCAGATCAAAGGTGCGTACGCCTTTAAGAGTCTCAGTATACACCTGCGCGCCAGCCACATTGCCGAGCTCGGCCGGAATATCATGAATCTGATTTTCAGGAATCGCCACATGGCTTAACCACGCATCGCGGGCCATTTTGCTGTTGCGATCCACATGATCGACTGGCAAACAACGGTCATCATTATGATAGACATGCCATTTGGACCAGTCGGCATCAGCTTTTGCCAATAACTGATACACCGCTTTGGGCGTACTGCCGCCTGCCAGCACAATCAGAAAACTGCCATGTTTGGCAATGGCGGCGTCGGCAGCCGCCAGAATTCTGTTAAGTGCTGCCTGGTTGATTTCTTCCTGGGATTGATACGTGTGCCAACGGGTTTGAGCATTCAAAGACATAGAAAACCTGTAAAAAACAATACAAAAAAGCTTGCGCAGCCTTTTAGACCGTGACTGCATTTGTTATAATTATAGCTGACTCGACATGATAATTCTGCAAAATTATCCGAAGCACTGATCGGGTTCATGCCATCCAAAAGATGGGTGTCTCTTAAACTATCCTCATACCATAGGAAAATCCGAATGAAATTAGCAATGATTGGCTTGGGCAAAATGGGCGGTAACATGGCTGCTCGCTTACTGCGTCACAAAATTAACGTGGTTGGTTTTGACTTTAACACCGAATTCGTTAACAGACTGGTTAAAGAAGAAGGCCTGGAAGCAGCGACCTCCGTTGCAGATGCAGTTAGCAAACTCGAAGGCCAAAAAATTGTTTGGTTGATGTTGCCCGCTGGCGAAATCACCGAAAATCAAATCAAAGATTTGATCCCAATGCTGAACAAAGGCGACATCATCGTCGATGGCGGCAACTCAAACTACAAACATAGTCAGCGCCGTGGCGCAATGTTGGCCGAACATGGTATCGGCTTTATCGACTGTGGTACTTCCGGCGGCGTTTGGGGCCTGGACAACGGCTACTGCCTGATGTACGGCGGTGAAAAGCAATTTGCAGATGTATTGGCGCCTTATGCACAAGCATTGACCCACGCTGATCGCGGCTGGGCACACGTTGGTCCAGTCGGTTCTGGTCACTTTACCAAAATGATCCACAACGGGATCGAATACGGCATGATGCAAGCCTTTGCTGAAGGTTTGGACCTGATCAAAGGTAAAGAAGAGTTCAATCTGGACTTGGCACAAATCACTGAACTGTGGCGTCATGGTTCCGTGGTACGTAGCTGGCTGCTCGACTTGACGGCTGAAGCACTCAAACAAGACCAAAGCTTGCAAGAAATTGCACCATACGTTGCTGACTCCGGTGAAGGCCGCTGGACCGTGGTTGAAGCGGTTGAGCAAGGTGTGGCCGCGCCAGTGTTGACCACTGCATTGCAAGCACGTTTCAGAAGCCAAGATTCAGAAGGCTATAGCTACAAGCTGCTGTCACTGATGCGTAATGCATTCGGTGGCCACTCAGTGAAAACCAAGTAAGTGATATAAGCCTCTCATGATGAGAGGCTTTTGCTTATTTGTTCATAGCCACATGCTGACACGACTAAGTTGAAGAACTTAATAGCGCTAGTCATAGACATATGGGAAAGGCTTGCCCTTTCCCGTTTACATTTTTATCTTAAGGTTAGAAATGACGAATAAAATTGATCCATGCACCCTGGTATTATTTGGCGCGAGTGGCAACCTTGCCCGCGTAAAATTGTATCCTGGTTTGTTCAGGCTAGACCTGCTAGGCCGCCTGCCTGATGACATGAAAATTATCGGCGTTGGCCGTCAAGTGGTTGATCTGGATGCCTGGCGTGCAGACATCAAATCCATGCTGGATACCAAATTCAAAAAAGGGTATGACCAGAAAGTCTTCGAGCGCTTTATCGCCCGTAACTTCTACCATGCCAACCCACCGACTGACCCAGACGCGTTCAATAAACTGAAAGCCACGCTGAGCGACGAAAAAGTATTTCCACAGAACCTGGCTTACTTCCTGTCTGTACGTCCGGTAGACTTTGCACCAGTCGTTGAATCACTGGCCAATGTAGGCCTGACTCAGGAAGACAAATATTGGCGCCGCGTAGTGATCGAAAAACCATTCGGTACCGATCTGCCATCTGCCAAAGAACTGCAGGCTGCCATCACCAAGCACCTGAAAGAAAGCCAGATTTACCGTATCGACCACTACCTGGGCAAATCCGCGCTGCAAAACATCTTGCTGCAACGCTTTACCAATACCGTGTTAGAGCCGATCTGGAACAACCAGTACATTGACCACGTGCAAATCACCAACACCGAAATGCTGGGTGTAGGTGACCGTACGCAGTTCTACGATAGCACAGGTGCCCTGCGCGACATGTTGCAAAGCCATATTCTGCAAACCTTGGCACTGACCGCCATGGAGCTGCCAAAAGACCTGTCACCGGAAGGCGTGCGCGACGCTAAAATCAAGTTGCTGGAACAGATTCGTCCGATTCCGGTTAACGAGCTCGAGAAGCATGCTTTCCGCGCACAATACAGTGCCGGTGAAATCAATGGCGAAAAAGTGCCTGGCTACCTCGAAGAGCTGGGTAACAATGACAGCGTGGTAGAAACCTATGCTGCCTTGAAACTGTTTATTGATAACCCACGCTGGAAAGGGGTGCCTTTCTACATCCGCACCGCCAAGCGCCTGCACGAAGCCGATACGCGTATTGCTATCCGCTTCAAAAAAGCGCCATTGCAAATCAATGACCAGGACCAAAACTGGCTCATCATCGGCATCCAGCCGCGTGAGTGCATCAAGCTCGAAATCCAGTCCAAGATTCCTGGCCTGGATGTACAAACCCGTACCATCCAGCTGGATGCAGCCAACCGTTGGGACGCAGACGACTCCGTAGATGCTTACGAGGCCTTACTGCTGAACCTGATGCAAGGCGACAACTCCAATTACCTGCATATTTCTGAAGCCGAAGCACAATGGCGCCTGGTGGATCCAGTGGTGAAAGCCTGGGCAGAAGACAAGCGCCCGGTCCATCAGTACCCTGCTGGCAGCCGCGATCCTGAAGCGTCCAAAGTGATTTTTGAAGCGGAAGATCAGTTCTGGCGTTACAGCATTGAATTAGGCGGTGATAAGTAAACCTAGGGGTTCATGCCTCCTCGGTGGATTAATTCGCCTCAACGCCAAAAAAATTTGCAAATTTAACTGTAATTGTTGTTATTATTTGCACTCACTAAAAGCGGAGTTTAAACTCCGCTTTTTTCTCTTTATTGCATGCGTTAATGACGCAAATGACTGGATATCGTAATGAGCATTAAGTCTGATAAATGGATACGCAGGATGGCTGAACAACACGGCATGATCGAGCCGTTCGAGCCCACGCTGGTCCGCGAGGTGAATGGTGAAAAAATTGTGTCTTACGGCACCTCCTCTTACGGCTACGATATCCGTTGTGCGGACGAATTCCGCGTGTTCACCAACATCAACAGCACCATTGTCGACCCCAAGGCATTTGACCCACAGTCTTTTGTCGAGGTCTCAGGCAAAGGCTATTGCGTCATTCCTCCCAACTCGTTTGCACTGGCACGTACGGTCGAATATTTCCGTATCCCGCGTTCCGTGTTAACGATTTGCCTGGGCAAGTCCACTTACGCGCGCTGTGGCATTATTGTCAACGTAACACCGTTTGAACCTGAGTGGGAAGGCTATGTAACGCTGGAGTTTAGTAACACGACGCCGTTGCCAGCCAAGATTTATGCGGGTGAAGGCTGTGCACAAGTGCTGTTCCTGGAGTCTGATGAAGTTTGTGAAACCAGTTATAAAGACCGTGGTGGCAAATACCAAGGTCAAATTGGTGTCACATTACCAAAGATATAATCACACTCTTGAACACAACCAGAACATTTCACCACAGAGGCACAGGGTTAAGCGCTGACTTTCCCTGTGCCTCTGTGTCTTAAGCGGTAAAAGGATTCCTTTATGAAATTTAGATTCCCCATTGTGATTATTGACGAAGATTTTCGCTCGGAAAACTCGTCTGGCCTGGGCATCCGGGTGTTGGCCAAAGCGATTGAAGACGAAGGTCTGGAGGTGCTTGGTGTGACCAGCTACGGCGACCTCACCTCTTTCGCGCAGCAGCAAAGCCGTGCCTCGGCGTTTATCCTGTCAATTGACGATGAGGAAATCGTTGAAGAGAAACCAGAAGCCATCGAGCAACTGCGTAATTTTGTACAGGAAATCCGTTACCGTAACGAAGAGATTCCGATCTTTTTGCATGGCGAGACCCGCACCAGCCGCCACATTCCAAACGATGTGCTGCGTGAGTTGCATGGATTTATCCATATGAACGAGGATACGCCAGAATTTGTGGCGCGCCTGATTATCCGCGAAGCCAAGGCCTACCTGGACAGCCTGCCACCGCCCTTCTTCAAGGCGCTGACGCATTACGCGGCTGATGGTTCCTACTCCTGGCACTGTCCCGGTCACTCCGGTGGCGTCGCGTTTCTGAAATCACCGGTCGGCCAGATGTTCCACCAGTTTTTTGGCGAGAACATGCTGCGGGCAGACGTGTGTAACGCGGTAGATGAACTCGGCCAATTGCTGGACCATACCGGCCCGGTGGCCGCCTCTGAGCGTAACGCTGCACGCATTTACAACTGCGATCACCTCTATTTTGTCACTAACGGCACCTCGACCTCGAACAAGATCGTCTGGAACTCCACCGTCGCGCCTGGTGACATCGTGGTGGTTGACCGTAACTGCCATAAATCCGTATTGCACTCCATCATCATGACCGGGGCGGTGCCGGTATTCCTGATGCCAACGCGTAACCACTTTGGTATTATCGGCCCGATTCCGAAAAGCGAGTTTGCCTGGGAAAACATCCAGAAGAAAATCGAACGCAACCCGTTTGCCACCGACAAAAACGCCAAGCCACGCGTACTGACCATCACGCAATCTACCTATGACGGCGTGCTGTACAACGTTGAAGAAATCAAGGAAATGCTGGATGGCAAGATCGACACCCTGCACTTTGATGAAGCCTGGCTGCCACACGCGACCTTCCATGACTTTTATGGTGACTACCACGCGATTGGCGCAGACCGCCCACGCTGTAAAGAATCCATGGTGTTCTCCACCCAGTCCACGCATAAACTGCTGGCTGGCCTAAGCCAGGCCTCGCAAATTCTGGTACAGGATGCTGACCAGAACCGCCTGGACCGCGATGTGTTCAACGAAGCTTATCTCATGCACACCTCTACCAGCCCGCAATACTCGATTATTGCCAGCTGTGACGTGGCTGCCGCCATGATGGAAGCCCCAGGCGGCACCGCCCTGGTAGAAGAATCCCTCAAAGAAGCCCTGGACTTCCGCCGCGCCATGCGCAAGGTCGACGAAGAATGGGGCACCGACTGGTGGTTTAAAGTCTGGGGCCCGACCGATTTGTCCGAAGACGGTCTGGAAGAACGAGACGCCTGGATGCTGAAAGCCAACGAGCGCTGGCATGGCTTTGGTAACCTGGCCGAAGGCTTTAACATGCTGGACCCGATCAAAGCCACCATCATCACGCCCGGGCTGGATGTAGATGGTGAATTCTCAGAAGAATTCGGCATCCCGGCAGCGATTGTGACCAAGTACCTGGCTGAACACGGCGTGATCGTCGAAAAAACCGGTCTCTACTCGTTCTTTATTATGTTTACCATCGGCATTACCAAAGGCCGCTGGAACACCATGGTCGCCGCATTACAACAGTTTAAAGACGACTACGACAAAAACCAGCCATTATGGAAAGTGTTGCCAGAGTTTGTGCAGAAGCATCCACGCTATGAACGTGTCGGCCTCAAAGATTTGTGTACACAAATTCACGAAGTCTACAAAGCTAATGATGTCGCCCGCCTGACTACAGAAATGTATCTGTCTGACATGGTGCCAGCCATGAAACCAACTGACGCCTTCTCAAAAATGGCCCACCGCAAAATTGAGCGCGTGGCCATTGATGAGCTCGAAGGCCGCGTGACAGCTGTGCTCTTAACCCCATACCCGCCAGGTATTCCACTGCTGATTCCAGGTGAACGCTTTAACAAGGTCATTGTGAACTACCTCAAATTTGCACGCGAATTCAACGAGAAATTCCCGGGCTTTGAGACCGATAACCATGGCCTGGTGAAGCAAGTCGTGGATGGTAAAGCCGTGTATTACGTGGATTGTGTGCAGCAGGAAGATTAGCTCTTTAGCTTCACTCAGCTGTTTTTTACTGAGCTTTCTTTTTTGTGAGCTTCAGCAAAGGCAACTTAATGGTTGCCTTTGCTATTTTACCGATACCTCTGTTTCGCCTGTGAGCAAGTCACCTTTCTTTGCGTACATTGAACAAGGTTGTATTAGGCATTAACAGCATGGGTGAATGATTTATTTCGCCTTTTAGGCGACCGTTCTTTCTTATGCTTGTCCATAAGAAAGAAGGCAAAAGAACAAGACACCCTAGCTTCCGCTTGTTTCCTGCGTTGCTCGCCAAAACAAGCGGTCACGAAACTCGACCTGGCAGCTCACAAAATACGTGAGCTGCTGCGGGACTCGAACAGTCGCTCCCTTTATTCTTGTTTTGCCTGCGCTACTCGGCGCGGCAGATAGGGGCCCGAAAACCCATGAGCGCCACCGTTTGTGGGCTAAAAAGAAAAGAATTTGAGTTTTTGAACGGTCCAAATTTCAACAGTGTGATTTTGATGAGATAAATCCCATCCCATCAAGCTGAGTAGCGCAGACGAAGTGGGGGATGTCGGCCATCGGCTGTTCGAGTTCCGCGGTGGCTTGCGTTTTGTGCAAGCCGCTAGGGCGAGTTTCGATGGACGCCCACTTTGTTGATAACTAAGACTGCAGCGCAGTCTGTTACGGCGTAGGCTAACTTGCGCAGCAATGTTAAGCGTAGCGGCCGTAGCCAACAACGCAAGGCCGCCGTCAGGCCGTGATGGCTGGGTGCCCTCCTCTTTGGCTACGGCCGCCACTTTGTGGCTTAACCTAAAGGTTAGCCTACGCCGCAACACTCCGTTAGTTGTGGTTACTTTCTGTGGGACAAGCAACAGAAAGTAACTCGCCTACAGGCGAAAAAGAAAGGTGGAATTCCGTAAATATCTAAGAAGACTTGCAGCAAATTCAATACGCGCTCTTCAATTTTAATCAGATTAGTATTAACCTTGCATGAATTCGGCCTACGCCGGAATGACGAAAAACTGGACTAACTTGGATTGAGATTAAGCATCGAAAAAACAATAACCTTATTCTTTTTTCGATGCATCAAGCCAAAGCCTTCTATCATCGCCGCTGATAAACCATATCACTATAATGCAAGCCATTCTCCGAGGTATGCCCTTCCTCACTCACCAATTCCCACTCATGCATCTCGATTTCCGGGAAAAATGCATCGCCGCCGACATGAGCATATACCCGCGTAATGTATAGCCGCGTGACATAAGGCAGGCCCTGTGCATACAACTCCGCGCCGCCAATCAGAAAGGGTTCTTCATCACTGGCACAGGCTGCAAGCGCTTGTGGCAGTGAATGTACAACCTTGGCTCCTTCAACCGCGTATTCAGTATCGCGAGTGACGACTACCGTGGTGCGTCCGGGCAACAAGCGACCCAGCGACTCATAGGTTTTGCGGCCCATAATAATGTGGTGGCCCATGGTCAGTTGTTTGAAGCGCTTGAGGTCTTCGGGCAGGTGCCAGGGCAACTGATTATTGTGACCAATGACACGGTTGTCTGCATGGGCGACGATCAGGGAAAGGGCTTGCATGGTGATACTCACTAAAAAGCCGACAGGCGCTTGAGGTCACGAATGATGGCCTCGCTATGCCCGTCAGGGTTGACGTTGCTGTAGGACTCGGCAACGACGCCTTGTGGGTCAAGAATAAAGGTCATGCGCTTGGCGGCCTGGAAGACGACAAGGTTAAACAAGGCGCCATAGGCATCAGCCACCTGACCATTGCTGTCTGCCAGCAACGGAAAAGACAAGCGGTGTTTTTGCGCAAATGCGGCATGGCTGGCAACGGTATCGACACTGATACCTACCACCTCGGCACCCAGGGCATGGATCTGCTGGATATCATCCCTGAACTGGCAAGCTTCGCGCGTACAACCAGGCGTGTCATCTTTGGGATAAAAATAAAGCACCAGCCATTTACCCTGCCATTCGGAGAGTTGCCGCAGGTTTCCCTGGGCATCTGGCAGACTGAATGCAGGCGCTTTCATGCCGACGCTGACACGTGTAGAAGGCTGCTGATATTGGCGATAGCCCCAGACGGCTAACCAGAACAACAGGCCGTACATGATCAGTTTGATCAGCATTGAGTTTCCTTTCTTTGGGTAAATGACATTCAGGTCGTTGACGCTGACAGCTGCTTATTGTACCTTAATCCGCCATCCATCCATTTAAGGTCGCCCGCAATCGCTTGAAGTGTTGCCAGTTATCCCATGAACAATGAAGCCATTGCAAAACTGCTGAAACTGATTGCTGCCGATCCGCAGAAGTGGGATGCCTATCAAAAGCTGGCAGGCCTAATGCTGCAAAATCAGGAGTTTCATGCGGCGGAACAATATTTGCTGCAAGCGATCAGTTTGCGGCCTGACCTGCTGGAACTGCGGGTGCAGCTAGGCAACCTGCATATGCGCACGCAACAGTTCAAGGCGGCGCATGAGTGCTACAAACAAGCCATTGCCCTGGATGCCAAACAGGCACAGCTTTATTACCTGGATGCACGCGCACTGAAAAACCTGGGCAGAACGCAAGAAGCCATTTTGCGCCTGCGTACCGCCATCAAACTTGACCCGCAACGACTACCCGCCTTTACCGAATGTACTGACCTGATGCTGCAACTGCAGCAAGTCGACCAGGCAGCCAATGTTTTACGACAGGCAGTGGTGGCGCATCCGGAGCATGCCCATTTTCACTATCGCCTGGGGGTGTTATGCATGCAACTGCAACAGACAGGCGATGCGCTGCTATGTATGAACGAGGCGATCCGCATACAGCCTGACTTTGCCGATGCCTATCATCAGCGCGCCTTGATTCTGCAATCACAGGGCAAGCCACAAGAGGCCGTGCTAAGTTTTGATGAAGCCATCCGCTATCAACCGAATTTGCATTTACCCTACAACAACCGTGGCGTAGTGTTATGCCAGCTGGGGAAGTACACTGAAGCGATTGCCGATTTCCGCCTGGCCTTGCAGTTGAACCCTGGGTATGCGGCTGCCCAATGCCACCTGGGCTTGGCGCTGTATGAAAACAGGCAGCACGATGAGGCTTACGCCTGCCTGGAGACGGCGCTTAAATTGGCGCCGAATCATGCACAAGCCAGATATACCATGAGTATGCTGCGATTGGCACGCGGAGAATTCGAAGCCGGCTGGCCGCTGTATGCGGCGCGTTTTCAAGTGCTTGCGGACAAACACCGGCCAGATTTAAACTTGTTATGGTCATCGGCAGGCGCTCTGGTCGGCAAAACCATTCTGATCTGGGCCGAGCAGACGTTGAGCGACACTCTGCAATATTGCCGTTATCTGCCTATGGTTCAAGCCTGCAAACCTAACCATCTGGTATTAGCCGTCCCTGAGGCTTTATTTGACCTGTTTAATGAGTATTGGGCGCATGATGCAACGATTCTGGTCGTTTGCCAGGATGGACGTAGCCTGCCGCATTTTGACGTATTCTGCCCCATGCTGAGCTTGCCAGCGGTGTTTAACACGCAACTGGATACGATACCGGCCGGCTTGCCTTATCTGGGGGTAGAGGCACGCCACAGTGAACCCTGGCAACAATTACTGGGGCCTGGCCGTCGGTTGCGCATCGGGCTCAACTGGTGTGGCGAGGCGACGAACAAATATGATCAGTGGCGCAGTATTCCGCTCTTTCTGATGGCGCCTCTGCTGAATATGGAAGTCGAATGGCACAGCTTGCAAAAAGAGTTCAGGCGCGAAGACCATATCATGCTCAAACGGTTTCCCATGCTGGAATGTCATCACCCGGAATTAATAAACTTCACCGCCACTGCGGGTCTGATCATGCAAATGGATCTGGTGATATCAGTCGACACGGCCGTCGCGCATTTGGCTGCGGCCCTAGGCAAAGAGGTCTGGTTATTACTGCCGCAACATGCACATTTCCGCTGGTTAAAACAGCGCGAAGACAGTCCGTGGTATCCAGGCATGCGCCTGTTCAGACAGGGGGATGACGAAGCCTGGGAGCAAGTGATTGACCGGATACATCAGGCTGTCACCGATGTGCTGGCTCAGCGTCATGAGCGCCTGATCGCAAGCGAACAAGCCGCACAAGACTAATGTTGTGGCACGCCGACGATATGTTTGACGCGCTCAACATCAACATGCAGCAACTCGGCAATATCTTTGTAGTCATCGGGCAAGGCGGCGTTATCCCAGCCGTCAGCAGAATGTCTGGCCAGATTCACGGCTAACTGCACATTACGTACCCTGGGCAGGTCTGCGCGCGCTTCGTCCATCAGGTCACTGAGCAATGGCGGCAAGTTAAAGACCTGCACCAGCTCGGCCTGTAACTCCAGTAATCTGAAACCCAGCACCTCTTGTTGAACGACCCGGCTACGCAAGGTTTTATCTGCATCCTGGCGCTGGCTGATTTCGCCCATCGCATCCGGGTTAAAGCACCACATGAGCATTTCGGCAAAATCATGCAGCGAGGCTGCCACCCTCACCTCTTCTGCGTGCAAATCCATCAAATGCGAGGCAAACTCTGCGGAAAAATAACCGGCACGGTGAGCCCGTATCATGAGCTTGAGCAAATCGATCAAGGCGGACATATGTTCATGCAACACATCCTCCACATGCGGAGCGGTAGGAATCTGCGCGAAAAACGTGCCAGTGCCCATCATGATAATTGCCTGCTCGACCTGCACCAGGTCCTGTAACTGATGACGGCTGCGATGATTATTGGCGTACGCCAACACCTTGAACATCATGAGCGGATCATTAATGACCACACGGGTAATGTCACGGGCGCCCGTTTCATCTTCACGCGCCTGTAATTGAGCGATCTCTCTGGCCGTCTGCCGCAAGACCGGAATCTCTGCCGCCTTAAAAAAAGCCACCCAATCTTTAACGGTGCGGTTGGCTCTTGCTTCGGTGAGTGTCACCATAAGTGTGCTCCAGCTAAAATCATGCCCGAGTATAAATCATTGCCATCAAGTGCCATGTCGGGATCAATTACACTAATGCCAGTCAGTTTCTTTTATGACTCAACTCTATTAACGGCGTTCTTGCGCATTCCTTGAGCGAAGTAGGCCAAACATCATGACTGCTATGTGTCTATGTTAGAATGTTGTTTTAGTTAATGATTCCGAAAGCCTGTCTGGAAAACGGATTAACGTAAGAGCGGTCACTCGTTTATGGCAATTGTTCTGCATACCCCCGAAGAAATTGAAAAAATGCGCATCGCAGGTCGTCTGGCCTCAGAAGTGCTGGATTACATCACACCGTTTGTCGTGGCGGGGGTGACCACCAACAAACTGGACCAGCTTTGCCATGATTACATCGTCAATGAACAGCAAGCGATCCCGGCCCCATTAAACTATGCACCAGATGGCCATGCACCCTACCCCAAGTCTATTTGCACCTCGATTAACCAGCAAATCTGTCATGGGGTCCCTAGCGAAAAAGAGCTTAAAAATGGTGATATCGTCAACCTGGACATCACAGTCATTAAAGACGGCTATCATGGCGATACGTCACGCATGTTTATGGTCGGCAGTGTCTCACCACAAGCCAAGCGGCTGTGCGACCTCACCTACCAAGCCATGTGGCGCGGCATAGAAAAGGTCAAACCTGGTAACACCTTGGGCGATATTGGCTATGCGATTCAGTCATTTGCAGAAAAAAATGGCTACAGCATTGTGCGTGAATTCTGCGGACATGGCATCGGCAAAAAATTTCATTGCGAGCCCCAAGTGTTGCATTATGGCAAACCCGGGGCAGGTTTGACGCTCAAGCCTGGCATGATTTTTACCATCGAACCCATGATCAATGCTGGCCGCCGCGACATCAAATTCATGCCGGATGGCTGGACCGTGGTCACCAAGGACCGTAGCCTGTCGGCACAATGGGAGCATACCGTACTCGTCACTGAAGAGGGCTTTGAAATCATGACCGTCTCAGCGGGTACGCCAGCCCGGCCCACGCTCTAAGGCACGCATGTCGATGGTCAGTCCCGCATGACAGTCATTGGCAAGGAACATCTCAAGCATTGGCGAGCGTCAGTACAACTGACACGTCAACAACTGGCCGATGCTTATCTGGCCAAGCCGCAAGCCAAACGCCTGCTACAACAACATACGCGCTCACTCGATCTACTGCTTAAACAGATTTGGCAGGCTTATGCCCTGCCAGAGAGTGCTTGCCTGGTTGCGGTCGGCGGCTATGGCCGTGGCGATATGTTTCCCTACTCGGACATTGATTTGCTGATCCTGATGCCGGAAAACAGCGATGCTGCGCTACAGACGCTGGTTGAATCGCTGATTGGCACCTTGTGGGATATTGGTCTCAATATCGGTCATAGCGTGCGCAGCCTCAAAGAGTGCCTGGACGAAGCGCAGCTGGATGTGACCATCATGACCAACCTACTGGAAGCCCGCTGGCTGAGCGGAGACAAAAAAACTTTCCAGTCCCTGACGCAGTTACTGCATACACAGCTGGACCAAGCCCGTTTTTTTGCTGAAAAACTGCGTGAGCAACAAATCCGTCATGCCAAATTTCATGACACGGCTTACAACCTAGAACCCAATGTCAAAGAGAGTCCAGGCGGCCTCAGGGATTTGCATATGGTTCTTTGGGTCGCGCAAAGCCAGGGCTTGGGCAGTGATTGGAACGCGCTTGCCCAGGCGGGGTTATTAAGTCGGCATGAAGCCATTCAACTCAAAAAACACGAACGTTTGCTGCAAAACCTGCGCATCCGCCTGCACTTGATGGCCAAGCGCCGGGAAGACCGCCTGGTATTCGACTTTCAAAACACGCTGGCGGAGCAGATGGGCTATGAGACCAATCCGCAAAAACGTGCCAGCGAACAGTTAATGCAAGGCTTTTACCGGAGTGCCAAAGCGGTCATCATAGAAAATGAAGTCCTGCTCAAATTACTGCATGCACGCATTCAGCCAGAAACCAAGCCGCCGCAAGCATTAACAGAAGACTTTAGCCTGTCTCAGGGCTTGCTAAGTGCAAATGCGCCAGACCTGTTTCAACGCAAGCCAGAAACCATCTTGCAATGTTTTCAACTCCTGCAACAATACCCGGAAATTACCGGCTTTAGTGCGCCGCTCGTACGTGCATTGCAGGCGGCACAGCCGCTGATCAACCATCAATTCAGACAACGCGCCAATCACAAAGCCTTGTTCCTGCAAATTTTGCACAGCCGCGAAGGTGTGCACCGCAGCCTGCGGCGCATGAACCGTTATGGCATCCTCGGCCGCTATATCCCGGTATTTGGCCGCGTCATCGCACAAATGCAGCATGATCTGTTTCATGTCTATACGGTAGATGAGCACACGCTGAATGTCTTACGCAACCTCAGACGCTTTGCCAAACCCGATTTGAGACACGAATTTCCGCTGTGCAGCCAACTATTTAATGCATTCAGCCAGCCACATTTGCTCTATCTGGCGGCCATTTTTCACGACATTGCCAAAGGCCGTGGCGGCGATCATTCGCTGCTGGGCACCCTGGACGCGCGCCGATTCTGCAAACAACATGGCTTAAGCAAAACGGATACAGAGCTAGTCGCTTGGCTGGTTGAGGCACACCTAAAACTATCCAGCACGGCACAAAAAAGTGATTTATCCGACCCCGATGTGATTGAAGCCTTTGCGCATCTGGTGGGGACAGAATATCGCCTGACAGCGTTGTACTTACTGACGGTGGCCGACATTCGCGGCACCAGCCCGAATGTGTGGAATGCGTGGAAGGCCAAACTGCTCGAGAGCCTGTTTTTGCAAACGCGGCGAGTGCTGCAACAATCACTGAATACCGAAGCCCAGCTCAGCTTACGCAAACAGGAAGTGTTGCAGAAACTCAGCAGTTTCAACCTTAAAGAGTCTTCCGTGGCAGCCCTGTGGCAAGCCTTTGGCAATGGCTATTTCAGTCGTTTTGACAGTGATGAAATCGCCTGGCAAAGCCGATTACTGATTCCGCATCTCAATACCGAACAAGCCATTGTGCGTGCCCGGCTCAGCCCCAAAGGGGATGGCATTCAGGTGATGATCTACAGCCGAGATCAAAAAGAGATTTTTGCCCGTATCTGCCATTTTTTTGACAGCATGCAATACAACATTGTGCAGGCCAAGATTTATACCACCGCTCACGGCTATGCTCTGGATAACTTTATTGTGCTGGAACCTGAAACACGGCAGATCAGCTATAACGGCTTATTGAAGCATATTGAACAAGGGTTGAATACGCAATTGATCAGCCATGAGGCGATTCCCGCGCCAATACGCGGCCGGGTCAGCAGGCAAGTCAAACATATGCCGATTAGCACGCAAGTGAGTTTTAAAGCCGTGCCCAATCCACAGGACGCAGACCAGCCTTTTCAACAGCTGGATATCATCGCCAATGACCGCCCAGGATTATTGGCCAGTATGGCGCTGATTTTTCAGCAACATGGCATTGCATTACATAATGCCAAAATCAACACCTTAGGCAACCGGGTAGAAGATAGTTTCTTGATCTCTGCGTGTAATAACGGCCTGCTTGATGCCACATCCATCAGCAACTTGACGCAAGCACTCCATCAAATATAGCCGGCTCACTCAAAATGGTAATGCTTTTTCAACGGCTGTTTGACTTCCCACACACAATCCAGCCCACTGGCAAAGGTGACTAAGTCACCCGCCCCAAAACTTACCGGCTCGCCATCTTTAGGTGTCACGGTCACCTCCCCTTGCAAGATGTAAGCAATCTCGCTATTGCTATATTGCCATGGGAAAATAGAAACCTCTTTTGACCAGGTTGGCCACTGATCCACACCAAGTGCGGCGAGTGTCTCGGCGCTGGGACGCTCGACCTTAATTTGATTCACAGGATGATGACTCATGTGTATTCCTTTCTTGCTTAGGATAACGGAGGCCCATCAGCAAAAAACCCTGCCGGATTGACAGGGTTTTCATCATACTACCACTTCAATTAAAAGTGTTTGTAGTGTTTTTTCAATTGCTTGACCACTTCCCACTGGGATTTCAGGCCTTTTGGAAACTCTACATAGTCACCTGCTTTGATGGTAACAGTTTCGCCTCCAGCTGGCGTCACTTTGAATTCACCTTCCAACACATAGGCTTTTTCAGTCATGGTGAAGTCGAGTGGGAATTTTGATGGAGGGCAATCCCAAATGTTCCAGCTGGACACGCCCAGCTCGTTCAATTTCTCTTGGGATGGGTTGCTATCGATAATGATTTGAGCCATGACGGTTCCTTCATGTAAATATAAAAAACTGCAAATAGAAATGCCGCAAAACTGCGGCATTTCATGTCTGGCGGAAGAGGTGAGACTCTCAGTCCACACTACCCTAACCCACTGTATACATTGATTATACACGCTTTTCAGCACTTCGGGTGTGGGAAATAGGTGTGGTAAACTCTTCCTAAAAATAACCGAGACAGGATTATGGCACATTATCTAGAAGAGAAAAAGGGACGCTGGTATGCGGCATTCACTTATCCCGATGACGTTAAAGAAATCGTTGGTAAATCTAAAGTAAGAAAGACCACACGCACATCGGACAAACGCAAGGCCGCAATCATTGCATCTCAATATGTCGCGGGCTGGAAGCTAGAAGTTGAACAAGCTAGAAAACAAGACCCATCCAAGCTGCTGGAGGCCATGCAGTTTAGAGAGTCTATGCAAAAAGCTAAGGACGAGGACACTAGGCAGGCACTTGAACACGCACTTATTGACCGCCTCACCAGCACAGATGACACCGTGGACGAGTCTGCTAAGCTGCGCTACGACATTGCTATGGGTCATGCAACACCCACCAGCCTGCACTTCGATAGCTGGAAAGCTCAACTGCATCACGTAGAGAAGACTAAAGACCAGATGGAGCGGGATGTCTCAGACTTCATCAAGTTATTCCCGACCACCAAAGATATAAACTTCAACAAGCTAAGGGACTGGCTGGAGAAGCTTGAGGAGCAAGGCAAGTCATACAGCCACCGCCAGCGAGTCAGAGGCAGCGCTAAGGACTTCTGGAAGTATCTTGTCATGCGTAAGGTCATCACAGACAGAAGCGATGTCTTTGCCGATACCCTGCCCCCACAGAAAGGCAAGAAGAAAGCGAAACAGAATAACTGGCTACCGTATAAGCCGGATGAGGTCGTAGCCTTCTGGCACAAAGCTAAAGCAGCAAATAAGCACACGCTTGCAGACCTCATTGCATTAGGTGCATATACTGGCGCACGTAGGGAAGAACTCGGCAAGCTGAAGCTAAAGGATGTTGGAGAGACGAGCTTTCATATTGTCGATTCTAAAACGGTGTCTGGCATTCGTGAGGTGCCTATCCATTCAGCTATAGCACCGCTCATACAACGCCTGAAGCGTGACTCTAAGGATGGCTTCCTGCTGCCCAGCAACAGCGAGACCAAATATAACGCCAGAACAAACGCTCTAGCCACAGCTTTCGGACGCATGAAGACAGCCATGGGGTTCGGAGAGAGGCACAGCTTCCACTCGTTTAGAAGCACAGTGATTACACAGCTAGAGAATGCTAAAGTGCCCGAGAACCTAGCAGCGGACATTGTAGGCCATGACAAGCCGCGCATCACTTATGGCCTGTATTCGGATGGCAATGAGCTTGAGATTAAGCGGGAAGCCTTGGAGAAGGTGTCCTACCCGTTTCCTGAACTGGTTTGATTATCGTACAGTTTTCAAATATCCTTGCCTGACATTCATACAACCTAGAACCACAGGTGAAGACATGCCCGACCAGACAGCAACCTACGTCCAGCTACCTTCCTAATTATTAATCATGTATAAATTCTCCCCATGGGTCTTAAAGAGACTCGCTGTCCTGTGCTTAAGCATGTTCATTTTTCTATTTGGATATATGCTGATTAATATGGGTATCGATGAGCGTGAGACTGACAAGCAATTTGAACTAAATGGGGTGCATACACCTGCTACCCTTATCGGTTATCGTTACTTTAAGGCCGCACGAAGAAGCCCAGCCGGAGACAGGCCTGTGTACTCCTATACGTCCGGCGATGGTGTTACCCACACCCATATTGCTTCTGAATACGGAGTAGTTACTCCTCGCCATAAGAAAGACTTTGAAACTCAAAAAGTAATCATTACTTATTTGCCAAATAATCCGACTATTGCACGAGTTGAAAAATGGCAGGGTAAGTATGCGTATGGCTGGGATATTTTTATAGGGACTCTCATGTGTCTTCTAACAGCTGCTATGCTTTACTCAGAATACAAATCACCATAAGACACCTAAAAATTTCTACAGCAAATTTGTTTGAGGTTATTAATAGATTTAGGCTCAGGCCGATTCCCCCGTGCCGCCCCTTCGAGCTGTGGCTGTAGCAATCCCTTTCCGAATCCACATATTAATTGTTTTCTTTTCGGCGGCTAGGAGCCGTCACCTCAAGTCACCAGCGCAGGACAGCCAGTCAGTTCCCCACCCTAGCGGCAGCAGGAAGACAGAGTGTCCACTTAGGGTACACCTTAACTAGACGTCAGGCAGCACATCAATATGTGTCTATTTAGGGTTGTTTATTTAATTAGTTGACATTAATTCCATGAGGTCTTAGACTCTATCCTGACAATTCAATCAGGAGACCTAACAATGACAACCACGCACAAAGGCCAGCTAGTCGGCTATATCCGTGTATCTACACTCGACCAGAACACAGTCAGGCAGGAGGAACAGCTTGCAGGCTTCCAGCTTGATAGGACATTCACAGATAAGGCCAGCGGCAAGGACACAGCTAGGCCGCAGCTTCAGGAGGCGATTAAGTATTGCCGTGAGGGGGACAAGCTCATAGTCCACTCCATGGACAGGCTAGCGCGTAACCTTGACGACCTCAGAGCGATTGTCAAAGGACTGACAGATAGAGGCGTGGCTGTCCAGTTTGTGAAGGAGAACATGACGTTCACGGGGGAAGACTCAGCCATGTCTAAGCTCATGCTGTCTGTCATGGGTGCCTTTGCTGAGTTTGAACGGGCACTGATTAAAGAGCGTCAGCGCGAAGGGATTGCTATAGCCAAGACCAAGGGTGTCTACACGGGACGCAAGCCAGCCCTCACGGATGACCAGATAAGTGCGCTGGTGGCTAAGGATAAAGCTAACGGACAGAAGAATAGAGCTGCCCTAGCCCGTGAATATGGAATCTCAAGGGAGACCCTTTATCAGTACTTAAGAGGGGCTGTAAATTCTGATATAGTTTTGCCGACACACAAAAGCAAGGAAGAAGAACCATGCAAAATTTGATGCATAAAATCATGGATTTTGATACGTACGAAATCGGCAAGCTTCCAACCCTAAAAGTTATATTTGAAATCTCAGGTGTTATCCCATCTTAATTATTTTTATGGCTGCTGTAAGGGTATTAGTTAACTCAGAGAGCCTAGTCGAAATATTTACAGGATGGTTCTTATTGATTATATCCTCACTTTTATGCGTAGTAGTTGTACTTCAGACTGCAATGTTACTTGCTACAATTACCCTGGGTCTTCTAGGAATTGATGACACGGACATCAAGACGCCTAAACAGGACTTCGCGAACCCAGCTATAAAATCATCACCAACAAGCAAACTAAGAAAATTAGCCTATGGGTTGGTGGCTGTATTTGTAGTAGCAGTCTTATTAACAAGTCTAGTGT
The DNA here is from genome assembly GCF_056314085.1 of Methylophilus sp. DMC14. Classification (NCBI taxonomy): domain Bacteria; kingdom Pseudomonadati; phylum Pseudomonadota; class Betaproteobacteria; order Nitrosomonadales; family Methylophilaceae; genus Methylophilus; species Methylophilus sp. DMC14. Next base: position 415,573 of record NZ_JBQUZA010000003.1, on the reverse strand, counting down.
CAGCTTTTCAACTCTTTAGATTTGTTTCTACTCACAATGTCTCTATAAACTTAACTTCATAAGTTTATCTCGGCACAACTGACATCCGCTCATTCACAGACGACAAGGGTAATCCTTGGTTTGTGGCTGTAGATGCTTGCCGCATGCTTGACCTTAAGACACACAACGGTGGCATCTCTCATCACCTCGACATCTTGGAGCAATCTGAAATTACCTCCACTAAAAAACTGGAGGTAAATCTGAGAGGAAGCGGGATGAACTTAGCCAAGTTTGTTTCAGAGTCCGGCTTATACAAACTCATCATGCGCTCTAACAAACCTCAAGCAAAACCCTTCCATCCTATCAACTTCACCAGCGCACACTTTCAATAAACGCTCAGAAACGAGCTACAGCGCATCATCTCATCTCAATCCAAGCAACCCCATTGCCGTGAGCTTAAAGTGTCTCCACGGGGCCGGAAATGGCCTTAGCAATTATCCCGAGACAGCCCCAAGTAAATTTAAGTCTCTTTTCGGATGTTCTGGAAGCGGTATATCACCAGCGAACTAGACACGATTATTTTTCACCCATATCGGAGAAGACAAGTAAATTTCCGCCCAATTCTCGAAAACACGTTAGCGACATTTTAGGCATCTTTTCGCAGACGTTCGCAATTCCGCGCACTAGTGGTACACCACAAGTTTTTTAAGAACATGTTGTATCGAAAATCTTGAGCGGCCCTTCTCCTCGCACTATAGGACTACCCACAAGCAAATCCCTTTAAACAATCAACAATGGAGTATATGTAATGAAAGAAACACACGCGGTGTACAGACACATCGCATTCCCTTTAACAACCTTCGACTATCTCAAGGACTTCCAGCGTAACTATGCTGGTAAGCATGGCGTAGTCTTAAACAACAATCAGGCGTTGGCTTTGATTCTGTCCCAGCATAAAGCACTCTCTCAGGAGGTGTCGGAATGATTGGTATTGAAAACAATGACAGCTTATTAGCTGCTAAAGCCAAACTTAAAGAACGCATTGACAAAGGCCTGCCTGCACCAGCGCAGAAGGTCACTAAGCTGAAGCTCAAGGACATCCATGAGTGTCGGCCTGTATTCCTGCATAGATGGCAGCAACAGATAGATGACTGGCACGTCAGGTCACTGGGGCAAGCGATTACGCGACACCCTGACCAGCCTTTAGCGCCCTTGGTTGTCTATTGGATTGGCGATGCTTGGTGCGTCATTGATGGTCATCATCGGCTGTCAGCATACCGTAAACTGGAGACCAAGGCAGCAATCCCTGTGGTTGTCTTCAGCGGCAAGCTTGAGGATGCAATGTTGGAAGCTGCCAGACGCAACTCAAGGGATAAACTGCCCATGTGCTCTACAGAGAAGTGTGAGGCTGCATGGCGGTTGACCATTGGCACCACCAAGTCCAAGGCTGATGTCTCCAGAGCCACAGGTGTGAGCAATGGCTTTGTGGGAACTGCTAGGAAGACTAGAGACTTATTGAAAATCAATCATCCCGATAGGGAGTTAGATAGTCTCACATGGATGCAGGCGCGTGACCTTCTGGCGGGCAAGGCCACTAAGGGTGATTATGATGATAAGGAGTGGCTCAAGGCTGAAGCAAAGAAGATGGCTGACAAGCTGTCCAAGACCTTTGGCGACACCTTGAGGAGACATCCCGAGATGGCTTATGAGGCATTGGCTATTTACAGCCCCGGACTGCTTGATTACATCGGAGAGTACCATTCACCAGCAGAGGAGGATGAGAACCCGTTTCCTGCGAATGATATTGATGATAATCCAGAGTTCTAAAGCGCGGCAACGGCACTGCCCCTAGTCACACATGAAGAATCCCCTTGAGGCCAGCTAGAACAAGGCTTTGAGGGGACTTCAAGGGACAGCTAGGGTGTACACCGTTGGGGGCATGCTCATGCACAGGCGGGTGTCCACGGTGGACAGGTAGACCAGACGCCCATAGGTGAATATTCGAGCGTCCGTTTGTGTATCTATGTTACTGAATTAATCAGTTAAGGATGACCTTAAGCTTCCCTCCAAGGATGACATTGAGCGACTGTCCATCGTGCCACTTATCGAATACGCCGGATGTGTCTACAGCCTCAAAGGCGATACGATGAGCGAAAGGTGTTGTCAGTTTGTTGAGGGTTGTTGCTAAGCGTTGCATGGTATGTCCTTAAATAGAATTAAATGAACATACAGCGGGTGTGGGAAATAGGTGTGGGAAATCAGAATTGCAGGCCGACTCTAACTTGTTGTTTCTTAAGTAATTATCGACCTGCTGATTTCTTGGCGGAAGAGGTGAGATTCGAACTCACGGAGGGCGTGAACCCTCGACAGTTTTCAAGACTGTTGCATTAAACCGCTCTGCCACTCTTCCCGAAAGCGCGCATTATAGCAAACAATCAGTCATCTGGAAGCGTTATTCCAGGAAAAAGTACATCATTAAAGCCAAATTTTGTCAGATCACGGATACGCATGGGGTAAAGCACGCCAAATAAGTGGTCACATTCATGCTGGACCACCCGCGCATGAAAGCCGCTCACCGTGCGGTCAATCACGTTGCCTTGCGGGTCAAAGCCACGGTAATGCAGGTGCTGATAACGCGGCACCAGGCCGCGCATGCCAGGCACAGACAGACACCCTTCCCAACCCTCTTCTTCTATCTCATCCACAGGCGTGAGTTCGGGATTGATCAAAATGGTAAAAGGCACGGCTTCTGCATCCGGATAACGCGGATTGGCACCGACGCCGAACATCACCACCTGCAAGCTGACACCAATTTGTGGCGCGGCAATGCCTGCGCCCTGCATATGCGTCATAGTGTCCTGCATGTCCTGAATCAAGGCATGCAACTCGGGCGTATCAAACTGGGTGACCCTGTCTGCTACCCGGTAAAGTAAAGGCTCGCCCATTCTCAGCACAGGTTTGACTGCCATTTCTGCTCCTCTGACTGCCGTTTAAGCCACAGAACAATCATTATCTGACAGGTATTGCGCAATGACGGCACGGACTTTATCCATGGTTTGCTGCAGCAAAGGCATGACCTGCTCAAACTGAATAGATTGTGTACTATCGCCGCGACCAGCCGCAAAATTGGCTACCGGGCAGATGGCCGCATAAGACACGCCCAATTCACGCGCCAATACCGCTTCCGGCATGCCTGTCATACCCACAATGGTGGCGCCATCCCGCTCATAGCGGTCTATCTCTGCGGCGGTCTCCAGCCGCGGCCCTTGCACGCAAGCATACACACCGCCATCCACCACGCTGCAGCCCACATCGGCAGCGGCTTTGAGACAGCGTTCACGCATGGCTTGTGAATAAGGTTGTGTGAAGTCTACATGCCGCACAGGCAGCTCTATGCCATCGTGATAGGTGTTATTGCGGCCATAAGTGTAATCGAGTATCTGGTTAGGCAAGACGATATCTCCCGGGATCAGATTACGCGTAATGCCGCCCACCGTGGCCACTGCCAGCAAATCACAGACGCCGACCGAATGCAAGGCCCAGACATTGGCCCGGTAATTGATCGCATGTGGCGGAATCTTATGCCCACCACCATGACGGGCTAAAAATACCACCTCTTTGCCATTGATTTCGCCAAAGACTAAGGGTTGCGAAGGTTCCCCATATGGCGTGCGCACGATCAAGCGCTTAGAAATGTTCAAATTATCCAGTGCGGTGAGCCCAGTGCCCCCAATAATGCCTAACATAAGTTCTCTTTATGATTGTTCATCTGCAAGGCGTAAGCGTATCATGGATTTATGGCATACTTAAGCCATGCATGCCTTTTCCAAGCCCGCCCAGCCCCAACCTAGCCTGACACTGGCGCACACGCATTACGAAAACTTTCCGGTTGCATCCTTGCTGTTACCGGCCCATTTACGTCATGCAGTGACGGTCATTTACCAGTTTGCGCGCGAGGCAGACGATATTGCAGACGAAGGCAACGCGAGCGAAATAGAGCGCCTGCAAGCCCTGCAGGCTTATGAAGATGAGTTATTATTGATTCAGGCCTATATACAGCCCTCGCAGCCATTGTTTCAATCGTTGCAAGCGGTGATCCGGACTCACACTCTCGATGTTCAACTGTTAATCGACCTCATCGATGCTTTCAAACAGGATGTGGTGAAAACCCGTTATGCTAACTTTGAGGAAGTACTGGATTATTGCCGCCGCTCGGCAAATCCGGTCGGCCGCCTGATGCTGCAACTGTATGGCAGTGACAGCACGCAACATCGGCTGTGGTCCGATCAAATATGCAGCGCGCTGCAACTGATTAACTTTTATCAGGACATTGCGCTAGACCTGCAAAAGCATGGGGCCGTCGGACGGATTTACCTGAGTCAGGAGGACATGCTGGCGGCAGGCATCAGTGAGCAGGATTTGCGAGCTCAACGGCTGGACAGCCACTGGCAACAGTTCTTTTTGACACAAGTGGGTCGTGCTGAGGCCATGTTAAAGGCTGGCAAACCGTTAGGTCGCGCCCTACCTGGACGGATCGGTTTTGAGTTGCGCATGATGATTGCTGGTGGCGAACGTATCGTGCATAAATTAAAATCCTGTCGTGGCGATATTTACCATCACCGCCCGACCTTGAAAGCCTATGATTGGCCACTGATTTTGCTGAAAGCCCTGTTTAAACAATGACGCCGCAACAATATTGCCTGCAAAAAACCCGTGAAAGCGGTTCCAGCTTCACGCTGAGTTTTGCTTTTTTACCCAAAGCCAAGCGCGAGGCGATGACGGCGCTGTATACCTTTTGCCGCGAAGTGGATGATGTGGTGGATGAGTGTACCGACTACCAGATCGCCCAAACCAAGCTTGGCTGGTGGAAACAGGAAGTTGAGCGGCTGTTTCATGCCACGCCGCAACATCCGGTGACGAAAGCCTTAGAGCCCGTCATCAAAACTTATGGCTTGCAAGAAAGCCATTTCATTGAAATCATCGATGGCATGCAAATGGATACGCAATACAATCGCTATGCGGATTTTGAACAGCTGGGCCTGTACTGTTACCGTGTGGCAAGTGTGGTCGGCTTGCTGTCAGCGCAAATTTTTGGCTATAAAAATCCGGCCACCTTGCAATACGCGCATGACTTGGGCATGGCGTTTCAACTGACCAATATCATCCGCGATGTCGGCGAAGATGCGCGGCGCGGACGCATTTATATTCCACTGGATGAGCTGGAGCGTGACAGTGTCACCGAGCAACAACTGCTTAATAGCGAAGCCACGCCGCAAACGCAGGCCTTGCTGCTCAAGCAGATTGCCCGCGCGGAACTGTTTTATGACAAAGCCCTGCAGCAGCTCCCGCCAGAAGATCGGAAAGCCCAATTACCAGGATTGATGATGGCGGCCATTTACCGAACACTGCTGCAGGAAATCAAACAAGATCCCAACCTGGTACTTAACCATAAAATTGCGTTGCCGCCATTTAGAAAGCTCACCTTGGCGCTGGGCGCCTGGTTTAAATCCCGCCGTTCATGAGTGCAGTGTTATCCAGGGCTAATCAGAAAACATCCCAAACCGTTAGCGCCACCGCGAAGCTTCGCAGAGTAGCGGTGATTGGCGCCGGTCTGGCCGGGTTGTCTACGGCCTTGCGCTTAGGTCAGCAAGGCTATCAAGTATGCGTCTTTGAGGCCGCCCCGCAGGCAGGTGGCCGTGCACGTGGGGTATCGCACTCTTCAACCACGCTGGATAACGGTCAACATCTTTGCCTGGGCGCCTATCATGCCACGCTGGCCTTGCTACGCGATGCCGGCCTGGATCACAGGCATGTGTTCAAGCGCTTGGCGCTGGCATTGCACATGCACGATGGCCAGCATCGTATTTCGCTGGTCACCCCAGAATGGCTACCCGCCCCGCTGCATCTGCTGTGGGGCTTAATCACCGCAACTGGACTGGACTGGCAAAGTAAATGGCGCGCCATCTGCTGGATGCGGCAGTTACAAAAAACCGCTTTTACGCTTGCGCAGGATATGCCGGTATCTGGCTTACTGGCTCAAGCCCAACAAACGCCACTGGCGATCAAGTACTTGTGGGAGCCCTTATGCCTGGCTGCACTGAACACGCCGCTAGCGCTTGCCAGTGCACAGGTATTTTTAAATGTACTCAGGGATAGTTTTCAGCATCGTCGTCAGGACAGTGACTTTCTAGTGGCCAGATCTGATTTGTCCACCGCCCTTATTCAGCCGCTGTTAACGCAGTTACAAACACAAGGGGTTGCAGTCAGGCTGGGGACCACTGTCACCGCCATCGAGGCTTTTGAGCATGGTTGCAAGCTGAGGCATCAGCAACAAGAAGTGTTTGATGCGATGGTGCTTGCGGTCGGACCACACCAACTGAAAACCATCGCAGGCGCACCTACGCTGCCCTGGCGCGAGTATCAACCCATTACCACCATTTACCTGCAATTCAGCGATCAGGTGCGCTTGCCGTACCCCATCATGGGCTTATGCAGCGGCTGGGCACAATGGGTGTTTGACCGCGGGCAGTGCTGTGACCAAGCCGGCTTGCTCGCCGTAGTCATCAGTGCGCATGCGCCCTTTGAGATGGACAAAGCCGTCCTGGTCACACATTGCCTTAATGAGATTAATGCTGCGCTCGGCAACTACGACATGGCTTTGCAACAAACACCTCTGTGGACAAAAATCATCACAGAAAAACGCGCCACCTTCAGTTGCAGCCCGGCTTTAAAGCGGCCTGGCCCTCAAACCGCACATGCCCGCATCTTTTTAGCCGGAGACTATGTCGCGAGCCCTTATCCAGCCACCATAGAAAGTGCGATCCGTAGCGGCGAGGCCGCCGCGCAAGCAATTTCGCGATTACTAGGCTAGCAGCGCCAAGACAGGCGATTAGCCTTTACACACCACCGCCAGGTGATTATTCGCTGGTCTGTAAATCCCATCACCGCTATCAGGGAAGGTTTCAGTGTAAGACAACCGTTTATCTAACTCATAGCCGCCGGCACAGAGCGCACTGGCCTTGCGCTGGCATTGCTCCCAAGTCGTGTTAAATTCGCTGCAAGTCAGGGTATAGCCTGTTTTACCGTTGTTTCCAGTATATTGCTGCGGACCGACACTGGCACAAGCCGTCATCAACAGTGGCAAAAGAAAAATGATTTTTTTCATTATTTTCCTCCTTTAATACAGATTGTCATCTTACTTGTGAATATGTCCTGATTTCTGGCTACATTTTGTAGGAGTAGTTACATTAAATTTTTCTGACAATTACTTTTATATAAAGTAAAACGATTGGTGACGCGCGCCATACCTGCTCTGTATCGAACTCGCTACAAATGCCTACAAAATGCTCGGCCTTTGTAACTGACAAAGCCAAGTGGTTTTTTTATACTGTTTCCAATGTCATTGATTGAAAGGAGTTAAGCATGAAATATGCGACCATGATGGCCACTGGCTTATTCGTCCACATGTCAATCTTAGCTTCAGATATGCTACCGACAGAAGATTACGCAAACCTGACAGGGGAAAAAGTACGTATCCTCAAACAACTGGGGAAGCATGCAGAATGCATCCGTTTGGCCGATGACGACCAAGCTTTGCGCAATTGCCAGGAAAGACTCAGCCAACAGCAACTCACGCAGGACCAATTAGCGCGCGATCCATCCGTGAAACAAAGAACGGCCAGAAATATAGAAAAATTAAAGGCAGATAACCCGAATCAAAACGAGTTTTTTTAACACGGCCATCAAGCCGCTTGAGTAAACCGACTTCCCTGTGGTTGCCTACCCTCTTCTTGGCAACCTCATCCTTAGGCAACGATAGGACTCCCATCTATCGTTGCCATTTTTTTATGCGCGCATCACGTCTATGGCCTGTTCCAGCCTATCCACGGCCTCAACCTGCATACCGGCAATGCCGCCTTTGGGCGCATTCGCTTTGGGAATAATGGCATGGGTAAAGCCCAGTTTGGCAGCTTCCTTAAGACGTTCCTGGCCCCGCTGCACGGGCCGCACTTCGCCTGCCAACCCGACTTCACCAAAGACAATCAGCTTGTTTGGCAACGGTTTGTTTTTCAACGATGAAACAATCGCCAGTAACACAGCCAGATCCACCGCAGGCTCACTGATTTTGACACCACCGACGGCATTGATAAACACATCCTGGTCATAACAGGCCACCCCCGCATGCCGGTGCAATACCGCCAGCAACATAGCCAACCGGTTCTGCTCCAGACCCACGCACAAGCGCTTGGGATTGGGGGCATGTGCCGTATCCACCAGCGCCTGAATTTCGACCAGCAAAGGCCGTGTGCCCTCTTGCGTGACCGTGATACAGGAGCCAGGCACCGGCGATTCATGGTGCGATAAAAACAAGGCGGAAGGATTGCTGACTTCGCGCAGCCCCTTTTCGGTCATGGCAAACACACCGAGTTCATTGACCGCACCAAACCGGTTTTTAAACGCGCGAATCAGCCTGAAACTCGAATTCTGGTCGCCCTCGAAGTACAGCACGCTGTCGACAATGTGCTCCAGCACACGCGGGCCAGCCAGCGAGCCTTCTTTGGTCACATGGCCGACCAGAATCATGCTGATCCCAAGTTGCTTGGCCACCCGTGTGAGTTGCGCAGAACATTCACGCACCTGTGCCACCGAACCTGGTGCAGACTGCAAAGCCTCGGAATACACAGTCTGAATCGAGTCTATCACCACCACGTCCGGCTGATGATGCTGCAACACCTGGCTGATTTTTTCGAGATTGATTTCCGCCAGCACATCGACCTGGCTCGCATCCAGCCCCAAGCGATGTGCCCGCATGGCAATCTGCTGCGCAGACTCCTCACCGCTAATATAAAACGCTTTGAGCGATTGTGAAACCTTGCACACGGTTTGCAGCAACAAGGTCGATTTACCAATGCCAGGGTCGCCACCGATGAGCACCACACCGCCCGCCACCAGCCCGCCACCCAGCACCCGATCAAACTCGGTAATGCCGGTCGCTTGGCGGGACACATCCTGCGCTTCAACATCTGCTAATTTTTGCAACTGCGCAGTGGGTGCCAGGCTTGCAAAGCGGCTTATGGTTGCCGCTTCTGGCACCGTCTCTACCAGTGTGTTCCAGGCATGGCAGCTCGGGCACTGGCCTTGCCATTTAGGTTCGACCGCCCCGCATTCGGTACAGCTGTATTGCGTTTTTGCTTTAGCCATAGTGCTTAAATGGGACCCTGGCGGTGACCGCACACAATAATTCGTAGCCTATGGTCCCCGCTGCTTGTGCAACCTCATCTACAGGGACTTGCTCACCCCATAATTCCACAATACTGCCAACGGTTGCGTCAGGGATATCGGTGACATCTACCGCCAGCATATCCATAGACACGCGCCCCAGCGTACGGGTCAATTGACCATTAACGGCAATCAGCGTCCCTGTTGGCGCATGCCGGGGATAGCCGTCGGCGTAACCACAAGCGACAATACCCACCTTGGTCGGCTGATCTGCAGTAAACAAGCTGCCATAACCAACACTCTCCCCGGCCTGAATTGACTGCAAGGCGATAATAGCGGACTGCAAGGTCATGACAGGTTTCAGGCCCAGCATGGAAGCATGCTGGTCGGCAATCGGCGAGGCACCATACAACATGATCCCTGGGCGCACCCAATCGGCATGGGTTTGCGGCTGCTGAATCACGGCAGCCGAATTCGCCAGGGAGCGCGCATAAGGCTGATTGGCCATGACCGCCTCCACGGTGGTCATGGCCTGCTCAACGCCATCTACAATATCCGCATTGGCAAAATGCGTCATCATGACGATCTCGCGCACATTGGCGCATGCAGCAAGAGCAGCTAACGCCTGCGGATACTCTACCGGCGACAAGCCAAGCCTGTGCATGCCGCTATCCAGCTTGAGAAACACTCGAATGGGGGCACTCAACGCGGCCTGCTGCAACCAGGCAATCTGCTGCACCTGGTGCACGACAATATCCAGCCGGTATCTGTCGACTTCAAGCAATTGCTCGGGCGCAAACACCCCTTCAAGTAACAATATGGGCTGCGTATAACCCGCTTCACGCAAAGCGATGGCTTCACTAGGATTGAGCACAGCGAAAGCATCTGTTTCGCTGAGCCCTTGTGCCGCATTCAGCAAACCGTGACCATAAGCATTGGCTTTGACAACGGAGATGATCTTGGCCGCTGGCGCGTAACGTTTGACCTGCGCCAGATTGTGTCTAAGCGCAGCTAAAGACAGATGAGCAACAATCGGACGCATTAATACTCGTCCGGCATGTAGGCCGCGTTCGCATAGTCGGCAAAACGCGTATGCGCACCCATAAAGGTCAAGCGCACCCGGCCAATCGGGCCGTTACGCTGTTTGGCGATAATAATCTCGGCCGTGCCTTTTTCAGCACTGTCCGGGTTGTAATACTCATCGCGATACACGAACATGATCAAGTCAGCATCCTGTTCGATCGCGCCGGATTCGCGCAAGTCACTCATCACCGGGCGTTTGTCTGGCCGTTGGTCCACGCTACGGTTAAGCTGCGAAATCGCAATCAGCGGCACATTGAGTTCTTTGGCCAGCGCCTTCAGCGAACGTGAAATTTCTGAAATCTCAGTTGCACGGTTTTCGCCCTGACGGCCGGCTGGCGAGCTCATCAATTGCAAATAGTCGATCACAATCAGACCAAGTTCGCCTGTTTGCCGATGCAAGCGACGGGCACGCGCCCGCACGTCAAAGCTGCTTAAACCGGCCCCTTCATCAATATAAATCGGCGCCTCGTTCAATTTACCCAGCGCGGTGGTGAGCTTTTCCCAGTCCTCATCCTCAAGGTTACCGTTACGCATCTTGTGCTGGTCGAGGCGGCCAATTGAGCCGATCATACGCGTGGTCAGCTGGGTTGCCCCCATCTCCATCGAGAAAATAGCGACCGCTTTATTGGTCTCAAGCGCGACATTCTCAGCAATATTAATTGCAAACGCGGTTTTACCCATGGACGGACGACCGGCAATAATCACCATGTCACCGCCTTGCAGGCCTGAAGTCATCGAGTCAAGATCGGTAAAGCCGGTGGGGATCCCCGTCACATCAGAATGATTTTCGCGTGAGTACAGGTAGTCAATGCGGTCAGCCACTTGTGGCAAAAGCACTTGCATGCCCAAAAAGCCCTGGCTCTTGCGGTTACCGCCTTCGGCAATCTGGAAAATCTTGGCTTCGGCTTCATCCAGTAACTGCTGTGCATCGCGACCATTCGGTTGGTAAGCACTTTCGGCAATATCAGTGCCCACTGCAACCAGTTGGCGCATGACAAAGCGCTCATGCACAATTTCGGCATAGCGGCGGATATTGGCAGCAGTGGGCGTATTTTGCGCCAGCGCACCCAGATAAGCCACACCACCAACCGTGGTCAACTCACCACTGTTTTCAAGCGATTCAGCAACCGTCACAATATCGGCTGGCTGGTTGCGCTCAATCAGCCGTGCGATATGTTCATAAATCAATTTATGGTCATGCTGGTAGAAATCCTGAGGGGCCAGAATATCGGCAATCTTGTCCAGCGCTTCGTTATCCAGCAACAGGCCGCCCAGCACGGACTGCTCAGCTTCAATGGAATGTGGAGGGAGTTTTAAGAATTCGAGTTGTTCATCAGCCATCTGGCGATTATACCGAAAAGCTGACTGGCATTTTTGGGTTTCAGAACAGATGAAAGATTAAAAATACTTTAGCCACAGAGGACACAGAGAAAAACCTCATGCACTTTATTGGTACGTTATCAAATAACGCTTTGCGGCGCGCCACAAACTCTGTGGGCTTTGTGGCAAAAAAGCAAAAAGGCTACCGAAGTAGCCTTTTCTTGTACTGCACGCAGATGCCTGATTAGGCTTCTGGCGTCACAGTCACAGTGATATCAACCACTACGTCGTGGTGCAATGCCACGCTCACAGCGAAATCACCAATGGTCTTCAGTGGGCCGTTAGGCAGGCGCACTTCAGCTTTTTTCACTTCGTGACCTTGCGCTTGCAAGCCTTCAGCGATGTCCATGTTAGTCACGGAACCGAACAGACGGCCATCCACACCGGCTTTTTGAGCGACTGTCAGTACAAAACCAGCCAGTTTTTCGCCACGCGCTTGTGCTGCGGCCAACAGGTCTGCCTGTTGTTTTTCCAACTCGGCGCGCTGAGCAGCAAACACTGCCTTGTTCGCTTCGGTCGCGCGTTTTGCTTTACCTTGTGGGATCAGGAAGTTGCGGCCGTAACCGTCTTTCACTTTAACCACGTCACCCAGGGAACCCAGGTTTGCTACTTTTTCCAATAAGATTACTTGCATGTTGTTCTCCTAAGCCGCCGATTAACCTGGGTGTTTGTCTGTGTAAGGCATCAGCGCCAGGAAACGTGCGCGTTTTACCGCGGTTGTCAATTGACGTTGGTATTTAGCCTTGGTACCAGTCATACGGGCTGGGATGATTTTGAAGTTTTCAGAAACGAAATCTTTCAACAGATCTACGTCTTTGTAGTCAACTTCTTTGATGCCTTCTGCGCTAAAACGGCAGTAACGGCGACGTTTGTACATATCTCTTGCCATTTGAAACTCCTTAAATTCTTTAATACTGTATTCGCTGTAACTCTTGTATGTGCAGTACCACTTGTGTGCTTTTTGCACTGCGCTGTGCCAGAAAACCCTTCACTTTGATCTGATCGCCGCTTTGCAATGGCAGATTGGCTTTTTCACCAATAATCACTGCGGGTAACTGACACTGCACCTTCCGATTCATCCCAGCCTCTAGCTGCTCTGAATCATGTTGCAATTGCAATCGCAACAAGGGCAAGCCCGCCGGTGTGTATCGCAACGTTTCAACTGCTTGAACCGTCGCTGCAATCACCAGCGTATTCACAACACTTAAGCAGCCGCCTCTGTGCTAGCAGCAGGTGCGTCACCAACGATGGTTTTGGATTTTTCCTCTTTCATCATTGGGCTTGGTGCGGTGACCGCTGTTTTCGTCGCGATGGTCAGGTGACGTAATACAGCATCATTAAATTTGAAGCCATGCTCCAACTCTTCCAGCACTTCTTGGCTGCACTCGATATTCATCAACACGTAGTGTGCTTTGTGTACTTTTTGGATTGGATAGGCAAGTTGACGACGGCCCCAGTCTTCCAGACGGTGGATGTTGCCGCCATTACCTGTGATTTGTGCGCGGTAACGCTCAATCATCGCAGGCACTTGTTCACTCTGGTCAGGGTGAACAATAAACACGATTTCATAGTGTCGCATGAGATTTCCTTATGGTTAAAGCCACCTTCGGATCAAACTTAAGAATGCCTGATCAAAGTGTGGCAAGGTTGCAAAGCACGCGATTATAAACCCTTTTTGAAGGATTGATCAAGAACCGATTATGTTTTAGGCGGATTCTCTAGGGATTTGTCTTCTTTTGGCAGGTAATAAGGGTCAGCGACGTAGCCAGGCCCCTTCATGATAATGATCACGATCAGGCCTATCATGGCGGCACCGATAAAGAACCAGAAGGTAAACAGCAAGCCCAAAAACATGGAGTTGCGTTCCAGGTCATGAGCCAGCAAATCGCCTGACTGCCACCAGTCATAAGCAATGGGGGCAGCAAACACCACGCTCCCCAATAGCCACCATTTAGGCAGTTTCTTGAGCAGCTGCCATTCTTTATAGCTAGGGTAACGCACGCCACCAGGAAGTCTTTTCAAAATACCCATGAATGTCTGGACCTTAAAGCCATCTCATCACACCAGCCTTATTTTACCTTAAGGCCCCAAGTAGTAGGAAAACGATGTGGCCAAATCGTTCAACCCTTGCGCCATATCAAGTGCGCACTTTGCAAGGATTCCCCCGTGCATGGTTAAAGAATTGCCAGCCTATGCCGTAAAACCCTTAAACCATGAAACATCGGGCAATGCTGCCCTGCTCATTACCGTTTGAGGTCATTGCATGCTGGTACAAAAAAAACAAACCCACTGGGAAGGCATTTTGCAAGCCATACAGAAATCATATGCGATTAAACGGCATATTGAATTCTTTCAATGGCTGAAACAAGATATTCATCCGCTGATGCGGCACGATGCACTATTGGCAGCGTGGGGCGACTTCAGCACCGGCGAATTGCATTTTGATGTCTCTTCTGCCCTCCCGGAAATGTCTACCCAGCGCTTGCTGGAAGACTCTGCCATTGTGAACTACCTGATGTGCAACCTGTACAAACGCTGGGTAGAAAACGATGAAAAATGGTTTGTGATTAACCGTTTTGATGCCACGGGCATTCATGCACAGTCACCCAACCCGTTCACGCAGCAGTTGATAAAAATGCATTCGCTCATGGTGTATGGCGTACGCGATACCCGTGGCAAATCAGACTGTATTTATGTGTTTTTTGACCGCACCAAAGAGTTTCATGTCCCAGACCAGATGCTGGGCATGATCATGCCGCACCTGGATGCGGCGATCCGCCGTATTGGACACCTGAAACCGGTGATTAAAGACGAGGACTTGCTGGACAGCATGGCGCAAGGTGGGTTATCAGACCGCGAGCAGGAGATTCTGCATTGGGTGCGCAGTGGCAAAACCAATCTGGAGATAGGCATGATCCTGAATATCAGTGCCAATACGGTCAAAAACCATCTCAAACGCATTTTCCAGAAACTGGATGTTTCTTGCCGGGCACAAGCGGTGGCAAAAACCGGCCTTAGCAATGGCGCCCGCAGGCCAAGCTAGACTAACCGCGTCCAGTAAAGCGCTGAATCTCGCGCATTTGACGCTTGGTTGGACGCCCCATGCCACGGTCGCGCTCGGCAAAATGCTCCGCCCCGCTCTCTTTCATCTGCTGGCGTATTCGTTGGCTTTCTTCAGTCTCGCGGTATAGCAAGGCGGCTTCGGGCGCGCCGTGCCTTACATTGCTGAGCGCCAACACTTCCACTTCTATCTGCATATCCTTGTTTTTTATACTCACGCGCATGCCGGGCTTCATTTCACGTGCATTTTTGGCGCGGTCGCCATCAATGCGCACCTTGCCGGCATCGACGGCGTCGGCCGCCAGACTGCGTGTTTTAAAAAAACGGGCGGCCCATAGCCATTTGTCTAGTCGGCAACCGTCGTCTTTTTCTGGCGGTGCCTCTTGCTTGCGGTGATGCGTGCGTGGCATAAATCAAAAATGTTGATGGTCTTGTTGTTGCTGGATATAGGCCATACGCGCCTGATTACGTTCCAGCGTTTGCCGGTAGCTGGCGAGTGCAGCTTGCGCGCGTGCCATGAGCGTATCACCCTGATAGGTGCCATCCGCCTCTTGCACGCCGGCTTCGCAGTCGGTCAGATGGGCAATGCCTTCCAGCACATGGTCAATGGCAATAATTTTGAACATGCCATTATTCACGGCCGTGACGACGGTCTCATCCAGCAACAGGTGACGCTGGTTACGTTTGGGGATAATGACGCCCTGCTCGCCGTTCAAGCCCAAGGCCTGACAGACGCGGAAATAGCCTTCGATTTTTTCATTGACGCCACCAATCGGCATCACTTCACCAAACTGATTGAGGGCGCCGGTGACGGCCATGCCTTGCTTGATCGGCAAGCCGGTCAGCGCAGATAACAGCGCAAACAATTCGGCACAGGAGGCAGAGTCGCCTTCTACGCCATTATATTCTTGCTCAAACACCAGCGAAGCGTTCAGGCTCAACGGCGCCAGCGCCCAAAAACTGGCACTGAGCCAGTTTTGCAGAATATAAATGCCTTTGTCATGCGTGGGGCCGCTCATATTTACTTCGCGGTCAATATTGATCACGCCACTGCGGCCAGGATAACAACGGGCGGTAATCCGGATAGGCGAACCAAAACTGGCGTCGCCCAACTCGATATGCGTGAGGCCATTCACCTGCCCGACCACACTGCCATGCACCTGAATCAATAACTCATTATCAATAATCGAGTCACGAATCTGTGTTTCAAAAAACTGCTGACGCAACAAGCGCGCAGACAGGGCCTGCTTGACATGCGCATCGGTCACCAGACGTGCTTCAGCAGCCACTGCAGCACTCTCATGCATGAGCTGATCCAAATGCACAAAGCGCGTACTGATACGGCCTTGGTCCTCTTCCAGCCTGTGCATGAACTGCAACAGCACATTCACCGCCGCGCTCGTAAAATGTGGCATCACCTGTTGCTGGCATTTACGCGCAATATAGCCGGCCACCCAGGCATAATTGTCTAGTGTGGCGGCAACGCGGTCTTCAAACTCGACTTTTACCGGAAAGAAGTCAAAGAAATCGGGCTGCGCTTCAAGGCAGTCGTAATAATCTTCGCGGCTGGCAATCATGACAATTTTGACATGGACCGGCAAGGCGCCATGGCGATTGCCGCCAGCCCCTTGCTGTGCATGGTTGGCCCAGTCTTCAATCTGCACCTCGCGGTTACGCATGAGACGGTAAAGCTTTTCGAGCAAGGCACTGCCGTTGCCTTCGTCTTGCATCAGATCACGCAAATGCAGCAGCAACATGCCTCCATCGGCCTGGTGCACACTGCCGGCACGCAAGCGTAAGAACTCCGGCCATTGCGCCGACTCTCCTGCAGCGGTTTCCAGCATGCCAAACAAGGCGGCAAAGCCGGGATCTTTGTCTTCCACCACAGGCTGCTTGATGCCGGAGGTGAGGTTAGCGCGCTGATCGACCAGCAGATTTACCCGAAAACGCGATAAGAAGCCGTCATTGACCAAGCCGTCAGTGCCGCTGTCGCCCTCACTGCCGACTTGCTGCCAGGCTTGCAGATACCCCAGCACCTCGGGTTTGATCAGATTAAAAAATGGCGATAACTTGGCGCTGCTTAATTGCGAGCGCAAACCATCCACGCGCTCCTCAAGCCAGGTTTCGGCCTGCGAAAAATTGACCTGGCCATTGGCATCCACCCATTGCTGCATCTCTGCCACCAGCGACTTGATAAACGACTCCATCACAGTCCGCAACTGGGCGCCCAGCCCGGCCGGCAGCTTGATGTAGTTGGCGCAGGATTGCTGGCTAAAATCATACAGCGCCACCAGGTCGGTCAGCGTGGTATCAATCCCGGTCATGGCAGAGGCTTTCATCGCCGCCAGTGTGAGTCCGGCTCGACCAGAACCAGGCGTCCCCAGCACCAGCACATTACAACCATCCTGTTGCAGCGACAGGCCCATCATCAGTGTTTTCTGTGCTTCTGGCTGTAGTTTCCAGCCGTAGTCGGTCAGGCTAAGCTCACTCGCATCCAGCAGGTCGGCGGTGGACTCAAATGACATGGGTGACAGTTTGTAGGAAACGGTCATTTCTTCAGGGCTGAGGACTTGCATCATTTAGTGCTGTTTCCATTGTTGTTTTGCTTGTTCATCAGAGGCACGGGCTTCTACCCAGTGTTCGCCAAACGCGCCGATTTCTTTTTTCCAGAACGGCGCATCGGTCTTTAAATAGTCCATCATAAAGGCACAGGCTTCAAAGGCTGCCTGGCGGTGCAAGCTGGTAGCGGCCACCAGCACAATCTGCGCCTGAGCAGCCAATAGGCCGACACGGTGGATGATACGCACCCCAAGCAATGGCCAGCGACTGGCCGCCTGTTGCGCAATACCCTGCAAGGCCTTTTCTGTCATGCCAGGATAATGTTCGATTAACATCTGGCTTAGCTGACCTTCACTGGCGTGCTCTCTTACCCAGCCGACAAAATTCACCAGCGCACCGGCTTCTGGCGAGGCTAGGCGCAAGCGCTGCAACTCGCTGGCCAGGTCAAAATCCTCAGGCTGAACAGAAATATCCAGAAATGGTGGCTTGCTCAAATCAGCCTCCGGTCACAGGTGGAAAAAACGCCACCTCATCACCTTCATCAAAGGTTGCCATATCGTCGACCAGTTCATGATTGATGGCCGCACGCACTACCCCGCTGCCGTTAAACAGTTTTTGCCAGGTCTCGCCGCGGCCAGACAACCAGGACTTCAGTGCGACGATGGTTTCTATCTCATCCGGCAGCTCTACGTCTTCAGAGGAGTAATTCACCACCTCTTTAATGCGTGCAAAATATAAAATGGTGATCTTCATGTAGGGGTGCTCTTTCCAACCTCGTCTAATTCGTCCAGCAATTCCAGCGTTTCCAGACCAGCCTCTGCCAGCTCGACTTTTTCAATCTGGGCGAAGCGTCTGGAAATCTTCTGGCTGCTGATATGCACGTCTTGCGCATTTTCATGCGCCTGCCGGATATTATCAGCCAGTTTTTTCATGCGGGTATCAAAGCGGTCAAAATCTTTACTTAATTTGCCCAGCTCGTCTTTGATGATATGCACCTGTTTGCGCATCTCCACATCTTTGAGCACTGCGCGTGCCGTATTGAGCACCGCCATCAGGGTGGTCGGCGACACCAGCCACACGCGTTTCTGCATCGCGTAATCGACCACATCCCTATGATAGGCATGAATCTCGGCAAACACCGCTTCAGCCGGGATAAACATGACCGCGCCATCGGAGGTCTCGTTGGCGATGATATATTTGCTGCTGATATCATCAATGTGTTTTCTGATGTCGGCCTTGAATAACTTGGCGGCTTGCGCCTGCACCAGATCGCCCTGGCTGCTATCTATCATGCGATGGTAGTTTTCCAGTGGAAATTTACTGTCAACGGCCACTGTGCCAGTTGGCTCGGGCAAAAATAAAGCACAGTCCACGCGTGCGCCGTTACTCAGCGTATGTTGCATGGCAAAACTGCTATTGGGCAACACATTGCGGATCAGCCCTTCCAGTTGCACTTCCCCATAAGCACCGCGGCTGCGCTTATCCCCCAACAGTTCCTGCAAACTGACCACATTCACACTGAGACCATCAATTTTCTTTTGGGCTTCATCAATGGTGGCCAGTCGCTCCATCACACTCACAAAGGTCTCATTGGTTTTTTTGAACCCTTCTTCCAGGCGAATAGACACCTTGCCACTCATTTCCTCCAGGCGGCCATCGACGACTTTGGTCAGTGCTTCAATGCTTTGCGTCAGGCTTTGAGTCGTTGTTTGCAAGGCGGTTTTAAGCAAGTTTTGCTGGGCAATGCCCTGCTCCGACAAGCCATTACGCAAGCTCAGGCTGAGTTGTTCAGTGCTCTGGCTCAAGTGGTCGCGCTGGGCAACCTGTAACGCCTGCATCGCTTCACGCGTCGCGGTCAGCTCTTGCGACAATTGCGCCCGCAAACGGTCTTGCTGGTCGGTATTCAGGCTTTGCAAGCGATCAGCCAGATGATTGAGTGACTGGTGCATCTCCTGCATCATCATGCGGTGTTTCTCTTCAAGCTGCTGCGCCAGTAACTGTGCCAGCGCCTGCTGCGCAGCCTGTTGTTGCCTGCGAGATTGCCACACTAGCATGGCAATAATCACCACTAATAAAAGAAGCTGAATAATTTGAAACGTCATGCAGGCATTATAGCCGATGACTGGGAGGGCCACACTGCCCGGCTGCAAATTCGGCCGCCGGGCGGCAAGCCCATCGCATGCGCTTTGCGATCAGAGCAATCAACACGTATTCTTTGCGATGCCTGGGCATGCAGTCCAGACATCGCTAGCGATCAGGCCGACGCGACTAATGATGATGCGACTGCAAGCCAGGCGCATCGTGCGCTTTGGCCAGCCATTGCATTTCGGAAGGGTTGTGTTCCATATCGCCCAAATCGGCATAATCTACATGCTGGTACTGGCTCAACGCAGTCAAAGAGGTTTTGGGCGCGATTTCGACGGGCTGACCAGGCTTTGCTGCCGGTTGCAGCGCCTGCAACTGTATGCTGACCGTGTGTTGTGGATAGGTATATTCGACCTTGTAGGGCAATTTCAAGGCCGGAATCCACCAGACCTGACTACGGATCCCGTTGCCCAAGGTGCCACTATACTTCTCAATAGCATAGCCATACTGTTCGCTGGCTTCTTCTGCCACTTTTTGCAGGCTGGCCAACTCGCTATCGGTGACCAATTGCGTCTTCAGTTGCCATGTGGCTTCATCCATTTTGATCGCCAGCAGTTTTAAATCCACATCGCTGTAATCAATGGTGCGCTGCTCGTCATGCATCAGGTAAATATAGCTGAATTGCCCACCCGGTTTTTTCTGCCACAAGCTGCTGTGGTGTGCTGGCTCGCCATTTTGATACAACTGACGAATTTCCACCTCATCCTGCTCACGCATCAGCCACCATTGCAAGTGCTTGGCGGCATCGGCCTGGCATGGCAAGGCGCACTGCACGGTGTCATAGCGTGCATTGACGATTTCTTCGGCCTGCGCACCAGCGCTTGCCATCGCCATCACCAGCGCAAAACGGCCAGCGGTTTGTTTCAATCTCATGATGATTCCATTTCTTACTAAAGGCAGAGGGCAGCTTGCGCTGCCCCACTGTTAAAACAATTGATGTTCAGGTCTATTCTAAAGACAGTCGATTAAAAACCGAATGCATCTTTCATGACTTGATAAATGTAGCTTTGCTCTTGTACCCCATGGACCAGATAGGCTTTAGGGCCGACGGCATAAATCGCAACCTCTTCACCAGCATGCGTTTCAGAGCTCAGTGGCACCAGTGCCTCCTGGTGGAAATCTGGGTCCTCAGTATCCACGCCTGACATGTCGACCACGCGGCCTGCAGCAATCGCCTCATTGTAAACCGCATCACCTGGTGAGTTAGTGTGATAGCCTGGGCCGTTGGCAAAGCTCACGGTGGTGTAAGGCTTGCCATCAGCCGCCAGGGTTGGCGTGGTTTTACCTGGCTCAACCACTTTACCCAAAATCGGGTTACCGCGTTTTGGATAGCCGCCTATGGTCAGGGTGTGGCTATGGTCAGCTGTGACAATAATCAAGGTATCGTTCAGATTCACTTTGGAAGCCGCTTCACGCACCGCATCTGACAGCGCCACCGCATCTTTAAAGGTACGGTAAGCATTGCCTGCATGAGAAGCATGGTCAATCCGGCCACCTTCCACCATCAGGAAGAAGCCATTCTGGTTTTTCTTCAAAATGTCGATGGCCTTGCCCGTCATCTCTGCCAAAGAAGGCTCACCAGCGATATCGTTAGGACGGTCTTGCTCGTATTCCATGTGGGAGGGGTTGAACAAGCCCAAGACTTTATTGGTCGTGGCTGGATTCAAGGCATTGAATGCCGATTGATTTTCGATATAGACGCCACCAAACTTGTTCACATATTCTTGCGTCAGGTTACGGCCATCGGTACGGCGGCCTTTGGCGCCTTCGATATCCTTAATACTGTTAGGCAAAAAGTAGCTACGGCCACCGCCAAATACGACATCAACGCCATCGCCAAGCTTGCCATTGCCAAAGTTATCAATCAGTTGTGCGGCAATATCCTTGACGCCATTGCTAGCCGCCGCCGCTGACAGGTTAGCGTTGGCTTCCCAGTCACGGTTGGAAATATGTGCATAGGTGGCTGCCGGGGTGGCATGTGTGATACGGGCAGTCGACACCACACCAGTGGCTTTGCCAGCTTGCTCGGCCTGTTCCAGCAGGGTGGTTACTTTATTCGCATTGATCACAGCAGGGTTAGCCTCATTGCGCGGAACAGACTGGTTCAATGAAATGATGCCGTCATTGGTTTTCACGCCAGAAATAATGGCGGTCATGGTCGGTGCAGAATCCGATGTCTGCTGGTTGGTCGAATAAGTTTTGGACAGGGCCACATAAGGGAACTCTTCAAAAGACAGTTTGTTGCGCTCACCATCCTTGCCTTTGAGCTGACCTTCAAAAATACGCGCGCCAGTGACCGTCGAAATCCCCATACCGTCGCCGACAAACAAAATCACGTTTTTGGCTTTGCGTGCATTCGGTACCAGTTTTTTACTGTCGCTCAGGCTGGCTGCGCCATCGTTGAGCCAGAACTGGGCGTTTTCTTCCGCCATCAAAGGTTGGGTCATGGATGCCCCTAGCAACATGGCCAGCAGAGCAGTACGTTTTAAATTAAACAATGGCATGATTTTTCCTAAAAATATTCGTTATCAATTATTGTGCGCGTCTACGCATGATGGCGGCAATCAGACCAAGCCCCACCAGCATCAAGGCATTGGTATCGGCTTCTGGTACCGCTGACGCCGTTTGCAGGCTGACTTGATCAACGCCCAGTTGCAGTGAGTTCTGATTGGCAACACTGGCAAATCGCAACATGAACTGGCCGCCGCCGGACAGGAGTGGAGTCAAGTCAAACTGGTAGCTCAGGTAGTTGTTGGCTGCCAGCGTGCCATTGGCACCGCCCAGATACAGGCTCTGCAGGACATCGCCCTGGCTGGTAGAAAAAGGATCACTGCCCGCCTTTAAGATATCCACACGGACATGCTGGTTTGGATGATCGGTCGCGTCAACGCTGTAATCCAGACCGCCTGCGTCCACCGCTGTGCTGACTGACTGATTGTTGACAAACATTTGGAAGGTCAAGGTCGCCTGGCTGACCGCAGACGTTGTGAAGTTCTGATACAACACGTTACTGGCCAGGCCGTAATTATCGAGCAAACCGTAATGTGTGCCCTGGTAAGCGCCAACAGTCGTGTTTGCAGTGACTTCAGAAGTGGTGCCTTGCTGTGACAGTACGCTGCCAACCACGCCGGCTTCAGCCACTTGCCAGCCGACGAGGTCATAGGCGTCTACGCCCTGCACCTCAAAGCCACCATTTTGGATTAATTCTGCGGCGTGCGCTTGAGAGAGCAAAGCCGCTCCCACAAACCCAGCCATGAGCCAAGGTTTCAATGTCATCATTCATCCTCTCACAGATGGTTATATTATGTCTTTGTACACTTAACGTGTTTGTCATGTCACAAGTCATTTGCTTGTGTTAGCCCATGCATTCTTGAAAAACTCTGTGTCAGAAAAGTTGCGGAAAAATGAAATTTATATGACGGACCTGACTAGTTTGATGCCGTTCAACACCGCCTAAAATATTAAAAAATGTAAGCCAGCGCTGGTTTCACGGAACCTTCATAAAACCATCACGCCCGCTAGTCATCATGAGCTACGTTTCAGGCGCCGGACCACCGAATGCCTGTTACAAAGCCACGTTAGGATTTTTCGGGCTCAAGAATTGTTCTTGCGCTCTTGATATGGGGATGATTTATGAATTTTTTTCGTTTGTTACCAATTTCAGCAGCAGTATTGATGGCCTTAAGCGGCCAAGCTTTGGCTGCTGCCAGCACCTCTGGTGTCGTGATCGGCTTGCATGGTGCCAAGCTTGCCAATACCTTGGTGTGTATTGACGCCAACCTGAATGCCCGTTGTGACGGCAGTGAAGTCAGCACACAGACCAATGCCAACGGTGAATTTAACCTGGCAGGCAATGGCGCCGTGGTCGCGGAAGCAGGCAAGTTTGTGTATCGCGCAGCGGCACAAAACGCAACTGCGGTCAGCGCGTTGAGCACTGAAATCCTGGCGCTCATGGAAGGCAGCAATCTTGACTACATGACTGCACGTGACCGTCTGGCCGCCAGATTACATGTCAGCGGATCCCAACTCGAAGGTGACTTCACACAAACGAGCACAGGCGCAGACCTTGACAGCCTGCTGACCGAAAACGATGAGTTGCAAAACCGTCTTGCCGAAGCGGTCCGTGAAGCTGGTAGCAAAGGCAACTTGAATAAAGCCCTTAGCAACCGTCTGAATCTGGACAAAATCGAGCATTTTGTGGTGATCTACCTCGAAAACCGCAGCTTTGACAATCTGTTTGGCAAATATCCAGGCGCAAATGGTTTGAATACACCCCAAGCCAAGGCAATCAAACAAGTAGACCGTGACTACACCACCCCCCTGACCACCTTGCCACCCGCTTGGGGCGGCATGCTGGCCAATGGGCAGAAAAATACCGCGGGCCAGGCAATCACCCAGGCACAAACGACCGGTGTTTGGCCGAATGCGCCCTTCCAGGTAGATGCCAGCAGCGACCAGTTTGGCTATGGCCTGGTCACTGGCAACAACATTACCCGCGATTTGTACCACCGTTTTTTTGAAAACGCCATGCAAATCAATGGTGGCCAGAATAACCTGTATGCGGCCTTTAGTGATGCCGGTGGTTTATCCATGGGCTATTTTGATGGCAGCAAAATGCAACTATGGAGCCTGGCGAAAAAATACACGCTGGCAGACAACTTCTACCAAGCTGCATACGGCGGTTCATTCCTGAACCATCAATACCTGGTTTGTGCATGTGCACCAGCGATTTCCGCCGATACCGTCGCCAATAACAAGGCCTCGCTCAATGTATTGACTACGCCAGTGAATGGCGTGCCGCAATTGGCCCGCAATAGCGCCATGAGCGCGTCTGCGATTGGCACCAATGCCACCAACACTTCCTTCAAGAGCGGCAACATCGCGCCACTGGATTACTTTGGTGCAGGTGATGGCTACCGTGCCGTCAACACCATGCAGCCACCCTTCCAACCAAGCGGGAATGCGCCCGTGACCAGTGCAACCGGCAATCAGCTGCTGTATGCCAACCCATCGGCCTCCACAACCTTGCCAGCACAAACCATTACCACGATTGCTGACCTGCTGGATGGCAAGCAAATTAGTTGGAAATGGTACTCCGGCGGCTGGAATGATGCCGTCAACGACCGCAGCAATGTCTACAAATCCAATAGTTTTGGGGTTGCTGACGCCAGCCACGGCGACTTCCAGGCACATCACCAGCCATTCAACTACTATGCGAATTTCGATCCCATAGTACACGGCAGCTATCGTAATAGCCACTTGCAGGACCGTGCTGATTTGCTGAATGACATTACACAAGGCACCTTGCCAGCCGTTTCATTCTACAAACCGATTGGTAACCTGAACCAGCACCCTGGCTACACCAACGTGACCAATGCAGATGATGAAGTCATGACCATCATCAACCAGTTGCAAA
Organism: Methylophilus sp. DMC14; assembly: GCF_056314085.1. Classification (NCBI taxonomy): domain Bacteria; kingdom Pseudomonadati; phylum Pseudomonadota; class Betaproteobacteria; order Nitrosomonadales; family Methylophilaceae; genus Methylophilus; species Methylophilus sp. DMC14. The sequence goes on along the minus strand of NZ_JBQUZA010000003.1, from coordinate 390,732 downwards.
ACAGCCCGCAATGGAACAACACGCTGGTGTTGATCACCTATGATGAATTTGGTGGCCAGTTTGACCACGCGGTTCCACCCAAAGGCGATTTGGTCGGTCCAGGCACCCGTATTCCTGCCTTGATCATTTCACCTTTCGCCAAAAAAGGGGCCGTGGATCACACCCAATACGACACCGGCTCTGCCTTGCGTTTTATCAGCCACCGTTACTCACTGCCACCATTGGATGGCCTGAAAAAACGTGATGAAACCTTGCAAAGCAATGGCGCCAACATCATGGGTGACCTGACAAACGCCCTGGCATTTTAATCATAAAAAATACAGCGCAATTGAGCCCCTCAATTGCGCTGACTGAATCTTAATTTTTGGAGAAGAATCATGATCAAATCTTTGGGCTTTGCCAGCTTGGTAGCCTTCACCTTGGCATCTAACAGCAGCTTTGCGGCCACCCCTACCATCGTGTTTTCCAGTGCGGACTATGTGAGCGAATCTGCCGCCGTCGGTAGCTATATCATCGACAACACGGATTACCTGGGCGTGCGCCTCACCTTGAGCAACAGTATGGATATTTCCTACATTGGCGGAAACTTTAGCCAATTCTCAGATGGCAATATTTTTGGTGCCATTGTCAAAGCGGGCGACTGGAACAGCAGCACCTTGGCCGCCAACAGCCTGGCACATACGGTTTTTTCTGCCAACGGTGGCGATCAACTCGCGTCCCTGGGCAGCACCGTTCACCTGACAGCAGGCAGCTATGACATTATTTTCGGTTCAGGCCAATTTGGGGCGACTGGCTATAGCGCACTGGTAGATACACAAGATGCGGCCAGCACCAGCAACATGTTCCAAAGCACCGACGCAGGCGTTACCATCAGTGCGCTCTCCGGAAGTGCTGTGCGCGTCACCGCCGCGGCCGTTCCTGAAGCCAGCAACACGGCAATGATGCTGGCTGGCTTGGGCTTGACGGGTCTTATGTTGCGCAGACGTCAGTCCAAATAATCACCTCTTTGTGATCAACAAAGCGGATGAGCAGCTTGTTTATCCGCTTTTTTACTCACTTCAGTCACGACCATGTCCACCTTGAAAACCTTATTGCTCTACCTGTTTTGCCTTGCTGCATTGCCATTGACCGCGCATGAAGATGACGCCTTCTCCGTAGTGCCCGCGCAAGCGTCACAACCCGCCAATGCCTTGTCAGCCGCCGCACGTCACCAGACATTAACCGCACTGGGGAAGCAACTGTTCCATGATAGGCAACTGTCGGCGTCGGGCAAACTATCCTGTGCCAGCTGCCATCAGGCGGAGTATGGCTTTACGCCAAACAACCCCAAACCGGTACAAAAGGGCGGTGAGCATATGCAACTCATGGGGACAAGGGCCGTCCCTACGCTGATGTATTTGCAATCCACACCCCCTTTCACAGAACATTACACTGAAGATGAGGGGCTACAGCCGGGGTTTGATAATGGGCCAGCCGGTGGCTACACTTGGGATGGCCGGGTAAATACCTTGGCAGAACAAGCAAAAATTCCTTTGTTCTCAAGCAATGAAATGGCCTCAACGCCAGCGCTAATCGCAAAAAGAATACGCACCACCTATCCCCAAATGTTCACACAACTGTTTGGCGCAGAAAGTTTGCAGTCAGACGCCGCCCTCACAGATTCGGTTTTATTGGCCTTGCAAACCTACCAGCAAGACGCGGCAGAATTTGCCCCCTACTCCAGCAAGTTTGATCACGTCATGCAAGGCAATGCCAGCTTTACACCGCTGGAAGAAAAAGGCTTTCGGCTATTTATGGATCCCAATAAAGGTAACTGTGCCAGTTGCCACCAGGCAGCAGTCGTCCATGGTGCCCTGCCGCAATTTACCGATCATGGCTATGCTGCGCTGGGTCTGCCACGCAATCCACACATCGCGCAAAATCATGACCGGCACTATTACGACCTCGGCTTGTGCGGCCCGGCCAGACAGGATTTGAATGCAGAGTACTGTGGCTTGTTTAAGGTGCCGACGCTGCGCAATGTGGCGCGCAAAAAAAGCTTTTTTCATAATGGCGTGGTACACACCCTCAGAGATGCCGTGCGCTTTTATGCCGAACGCGATACCGCGCCAGAAAAATGGTATCCGCATGACCGTACCGGCAAGCGCCTCAAATTCAATGACCTGCCAGAAAAGTATCAAGACAATATCGAGATGAAAGCCCCGTTTGGCCAACAGCCTGGTGACCCCGCTCCGCTGGATGCAAAGGAGATCGACGCGATTGTGGCCTTTTTAAAAACGCTCAACGATGAAGCGCGCACTGGCAGCCGCCTGGCCAGAGCACCATAATCGCAGCGCGCTATCCCCAAAAAGAAAAAGCCCCGACGGGTCGGGGCCAAAGAGACTTTAAACTTGAAAAACACGCCACAATTACACAAAAGCATCCAAAATGCTGACAATGAGCAGGATGAGCAATCCAAACCATAATACTTTTAGATTAAACCCTGTCATTTCTTGTGTCCTTGCGATGTGTGTAGAATACTTGCCTGGTTAAGCCGCCACAATGGCCCGTTCGGGTCATCTGTTTCAACCTCCGACCACGCCAGGCCAGACTGACAAATGTGAGCATGACCGCCATGGCTGATTAATGTTTTTACCGAATATCCAGACATTGCAGCCCTTAAACCCACTCCCGTGCCCGACACTCGCTTTTAAGGTAGGCATAGTAAACCGGCGCAGCGACGATGCCCGGCAGCCCAAAGGTGGCCTCCATCAGTAACATGGCGACCAGCAACTCCCAGGCGTGCGCGCGGATTTGCCCGCCAACAATACGCGCGTTTAAAAAGTATTCCAGCTTGTGAATGACGATGAGAAAAGCCAGCGAGCCCATGGCGATCACAAAGGAATGACTGGTACTGACTATGACAATCACAGTATTGGACATCAGGTTGCCCACCACAGGCAGCAAGCCAACCAGAAAAGTAATCGCAATCATGGTCTTGGTGAATGGTAGATGTACACCGCACAACGGCAAAATCACGATCAGGTAAATCGCGGTCAGGCTGGCGTTGACCGCGGAAATTTTCACCTGCGCAAACACGATATTTTTAAACGCCAGCGCAAACAGCGTGATGCGATTGAGCAGGCTTTGCGCAAGCGGTTTATGGTTACCGTGTGTTTGCACATCATGCAAGGCGACCATGGCCCCGATCACCATGCCGATCAGAATATGCGCCAGATGATGCCCGGCCTCCTTGCCCAGCAATTGCCAATCTGCCGAATGTGAACGTAACCACTCAATCACGGTTTGCTGCAAGGTAATCGCATCATCAGGCAAACGCTCGTTGAGCCAGGGCGGCAACACTTTGCGCGAGTCTTCAATGATTTTAGCCAGTTGATCAAACAACATGGCCAAACCGCCGCTGTCACTGCGGATCAGCGTTACAATCCCCATGCCCAAGGCAACCAGCAGACCGATCACCAGCGTGGCAATCAGCATGACTGCCAGCCATTTGGCATATTTACCCGGCAATTTGCGTGCAATGAGCGGCGAAATGACATGTATCAGCTCAAACACCAGCATGCCAACCAGTAACGCGGGCAATAATTGCACCTGCAATACCAGCCACATTAACCCTACCATGAGCAAACAGGTGGCAGTATCCAGTCGTTGGGTTTGGTTCACGTCGAACTCCGGTTCCTCAGTTGTTCAGTCTATTGCGCGACTAAAACTTGGCGCGTATTTGTTGGGCGGCATCCATGGGCAGCTTGAGCAGAAAATGCACAGCCTCATCAAACTGCTTGTCCAGAATTTCGCCCTGGCACTTTTGTACTTCGCGGGTCAGTTCATCTACCCGTTTATAACTGGTTGAGATCTTCAGTTGCACCATCTCGACGAAAGGCATGTTTCCGGCTTGATCCATGGCCTGCTTGGCCGTGCCACCATACGCGCGCACCAAACCGCCAGTGCCTAAATTGATGCCACCATAATAGCGCACCACCGCCACACAGCAATTGACATAATTCTGCCCATCCAGCATTTGCATGATGGGTTTACCCGCCGTGCCTGCCGGCTCACCGGCATCTGAAAACCGCGCGACCATGCCCTCTGGAGTTTTCATGCGAAACGCATACGCCAAGTGGCCGGCAGTTTGATGCTCGCTGGCAAACTGACGTAAAAACAGGGCCAGTTCGCGCTCGTTTTCACAGCGCTTGGCGCGGGCGATAAAGCGGGATTTATTGATGGTTTGATCGGCTTGACCGAGTTGGCTAAACGTTTGCATGACACAGACTTCAGGATAACCCCTGTATTCTACCATCTGCATCGACGCTAATCCGGCTGCTGGCGGGCTGTTTGGGCAAGCCGGGCATGGTCATCACGTCTCCACAGATAGCGACGACAAAGCCTGCACCACGCGACAAACGCAGCTCTCGCACATGCAATACATGATCCGCGGGCACATTGCGCAACTTGGGGTCACACGAGAACGAATACTGCGTTTTGGCGACACACACCGGCAGGCCCTGGCTCACTTCTGCCAGACGGGCAAGTTGCTGTTGTGCCAGCACACTAAAGGTCACCCCGCTGGCGCCATAGAGTTTTTGCGCAATAGTGTCTAGCTTTTCAGTCAGGGACAAATCGTCTGCATACAATAACGAAGGCGTCGATGCTTGTTGGGCCTGGTCAGCCACCGCGTGCGCCAGCGCAATCGCCCCGGCGCCGCCCTGTGCCCAGTGATGGCAGACATGCAGACTGGCGCCCAAGGCTTGCACGGCTGCCTGTACTAACGCGATTTCGGCCTCGGTATCCGCGGTAAAATGATTCAGCGCCACCACCACCGGCAAATTGAAATGCTGGCGTAAATTCGTCACATGCTTGCGAAGGTTGGCCACGCCTACCTGTAGAGCGGCAAGGTTTTCGCGGTTCAAGTCCGCCACATCCACCCCACCGTGATATTTCAAGGCGCGCGCCGTGGCAACGATCACCGCCACATCCGGCCGCAGGCCAGACTGGCGGCATTTGATATCCATGAATTTTTCTGCACCGAGGTCGGCACCGAAGCCAGCTTCAGTCACCACATAATCCGCCAGGCGCAAGGCGGTCTTTGTCGCCACCAGAGAATTACATCCATGGGCAATATTGGCAAACGGTCCCCCATGTACCAGCGCCGGCGACCCTTCCAGGGTCTGTACCAGATTGGGTTGAAAAGCATCTTTAAGCAAGGCAGCCATGGCGCCCTCAGCCTGCAAGTCACTCGCCAGAATCGGGCTGCCTGCTGCACTCAAGCCGACCTGAATCCTTCCCAGTCTAGACGTCAAATCGGCCAGATCGGTCGCCAAGCAAAAAATGGCCATCACCTCACTGGCGACGGTGATATCAAAGCCGGTATGGGTATTATTTTCCAGCGTGAGCCGTCTTAAGGCGCGATCATTCATATCTATACAGCGGCGCCAGCTGACGGTGTCAAACTGCAGCGCATTGCCCTGATATATATGGTTATCTACAAGGGCAGCCAGCAAATTATTGGCCGCACTGATGGCATGAAAATCACCGGTAAAATGCAGGTTAATATTTTCCATTGGCACCACCTGCGCGTAGCCGCCGCCGGTCGCCCCGCCTTTCATCCCAAACACCGGGCCCAAAGAGGGTTCACGCAAACAGGCCATTGCCTGATACCCGGCCTGATTCAAGGCATCGGTCAATCCTATCGTGGTCGTGGTTTTGCCTTCGCCTGCCGGGGTCGGATTGATCGCCGTGACCAGGATCAGTTTGGCTTTGGCAGGTTGCGCCTGCAAGCGGTTGACGGTGGCCTGCGTCAGTTTGGCCATATGCTGACCATAGGCATGCACATCGTCCGCCACCAGCCCAAGTTTGCTGGCTATGTTAACGATGGGCGTTAGCGTGGCGGCCTGGGCGATCGCGATATCACTGAGCATGTCTCTTCCTGACTGACTTCACGGTTAACGCTTGCTTTTGCCATTCCCCATGATGGAGCCTAGCACGCCACGGATAATCGCCCGCCCCAGTTGTGAGCCGATGGCGCGCGCGGCTGATTTGGCCGCAGACTCCAGCACCGAGTCTGAGCGGCTGGTTTTACCGCCCAGGATGCCGCCCAAATCAAAGCCTGAACTTTCTTCCTGTTGTTGTGCCTGCGTCGCAGCACTGGCCTGCTCCGCCCGCTGCTTGAGAATCTCATACGCAGATTCACGATCCACCAGCTTGTCGTATACGCCCACCACCAGAGACTGCGCCATCACCTGCTTGCGCTCCACATCGGTCGCCGGTCCGATCCGGCTCTCGGGTGGACAGACAAACACGCGCTCAACCGGCGTCGGCGCGCCTTTTTCATCCAAAAATGATACCAGCGCCTCGCCCACGCCTAACTCGGTAATCGCTGTGGCAACATCCAGCTTGGGATTGGCACGAAAGGTTTGAGCCGCCACTTGTACCGCTTTCTGGTCGCGCGGGGTAAACGCGCGCAAGGCATGCTGCACCCGATTACCCAATTGACCCAACACCACATCCGGAATATCCAGCGGGTTTTGCGACACAAAGTAGACGCCCACGCCTTTGGAGCGCACCAGGCGCACTACCTGCTCGATTTTTTGCATCAGAATGGTCGGCGCATCATTAAACAGCAAATGCGCCTCATCAAAGAAAAACACCAGTTTTGGCTTTTCCAGGTCACCGACTTCAGGCAGTTTTTCAAACAACTCGGAGAGCAACCACAGCAAAAGCGTCGCATACACGCGTGGCGAATTTAGCAGCTTATCCGCAGCCAGAATATTGATAAATCCCAATCCTTTGCCATCGGTTTGCATCATGTCTTCGAGATTCAAGGCTGGCTCACCAAACAGCACATCACCACCTTCGGTTTCCAGCTGCAACAAGGCACGCTGAATGGCACCAACACTGGCGGTAGAAATATTGCCGTACTGGGTCTGATAGGTGGCGGCATTTTCGGCACAATGTTGCGCCATGGCGCGCAAATCCTTTAAATCCAGTAGCAGCATGCCATTGTCATCGGCGATTTTGAAAATCGCATTCAAGACACCGCCCTGCACCTCATTAAGGTTCAGCATGCGTGCCAGCAGCAACGGTCCCATCTCACTCAAGGTGGTGCGCACCGGATGGCCTTTTTCACCAAACATATCCCAGAACATGACTGGATAGGCTTTATTCGCATAGCCAGTCAGCGCCAGCTGCTGCACACGCGCCTCCACCTTGGCGTTGCCACCGCCAACCTGACTCATGCCAGACAAATCGCCCTTCACATCAGCCATAAATACCGGCACACCAATACGCGAAAACTGCTCCGCCAGGCTTTGTAAAGTGACCGTTTTACCTGTCCCGGTAGCCCCGGCGATCAGGCCATGACGGTTGGCCATTTTGGGCAGCATCACACTTTCGATGTCATTATTTTTTGCGATGAGCATAGGTTGAACCATGGAATGCACTCTTAACAATTAAAGTTAAGTTGAGTATAGGGGATGGCTCTAAAAAGTGGAAGATTGTTGTTTTGCCTTAAATGAGAAATCGTTTAAAAAACTTTTAGCCACAGAGAACACCGAGAAAAGCGATGAGTGTGCACCACAGTAAATCAGAACATAGCGGATTGATGCTGCTCCCTCTGTGGCCTCTGTGTTCTCTGTGGTTAAAAAATGTTTTTATAAGAACTATCAAAAATCCCCACGTCGGGCTTTTTCCATCAACTCAATCAAGGCATTTTCAAGCTGTTGTGCCGAGGCTTGCGCCCTGGCGGTGGGATGCTTGATATTTTTCAAGTCATGCGTGGGTCTGTCCAGGCCCAGATAAAGTTGCCGCTTGCCGTGCGCATCCGGCTTTTCATAAATGGCCAGGCGACAAGGCGCAAACACCAGAAATTCGGGGTGATCGAGGATAATTTCGGTACCCATGCTCAGGTTACAAAAGGTGCGGACTTCTTTGATGCCTTGCGGATCCTGGCCGCGTTGTTTCATATGGTCACCAATCGGGAAGTTTGCAGGGTTTACAAAATTCATGCCCTCAGAGAGCGATTTAAGGCTATCCACCAGATCCTGGTAGCTCACGTCAGGCTGCACCGGCACTTCATAAATGGCGTTATCGAGATCGACGTCTGGCATGCCATGACCAATGACACGGACATGCGCCGGCGCGGCCCAAACCGAGCAATGGATAAAAAAACAGAGGCAACACCATCCCTTGAGGTGACTTAAACGCATGAAAGACCTCTCTATCTGTAAAGACTATGCAGCATTACAGCATGCCGCTACGCAGACCAATGTGACGCGCATCACAAGTCCTGATGCAAGGCCCGTTGCACACTGCGCTTGTCATATTGCGGTGACAGCATGGTAATAAAGTTAAGCATGTAATCACGCAAAAAAGCATCCCTGCGCACACCCAAATAAGTGGTACTGTCAGGAAAAAGATGGCTGCAGTCCAGGCTTTTTAGCGGTGCATCGCGAGTTTCCTCATAAGCCATATTGGCAATCAACCCAATACCCAGCCCCAGATTGACATAGGTTTTGATCACGTCGGCATCAATCGCCGTAAACACCACATTGGGCTGCAAACCGGCATCGTGAAAGACTTTAGACACCAGTGTGCCGCCAGTAAAGGCAAAGTCATAGGTGATCAGCGGATAGTTGACCAGATCTTTCAGGCTGATGGTTTTCTTTTCCAGCAAGGGATGTTGCGACGGCACGACCAGACACCGGTTCCAGCTGTAGCATGGCAAGCACGACAAACGGTCATCCTTGCTGATGTTCTCGGTCGCAATGCCGATATCGGCTTCTCCGGCAGCAACCTGTTCGGTGACTTGCGACGGGTTGCCCTGATGAATCGTCAATTTCACATTGGGATACTGCGCCATGAACTGCTTGACCGCAGCAGGCAGGCGATAACGCGCTTGCGTATGGGTAGTGGCAATGGTCAGTTCACCACTGTCTTCGCGGCTGTATTCGTCGCCCACCCGTTTGATATTCTGCATGTCCAGCATGACACGTGCGGCCAGCTCGACAATTTTACGGCCAGGCTCAGTCACGCCGATGAGGCGTTTGCCATTACGCTGAAAAATCTGCAATCCCAACTCTTCCTCTAACAGCTGAATTTGCTTGCTGACCCCAGGTTGGGAGGTATGCAATGCCTCAGAGGCAGCAGAAATATTCAAATGCTGCCGCACCACCTCATGCACATACCGTAACTGGTGAAACTTCATAGATCACCCTTTATAACCAAAAGCTATATCATAGAAGAATTTATTATTAAATCAACACTTAAAAACTTGTTATGATGCCGCGCTTAACTTTTCAAGATACTCCTCATGGAATTCGGATACATATTGGCAGGCTTTGTCGTGGGCTTTTTGGTTGGTCTGACGGGCGTTGGCGGCGGCTCATTAATGACGCCGATTCTGTTGCTTATTTATAACATCAAGCCCGCCGTCGCCGTAGGAACAGACCTGCTCTATGCCTCGATCACAAAATCTGTGGGGATTTTTGCGCATGGCAAACTGGGGAATATTGACTGGCGTATCGTCAAACGCTTGGCCATGGGTAGCGTTCCGGCGTCTCTGTTAACCCTGTGGGCCTTGCACAGCATGGATTTACAGTCAGGCGCAGTGGTATCCACAATCAAATTCTGGTTAGGCATTGCCTTGATGGTGACCTCAGCGGCCGTGCTGTTACGCAACAAATTAATCGCTTTAGTCTCCAAAGACGAATGGATTCCAGCCCATTATGTACCTCCGGCCACCGTATTACTTGGGGTGGTACTGGGCGCGCTGGTCACGCTGACCTCGGTCGGTGCGGGCGCGCTAGGGGTAACAGCGCTGATTCTGCTATATCCCAAGGAGAAAATCACCACGATTGTCGGCAGTGATATTGCGCATGCCGTGCCGCTGACGCTGGTGGCCGGCCTGGGCCATGCCTCTCTGGGTACCATAGACTACCAGTTACTCGGCACCTTGCTGATCGGTTCCATACCGGGCATTTACCTGGGTAGCCATATGAGCTCACGTGTTGCAGAACACTGGGTACGTATTGCCTTGGCTATGATATTGATTTATGTAGGCTTTAAGCTAGTTTTCCATTAAAATACTGCCTCTTCGCTTTTTGCGAACAAAGTGACTCAAGCATGTACAAATACGATCCTATAGACCAACAAATTGTCAATGAACGTGTCGCCCAGTACCGCGACCAGACCAGCCGCTATTTGGCAGGCGAACTCACGGATGAAGAGTTCCGCCCACTGCGCCTGCAAAATGGCCTGTATATCCAGCGCCATGCACCGATGCTGCGGATTGCCGTACCTTACGGACTCATGTCCAGCAAACAATTACGCAAACTGGCAGACATTGCCAAGCGCTATGACCGTGGCTATGGTCACTTTAGTACCCGTCAGAACTTGCAGCTCAACTGGCCCAAGCTGGAAGATACTCCAGAGATTCTGGCTGAACTGGCGACGGTAGAAATGCACGCTATTCAAACCTCAGGCAACTGCATCCGTAATATCACGACCGACCAGTTTGCCGGCATTGCGCCAGATGAAATCATTGATCCGCGCGCCATTGCTGAAATCATGCGCCAGTGGAGTACCTTCCACCCTGAATTCGCCCTGTTGCCACGCAAGTTCAAGATTGCCGTCTCAGGCACTGAACAAGACCGTGCGATTGTGCAGGCGCATGACATTGGCCTCGAATTTTACAAAGACGCACAAGGCCAGATGGCAATCAAAGTCTGGGTGGGTGGTGGCTTGGGCCGTACACCGATCCTGGGCACCGTGATTCGCGAACATCTGGAATGGCAACATGTGTTGTCTTACTGCGAAGCGGTGATCCGTGTCTATAACATTCACGGCCGTCGTGACAACATCTACAAAGCCCGCATCAAGATTCTGGTGAAGGCGCTGGGCATTGATGAGTTCAGACGCCAGGTAGATGAGGAATGGGCCCACCTCAAAGACGGTCCACTCACCATCACTCAAGCCGAACTAGACCGCGTGGCGCATTACTTTGAGCCCATGCCATACAAAACATTACCAGCGCATGATGCCTCTTTTGATGCTGCCGTAGCCAGCAATCCGGCATTTGCTGCCTGGGTCAAACGTTGTGTCCATGCGCACCGTGTTGCAGGCTATCGCGCGGTGACCTTGTCACTGAAACCACACGGCAAAGCGCCTGGGGACATTACCAGCGAGCAAATGCACGTGGTGGCTGACTTGGCCGATGCCTACAGTTTTGGCGAGCTGCGCTCCTCCCACGAGCAAAACCTGATTCTGGCCGACGTGCAATTGTCCGACCTGTTTGACGTGTGGGAAAAAGCCCGCGCAGCCGGTCTGGCCACGCCTAACATCGGCTTGCTGACGGACATTATCTGCTGCCCTGGCGGTGACTTCTGCAGCCTGGCCAATGCCAAATCGATTCCGATTGCCGAAGCCATTCAGATGCAGTTCGACAATCTGGACTACCTGTATGAAATCGGTGACCTTGAGCTCAATATCTCTGGTTGCATGAATGCCTGCGGCCATCACCATGTCGGCCATATCGGCATTCTGGGTGTGGATAAGGATGGTTCGGAGTGGTACCAGGTCACCATTGGTGGCAAGCAAGGTAATGATGCCAGCATCGGTACCGTGATCGGCCCTTCATTCTCGGCAGAAGAAATGCCAGGCGTAGTCAAACGCCTGATTGAGGTCTATGTGCGTGAGCGTAGCGACGAAGAGCGTTTTATCGACACGGTACGTCGTTTGGGCGTAGCGCCGTTCAAGGCCCACGTCTACGCTGAGAAGGAGTCTGCATAATGAGTCAATTAATTCAACTGGGCAGCAACGGCCAGGCCAGCATTGTGGCAGATACCTGGACCCGCGTGGTCCCACCGGCCCCGGCTGAAGAGTCTGTCCGCAAGCAGGCCGGTAAAGTCGTGCTGTTCAAACTGACTGGCGAGCAAACCTATAGTCCTGAACAAATTGCCAATACGCAGATACCAGCCACCGGCAAAATTCTGGTGCCGCTCGCTGTCTGGCAGGCCCGCAAGACAGAGTTGCAAGCGCGCCTGGCAGCTGGTGAGCTCGGCATTGTGCTGGCCACCAACGAAACCGCCGAGACACTGCAAGCCGAATTTGCAGATTTGAATACCTTGCCAATCATTGCGATTTATGTGGAACGCTTTGCCGATGGCCGCATTTTCACCTTGGGCAACTGGCTACGCACGCGTTATGGGTTTAAAAACGAATTGCGCGCGATTGGCGATGTATTGCGTGATCAATTGTTCTTTCACAAGCGCGCAGGCTTCACCAGCTTTTTAATTCGTGCTGACCGCTCGGCCGAAGATGCACTGGCCAGCCTGAATGACTTCAGCCAGCCCTATCAGGGTGCGGTAGGTGATGTGCCAGTGTGGAGAAGGATACAGCGCGCATGAGTTTCGGCGTCAGCATGCTCAAACCGGCAGCCAGCAATCCTGCAACGCGCCCTGAGCTGACAGAAGCCCTGGCTGCTTCTGTCCAGGCCAAGCGTGCCCAAGTAGTAGCCCTGCTTCAGTCTGCGGCAGCAGAGTTTCCGGCCATCACTTTTGCCAATAGCTATGGTGCTGAAGACATGGTGTTGACTGACATGATCGCCAAAGAGGCCCTGCCCATCGAGATTTTCTCACTGGACACGGGTCGACTGCCCGCAGAAACCTACACCCTGATGGGCGAAGTTGAGCACACCTATGCCACCAAACCAGTGGTGTTTTTCCCCAAGCATGAAGCCGTAGAGCAGTATGTGCGTACCCAGGGCATCAATGCTTTCTATGAAAGCATTGAACTGCGTAAGGCCTGCTGCCATATGCGCAAGGTGGAACCGCTGCAACGTGCACTGTCTGGCAAACAAGCCTGGATCACCGGCATGCGTGCTGAACAAGCTACCACTCGCAGCAATTTGCCTGTCCGTGAATTTGACGCAGGCAATCGCTTGGAAAAATTCAACCCGCTCAGTGACTGGACAGAAAAGGAAGTCTGGGCCTATATCCGGTTGCATGAAGTGCCTTACAACGCCCTGCATGACCAGTTTTACCCCAGCATTGGCTGTGCGCCTTGTACGCGTGCCGTCGCCATGGGTGAAGATATCCGTGCCGGTCGCTGGTGGTGGGAAGATCCGACCAGCAAAGAGTGCGGTTTGCACGTAAAGAAATAGTTAACTGCCGGTAAACGTTAAACGTGTATCTACGTTGATCGGCGGTAAAAATTTGATTGGTAATAAATTAAGATGACAACGAAACAACCTTTATCACATCTCGACTGGCTCGAAGCTGAAGCCATTCATATCCTGCGTGAAGTGGCTGGTCAGTGCGCCAACCCTGTGTTGCTGTTCTCCGGCGGCAAGGATTCGTTGTGCATTTTGCGTCTGGCAGAAAAAGCCTTCCGCCCAGGTCGCTTCCCTTTCCCGCTCATGCATATCGACACCGGTCACAACTATCAGGAAGTGGTCAATTTCCGTGACCAGCGCGCTGCCGAGCTAGGCGAGCGCCTGATTGTGCGTTCAGTGGAAGACTCCATGAAGCGTGGCACTGTGGTGCTGAAAACGCCGGATGAGCCACGCAACAAACATCAGTCGGTGACCCTGCTGGAAGCCATTGAAGAGTTCGGTTTTGACTGCTGCATCGGCGGCGCCCGCCGTGATGAAGAAAAAGCGCGCGCCAAGGAACGGATCATGAGTTTCCGTGACGAGTTTGGCCAATGGGATCCGAAAAACCAGCGCCCGGAATTATGGAACCTGTACAACGCCCGTGTGCACAAAGGGGAAAACATCCGCGCCTTCCCGATCTCAAACTGGACGGAAATGGATGTCTGGCAATATATCGAGCGTGAAAAACTGGAGCTGCCTAGCATCTACTTTGCCCACCAGCGCGATGTGGTGATGCGTCATGGTGCGATTTTCCCGGTCAACGTGCCGCTGACTTCTGGCGAATTGATCAACCAGCCCAAGGCCGGTGAAGAAGTCATCAACATGCAGGTACGTTTCCGTACCGTCGGTGACGTCACCTGTACAGCGCCCGTCATTTCTGATGCCGATGATGTGAGCAAAATCGTGCTAGAAACCGCCACCACCACCATTACCGAGCGTGGCGCAACGCGTCTGGACGATCAAACTTCCGAGGCTTCGATGGAGCAGCGTAAGAAAGAAGGTTATTTCTAATATGACAACACAACACAACGACTCTTTGCTGCGCTTCATGACCTGCGGCAGCGTGGATGATGGCAAAAGCACGCTGATTGGCCGCTTGCTGTATGACACTAAAACCATCCTGGCAGATACGCTCAACAACATTGAACGTACCTCGAAAAAACGCGGCATGGAAGCCGTGGATCTCTCCTTGCTGACCGATGGTTTACAAGCCGAGCGCGAACAAGGCATTACCATTGATGTGGCTTACCGCTATTTCAGCACTGGCACCCGCAAATACATCATCGCCGATGCCCCTGGTCACGAGCAATACACCCGCAACATGGTGACCGCCGCATCAACGGCTAACCTGGCGATTATCCTGATTGATGCCCGTAAAGGCGTACTGACCCAAACCCGCCGCCACAGTTATCTGGCGCATCTGGTCGGCATTCCCCATATTGTCGTGGCAGTGAACAAGATGGATCTGGTCAATTATGACCAAGCCGTCTTTGACAAAATCAAGGCGGATTACACGGCATTCGCCACCGAGATCGGTCTAGCGCAAGCGCGTGACATCAAATTCATCCCCATGTCTGCACTCAATGGTGACATGCTGGTAGACCGTCTGGAGAATCTGAACTGGTACCAGGGCGAAACCTTGCTGGAGCTGCTGGAAGCGGCCCCGGCTTCAAATAGCGAGGCATCAGAAGCCTTCCGCTTCCCGGTACAGTTTGTCTGCCGCCCACATGATTCAGCCAATCCCGACCTGCATGATTTCCGTGGCTTTATGGGGCGCGTTGAGTCCGGCGAAATCGCCGTCGGTGATGCGGTCACAGTATTGCCGAACGGTTACCAGTCTAAAGTCAAGGCGATTCAACTGGGTGCCGAGCAACTGCAACGTGCGCAAACGGAGCAAAGCGTAACCCTACTGCTTGAAGATGAGATTGATACCTCACGCGGCGATATGATCGTGAAAACCAGTCAAGCGCCTGAAGCCGTCAAACACATTGAAGCACATGTCTGCTGGCTGTCAGAAACCCCATTGTCGCCGGCACGGACTTACATAGTGCGTCACACCACACGCGAATCCAAAGCGAAAATCGGCAGCATTCAATACAAGGTGGACGTCAACACGCTGGAGCAACAGGCGACTACTGATCTCAAAATGAATGATATCGCCCGCGTAAGCTTTAAGCTGGCGCAACCGCTGATGGTAGACAGCTATGATAAAAACCGTGCCACCGGCGCGTTTATCGTCATTGACGAGAGCACCAACAACACGGTTGGCGCAGGCATGATTGTCTAAACCAGCGCAAGCGGATGTCACACAAAGCCATCCATCGTCAATTTGGCTAAATTGCAATAAAATATCGTTTTGGCCCTAAAAGCCCACAAAGGATTTAAAACATGACTTATGTAGTAACCGAAAATTGTATTCAGTGCAAATATACCGACTGCGTAGATGTGTGCCCGGTAGACTGTTTTGTTGAAGGCCCTAACTTTCTGGCAATCAACCCGGATGAGTGCATTGACTGCACGCTGTGTGTGGCCGAATGCCCGGCAGAAGCCATTTTCTCTGAAGATGATGTGCCAGCCAACCAGCAGCACTTTATCGAACTCAATGCCCGTCTGGCAAAAGTCTGGCCGACCATTACCGCACGCAAAGAACCCTTGCCGAATGCCGATGAAATGAATGGCAAATCCGGCAAGACTGAACTGCTGGTCGAATAAGTTTTTCTGGCCTTGAGGTCACAAAAAAGCCGCTTTTTAAAAAGCGGCTTTTTTATTGCGACTGGCATCCAAGTGCTTAACTGTCCATGGCTATGAGCAGTTTTTTAACTGGTGCATAACTGCGCCTGTGCTCAGGCGTGACGCCATGTAAGGCCAGTCGCTCAAGATGCAACGCGGTGGGATAGCCTTTATGCTGGGCAAAGCCATACTCTGGATATTGCGCGTCTAATTCCAGCAATGAAGCATCTCTAGCCGTCTTGGCCAAAATAGAGGCTGCCGAAATTTCAGCCACTTTGCTATCGCCTTTGACAATGGCCTCACAAGGGATCTGGAATGCAGGTTTACGATTGCCGTCTACCTGGATCAGTGTGGCCTGTATATGAAACTGGTCGCACATGGCCTGGTAAGCGCGCTGCATGGCGAGCAGACTGGCCTGCAAGATATTGATCCGATCAATGTCTTGCGCGCTGACGTTGGCAATACCCCAGGCCAAAGCCTGTTCTTTGATGGTGATCGCCAGTGCATCACGCTTGGCTTCAGATAACTTTTTCGAGTCTGCCAGGCCTGCGATAGGTCTGGACGGATCCAGAATGACTGCGGCGGCATACACTGCGCCAGCCAAAGGCCCCCTACCTGCTTCATCAATACCACACAGGATATGCATCGCAGTTAAGCCTGTAGAAATTGTCTAATCACAGCCGCCGCCTTTTGCGCGCTGTTTTGCTTGAGCTGCGCGTGAATATGGCGATACTTTTCTTGTAGCGCACTCAAGCCAACTTTATCAGCCAGCAGATTGTAGAGTGTTTGCGCAATGCGCTCCGGAGTCGCGTCATCCTGCAGCAATTCAGGCACAATAAACTCACCAGCCAGGATGTTAGGCAAGCCAACATAAGGCTGCAGACGCATGCGTTTAAGCAATTGCCAGCTCATATTAGACATCTTGTAGGTAATGACCATCGGCTTCTTGAGCAACGCAGCTTCCAGTGTTGCTGTGCCTGAGGCGACCAGCACCGCATCTGCGGCTGTCATCGCATCATGTGCGTGGCCGAACATGATTTGCAGGTCTATGCTGGTCTCAGGTTTTTGCGTTAATAACTGGTGCCAGGCACTGGTAAAAATATCGCGGGTTTCTCGCGTCACCAATGGCACCAGAAACTGCGCTTGCTGGCCGTTTTCACGCATCAGGCGATCAAATACAATCGCAGTTTCCAGAACAAGTTCTGCATGAAACGTCACCTCTGACTGGCGGCTACCAGGCAGCATCGCAATGACCACTGTGTCTTTTTTGAGTTTGAGTTTCTCGCGGGCTTGCTCAACAGGCGGCTCCATCGGTAGCGCATCCGCCAGAGGATGGCCGATATAGGTGACAGGCACGCCGACCTGCTGGTAAAGCGCAGGTTCAAACGGAAACAAGGCGAGCATATGTGAAACCGCCCGCTTGATTTTGTGAATCCGGTTTTTACGCCACGCCCAGATAGAGGGGCTGACATAATGCACAGTCGCGATGCCCTTGGCTTTGAGCTTACGCTCCAGCCAAAAGTTAAAGTCTGGGGCATCAATACCGATGAACACATCGGGCTTTTCAGTGAGAATCTGCTTGTACAACTGGCGACGTAACTTGAGCAGGCCCCATAGATGCTTGAGCACTTCAAGATAGCCACGTACCGATAAACGTTCGATCGGGAATAAGGATTTGGCACCCAGGCTCATCATTTTAGGACCCGCAATGCCAAAAATCTCGACGTCAGGTTGCGCTGCTTTCAGCTCCTGAATCAAGTGATAGCCCAGCAAGTCTCCGGAGGCCTCTCCCGCCACCATTGCAATCTTAGCCATAATGTGTGTGAATTAACGGACAATGCCGCGCGTGGTCTGCGCGAGAAAACGGGTCATCAAGCCAATTTCCGGGCAGGATGTTTCCATGTCAGCCAAGGCCGCTTTTGCTTCTTCTAACGACAAGCCTTGACGATAAAGCACTTTATAGGCGCGCTTGATTTGCTGTATGGTCTCAGCACTAAAGCCTCTACGCTTGAGGCCCTCGGCATTAATCCCATGCGGCTGCGCGTCATACCCCGCTGCCGTCACATAGGGCGGAATATCCTTGAACACCACAGACCCAACCGCGGTAATAATATGCTCACCGATCTGGCAATATTGGTGGATTAAGGTAAAGCCGCCAAGAATGGCATGATCATAAATAGTGACATGCCCTGCCAGCGAGGAGTTATTCGCCATGATGGTATGGTTGCCAACGATGCAATCATGGGCAATATGTACATAAGCCATAATCCAGTTATGACTGCCGATTTTGGTCGTGCCTTTATCCTGAACCGTGCCACGATTAAAGGTACAAAACTCCCGGATGACATTGTGATCACCGATTTCAAGCAGCGTAGGCTCATCCTTGAATTTTTTGTCTTGTGGCTTTGCCCCTAACGATGAAAATTGAAAAATCTCGTTATGCTTACCAATCCTGGTGGGGCCTTCAATCACCACATGTGAGGCGATTTTGGTACCCGCATCAATACGGACACCCGCACCTATGGTGCTATAAGCGCCCACTTCGACCGAACTATCCAGCTCGGCTTTGGGATCAATTATTGCGGTAGGATGAATCAAACTTTGCATGTTTCGCCTGCTACGCCCTCATGAGCGCAGTATCATATCGTTATTTTTCAATGGCTTTCAGGATACACATCATGTTGGCCTCGGCCACCACTTCGTCTCCTACTTTGGCCACGGCGACATATTTCCAGATACCCTTCAGGATACGGTCAATTTTGACATTGAGCACGATCTGATCGCCTGGGGACACCGGCTTTTTAAAGCGCACATTGTCTATGCCAGCAAAATAATATACGGAGTCATTGGTCGGCTTGGTACCCATCGTTTTAAAAGACAGAATGGCTGCCGCCTGCGCCATGGCCTCAACAATCAAGACGCCAGGCATCACAGGGTGGTATGGAAAATGGCCTGGAAAATAAGGCTCGTTGACCGAAACGTTTTTGACGGCGGTGATCTCTTTACCCAACTCCATAGACAGGACGCGGTCAACCAGCACAAACGGATAACGGTGTGGTAAGTGTTCTAATATCTCATGAATATCCATGCTATTCATTGGGTTCTCAGCCATAGTCTCTCTCAATCTTTTGAATGTCTCTGTATATTGCTAATTGCTTGCTCAAGCTGCTTGAGCTTGAGCTGATATTGTTCCAGATGCCGGATATTGGCCGCGGTCCGCAACCAGTCTGCATGTTTTTGGAATGGCATGAGCGCCGTATAAGTGCCGGCCTGCTGGATAGAGCGCATAATCATGGAGCCAGGCGAGATGGTGACACCATCTGCAATCTGCAGATGGCCCAGAATCATGGCCGCGCCACCGATTTTGCAATGCTTACCGATCACTGCACTTCCTGCGATGCCCACGCAGCCAGCAATCACCGTATGCGCGCCAATGCGGACATTATGGGCGACCTGTATTAAATTGTCCAACTTCACACCGTCTGCAATGACAGTGTCATCCAAAGCGCCACGATCGACTGTGGTATTTGCACCGATATCCACGTGATTGCCGATCACTACCCGGCCTACCTGCGGTATCTTAACCCATTCGCCCTGCGCTTCTGCGTAACCAAAGCCATCATTTCCAATAATACAGCCAGAAAACAAATGGCAATGGCTGCCAATCTGGCTGCCATGCTTGACCACCACACGCGGTTCCAGCACGGTATGCGACCCAATGCTTACATCGTCTTCGATCACGCAACCGGCACCAATTCTGACACCTTCGCCCAGAACAACGCGGTCCCCAATATAGACCTGCGCCTCAACGGTTAACTCAGACGCATGCTGTACCCCTTGCCCAAGCACGGCTGTTGCATGAATCTGGTTCTGATAAGTACGCGGCGGATTCAATAGTGCGGACAGCCGCGCGAAGTACGCATAAGGATTATCCGTCAGAATGCAGGGCAGCGCCGTTAAATGCTGATGCTCAGGCCGTAAAATGATGGCAGATGCCTGGGTGGCCTGTAAGGATTGTGTGTATTTGGTATCGTTAAAAAAGGCAATGCTGCCTGGCTGCGCCTGCGACAAGGAAGCCATGCGAGACACGGTCAGGGCTGTCGCATGTTGTGATTGCTCGCCAACGCATAGCTCACCGCCCAGAGACGCAACAATCTCTTGTAATGTAAAGTGTTGCGCCATAAAAAACAACCCTAGAAAACAACCTTAGAAAAATAACTCGAAAACAACATAACTGAACAACGAACAACCCTTAGCCAGGCAAAATCTCTATTTTTTACCTAGCAATTTCAGCACTTTGTCCGTGATATCAATACGCTTGCTGGCATAAGCAATCCCACTGTAGGCGACCAGATCATAGCCTTCGCTCTCCGCCACAGTCTGCACTGCTTTATTAATACGCTCCTGCAACAAGGCCAGCTCTTCATTTTTGCGCAAATTAATATCTTCACGTAATTCACGCTGCTTGCTCTGAAACTCAAGGCGTGAATTGTTCAATTGACGCTCTTTCTGGCGGCGATCAGACTCAGTCAAATTCGAACGATCATGATCGAGCTGTGTTTCCAACTCACGAATCTGTTTTTGCAGCTTATCAAGCTCCAGTGAACGCGGACTAAACTCTTTTTCAAGCTTTTTACCCGTCTCTGCCGTTTGCGGCGCCTCTTGCAGAAGCTTGTCCACCTGCACATACCCGACTTTGTAATAATCGGCGGCTTGCGCATGCGCACAACACAATATGATCGCTAACACGCTAAACCAAATGCTTCTCATGCGAGTCCTCCTTTCCGCGGCAGGGTGATGAGTGATTCCACACAGCATGCGTTAGAACTGCTGTCCAAACTGGAATTGCAGCATTTGTGTGTTGTCATAACTTTTACTATTCAAAGGCTTGGCCAGTACCAGTTTCAACGGCCCAAATGGTGATACCCAGGTCACGCCAGCACCGGTTGAGAAACGCAAATATTCAGAGTTGATCGGATCATCCTGCCCGTAAACCCCCCCTGCATCCAGAAACACGCTCAGTCTGAACTGACTAGACTGGGTAATAAACGGTACTGGCATAAACAATTCTGCATTGCCTAAAATCTCTTTGGTGCCACCCAGCGCATAAGTTGAACCCGACGTTGAGTTGAATCCTCGGGGTCCTAATGAAGAGTTCACAAAGCCGCGGACACTATTTACACCACCCAGGTAGAAGTTTTTAAAGAATGGATAGTTTTTGCCGCCATAACTATTGGCGTAACCCACTTGCCCGTTCAGCATAAAAGTAAAATTATCATTTAACTCTTTATACCATGCATGCTGGTAAGTGGTTTTGTAATACTGCAGATTGAGCCCTGGCACACTGACCTCGCCAGAGAGTCTTTGTAACACACCGCGATGCGGGAAAAGAATGTTATCCCTGGAGTCAAAGGTCCAACTGGCATTGGCCACTAAAGAGTTACTGTCGCAACCATTGGTATTGCCGCAGAAGTTAATGTATTGGATCGGACTGCTGCTGCTCAAGCTGACATTGGTAAAGTCTAGCGTCAACCCGGCATTGACAAAGTCTCTTTCTGACAGTGGCATCCCGAAATTCACACCCACGCCGTAAGAACGGCTGCTGTAGGTACCCACATTTAACAGGCTACTGTTTGTGTTGGCGGTGTTGACATCACGCCGGTAAATATCAAAACCACGACTGATGCCATCAGGGGTGAAGTATGGGTTGGTATAGGATAACGAGTATGTTTTATTGTAGTTACTAGTATTGACTACCAACGCGACACGGTTACCGGTGCCAAGGAAGTTCGGCTGGTTGACGTTGAAGCCCAGAATCACGCCACTGCTACTGGACAACCCGGCACCAAACTGCACGCTGCCGGTGGCCTTTTCAGCAACCGTCACGTTCATATCGACCTGATCATTGATCCCCGGGACAGAAGGCGTCTCCAGCTCCACCGTATCAAAGAAGTTTAAGCGCTGGATACGCTCTTTTGAACGTTTTATTTTATCCCCTGCATACCAAGCAGACTCCAGTTGACGCATCTCGCGTCTGACCACCGCGTCACGCGTACGCGTGTTGCCTTGTACGTTAATCCTTCTGACATAAACTTTACGGCCGGGATCAACAAAGAAGGTAAATGCAACGGTATGCTCTTGTTTGTTGATCTCGGGCACCGCGTTGACATTGGCAAAGGCATAGCCTTCTTCGCCAAGCTTGTCATTGATGTTTTTGCTGGCGTCGGTGACTTTTTGGCGATTGAATACTTCACCATCCTGAATATTAATCAGTTTGCGCAGCTCTTCTTCTGGCAGCAATGTCTCGCCAGCCAACTTGGTTTTGCTGATATTGTATTTATCACCCTCGGTGATATTGATAGTGATATACACGTCCCGCTTGTCTGGCGAAATGGAAACTTGCGTGGAATCAATGGCAAATTCCAGATAGCCCTGATTCATGTAAAACGAACGTAACGCTTCCAAGTCAGCCGTCAGTTTTTGCTTGGAATACTGGTCATCCTTGTTCCACCAGCTCATCCAGTTTGGGGTCGTCAGTTGAAAGTTTGCACGCAAATCCTGCGTCGTAAACAGATGATTACCTACGATATTGATATCGCGGATTTTGGCTGCTGGGCCTTCGGTAATCTCAAATCGGATAGCGACGCGGTTGCGCTCCAGCGGACTTGCCGTGGCTTTAACCTCTGCGCTGTACTTGCCTTGTGACAGATACTGGCGCTTGATTTCCTGTTCAGCGCGATCTAACTGGGCTTTATCAAAAATCTGCCCTTCGGCAATGCCGATCTGCTTCAGGCCCTCTTTGATTTTGTCCGTTTGAAACGATTTGTTTCCGCTAAAATCAATTTGTGAGATAGAGGGGCGTTCCTGAACGGTGACAACCAGGACATCGCCTTCATTTTCAATACGCACATCCTTGAAAAATCCGGTGGCATAGAGGGATTTAATCGCTTGCGCAGCTTTTTCATCACTCATGACATCGCCCACCTGCATGGGCAGGTAGTTAAATACAGTCCCAGCCTCGGTGCGTTGCAAACCTTCAACGCGGATATCTGAAATGACAAACGGTTCTGTGGCGTAAGCGCTGAAATGCATCACCCCAGCTAACAAACCCAACCACAATTTGGAACTTGATTTTATTCTCATTAACTATGCTTTCAACCAATCAGGTAGCGATTAATGTCGTTAAAAAAAGCAATTAACATTAACGCGCCCAATATACCCAAACCCAGTCGCTGACCAATCGCCAGCACACGTTCAGGTAACGGTTCTCCTCGTATCAACTCCGCCATATGATACAACAAATGACCGCCATCCAATACTGGAATCGGTAGCAGATTCATGACCGCAATACTGATACTGAGCAAAGCAATAAAGCCGATGTAGGGTTTAATGCCCATATCGGCCGACTCACCAGCTGCATCGGCAATACTGACCGGGCCACTGATCGCCTTGAGTGATGCCTGACCCGTGACCATTTTTCCCAGCATTTTGAGGGTGAAGGCAATGGTCTCCTGCATTTTTTCCAACGCCCGGCCCGCCGCCTGCATCAGGCTAAAGTGCCTGACCACTTGATAAGGCGTCAAATCTACCGCTGCCATATCCACAGCCGCCCCCAGACGGCCAATTTTCTGACCGCCTTGCAGGGTCAGTTCTGGCAACAGTTTGACTTCATAGGACTTTTCAGCCCGCTGGTATTCCAACTTGAGCGCTTGCTCGGGACTCGCACGGACCAGTTTGACGAATTGCTGCCAGTCTGCAATTGGCTTTTGATTCACCTTGAGGATACGATCACCAGGCTGCAAGCCACTTTTCTCAGCCACCGAGCCAGGCAAGACCTCCCCAATCACTGCTGGCACCGTCGGCATCAAGACGGCCAAACCCACTTTCTGCATCACCTCGCCATCTGGCTCGCCCGCTAACTGTTGCAGCGGCAATTGATGCTGATGCAGCTCGCCTTGCGGGGTTTTGGTCACGACACGCAGGCTACGGTGTGCCATCCATTGATCCAGCATTTGCCACTGCACCTCTTGCCACGTCGCCACCGGTTGACCATCCAGCGATACAATCAGGTCGCCTTGGCGCAGTTTGGCGGCCGCTGCCAATGAGCCAGGCTCGACCGGACCAATCAAGGGTTTCAGGCCAGTCTCGCCTTGCGCAATCAATCCCCAATAACACACGAATGCCAGGAGCAGATTGGCCAGCGGGCCGGCAAATACGATCCACATTTTGGCCGCAATGGACTGACGATCAAAGGCCTGTGACCAATCCACATCGGGACGAGAAGGCATTTCAGTCGCTTCACGGCTATCCAGCATTTTGACGTAGCCGCCGAGCGGGATCCAGGAAAAAACCCATTCTGTAGCCTGGGGATGGGCGTGAAACTTGAAAATCGGCCGACCGAAGCCGATGGAGAACTTCAGGACACGCACGCCACAACTGCGGGCGGCCAAATAGTGGCCAAACTCATGGATAGTCACCAGCACGCCTATGGCGACAATAAAAGCCCAGACCGAAGTCATACACTCGCCACCTTGCGTAAGGGGCTGACCGCCTGCGCAGCCAGCGCATGCTCTACAAACTGTCTGGCCTGCTGATCAACCGCCAGCAATTGCTCAATGGAGCTGACTGTTTCGACCGGCAGCGATTGCAAGGTACGTTCTATCAGGCATGGAATATCCAGATAATGGATTTTTTCCTGCAAAAAGGCAGCGACCGCCACTTCGTTGGCGGCATTCAGGATTGCTGGCGCCGTGCCCCCTGCGGCCAAGGCCTCATAGGCCAGACGCAAACAGGGGAAACGTTGCGTATCGGGCGCCTCGAACTCCAGCTTGGCGACGTCAATCAAACTCAAGGGTTTGACCCCAGAGGCAATTCGGTCTGGATAGCCCAAGCCATAGGCAATCGGCGTACGCATGTCGGGATTACCCAGTTGCGCCAGAATGCTGCCATCCACATAAGAGACCATAGAGTGAATCACACTTTGTGGATGCACAACGACTTCTATCTGATCTGGACGCGCATCAAACAACCAGCGCGCCTCGATCACTTCCAGCCCCTTGTTCATCAAGGTGGAGGAGTCTATCGTAATTTTTGCACCCATCACCCAGTTAGGGTGCTTGAGCGCCAAGGCAGGCGTCACTTCCTGCAATTGTGTCTGTGTATACCCGCGGAACGGGCCGCCTGACGCGGTGAGAATAATCTGATTCACACCGACATCTGCCAGCGCATGATAGCTCTGACGCGGCATGGCCTGAAAGATCGCGTTATGCTCGCTGTCAATCGGCAACAAAGTGGCCTGACCTTGCTTGACAGCATCCATAAACAATTGGCCAGCCATCACCAGAGTTTCTTTATTTGCCAGCAGGATTTTCTTACCCGCACGGGCCGCGGCCAAGGCAGGCAACAATCCGGCCGCCCCAACCACGGCCGCCATCACGATGCTGACGTCTTCATGCGCAGCGACTTCACTCAAGCCATCTACGCCAGACAATACCTCCACCGGCAGTTGCTCGGCAGCCAGGCATTGTTTTAGTTGTCGCGCGGCTTCAGCATTCTGCATCACAGCAAATCTTGGCTGGTATTGGGCACACTGTTGCAACATGAGGTCAACCCGACTGTGTGCTGCCAGCGCGAACACGCCATAGCGCTCAGGATGCTGGGCAATCACATCCAGCGTCTGCTGACCGATGGTGCCAGTGCTGCCTAGTATGGTGACGTATTGCAAATCAACCTCTTAAAATGAATGAGCTTGCGCGCAGAAATGAAACCAGAACAGCAGGCACAGCCCGACCGGCAACGCTGGCACAACGCCATCGACCCGATCCAGCAAGCCGCCATGCCCAGGCAAAAACTGTCCACTATCCTTGAGGTTGGCTCGGCGCTTGAAAAATGACTCAAACAAATCGCCATAAATACCCACCACCGTCACCAGCCACAAGCCTGGGAAAATCCAGCCTGTAGCCACCCAGCCGCTGCCATACAAAATCCCCGCATAGCCGGTGACGGCGATTAACGCCCCAAGCACGCCCTCCCAGGTTTTGCCTGGACTAATCGCTGGCGCCAGTTTATGATGGCCAAATTGTTTACCCGCAAAATAAGCCGCACTGTCAGCCAGCCAAATGGTGGAAATAATCACCAGCAGCACATAGGGATTCACCGCTTTTGCGACAACCAGCGCCATCCATAACGACAGCATCAGTCCGGCACCCACCCATGCATTCACAAAGGCACTGTTAAAAAAAGTATTGAAGTATAAGGCCACTGGCACAATCAATAGCCAGAATAGGCTGGCAAGTGCAAATACCTGTAACGATTGATAAAAAAACCAGTGAAAGCCCAGGTTAAGCAGGCCAAACAACAGGACCACGCCCGCCAGACTAGAAATTGCCAGATACACCGTGGTTTGCACACGATTAAACTGCAAAAAGCCAGACCATTCACGCAGGCAGACCAGCGACAATCCCAACATAATCAGGGCCCAAGCCAGCAATGGCAGCAAAAATAAGGCTGGCAAAAACAATCCCAGCAAGACAACCGCGGTCACAATTCTTGTTTTTAGCATATCCTTGCTTTTAGTCTCTCTAGGCGTCGCTACCATCAACCAGTTGCTCACTGGTGCGGCCAAAGCGGCGTTCACGTTGACGGTATGAAGAGAGTGCGGCTTCAAAGGCGTCATCATCAAAATCGGGCCACAAGGTGGGCGTAAAATACAATTCAGTGTAAGCCAACTGCCAGAGTAAAAAGTTACTGATACGGGTTTCACCGCCGGTGCGGATAAACAAATCCGGCTCTGGCGCATATGGCATGGAAAGGTAAGGCAGCAGATCACACTCCTCGATCTGCTTGAGGTCAGGTTGTGCCTGCATTAACTGGTTCATGGCATTGACCACATCCCAGCGCCCACCGTAATTGACAGCAATCGTCAACACCAATCCGGTATTGGCAGCCGTTTTCGCTTCGGCCTCGATCATTTTTTGCTGTAATGCCGCGTTAAAGGCAGTACGATCACCAATCAGTTTCAGGATCACGTTGGCGTCATGCAGTTTCTTGACTTCGCGGTCCAGGGCCTCCAGAAACAGGCTCATCAGAAAAGTCACTTCCTCCTGCGGGCGGCGCCAGTTTTCACTGCTAAACGCAAACAGGGTGAGGTAGTTGATTTGCAGCCGGACACAGGCCTTGACCATGGCGCGCACAGATTCCAGGCCACGTTGATGCCCGGCGACACGGGGCAAAAAACGTTTTTTGGCCCAGCGCCCATTGCCATCCATAATGACGGCGACGTGCTGGGGCACTTCCTGAACAGGCGGGACTTCTTTGGTAGAGCTGGAGAAAAAACCCAAAACAGTTTCCGTTCGCGCAAATGGCTGTTAAACAGCCATCAGGTCCGCTTCTTTTTGTTGCAGAATTTTATCGACTTCCGCCACGGCTTTGTCTGTCATTTTTTGCACTTCATCTTGTGCGCGGCGCTCATCATCTTCAGAAATAGCTTTGTCTTTAATCAGTTTTTTCAGCGCATCGTTTGCATCACGGCGCACATTACGGATCGCCACTTTGGCGCCCTCGCCTTCCTGACGCACAATTTTGGCGAGGTCGCGGCGACGCTCTTCGGTCAACATTGGCATAGGTACGCGAATCAAATCACCATTGGTAGCAGGGTTAAGCCCTAAATCACAGTCTCTAATCGCTTTTTCAACTTTGGCAATCATGTTTTTTTCGTAAGGCTGCACATTCAAGGTACGTGCATCTCCCAAATTGACATTCGCAACCTGATTGACTGCCACCATAGAACCGTAGTACTCCACCATCACATGATCCAGCAAGCCGGTGTGTGCACGGCCAGTACGGATTTTTGCCAGATCCACCTTCAGGGACTCCAGCGATTTATGCATTTTCTGCTCGGCAGATTTTTTAATGTCTTCAACCATTTGATTCTCCAATCGACGCGCGGGGCTTAAGCCATCACGCGCGTGCCTTCATTTTCACCCAGAATGACACGCTTCAACGCGCCTTCTTTAAAGATACTGAATACCGCAATCGGCATTTTCTGATCTCGGCACAGCGTAAATGCAGTTGCATCCATCACTTTGAGGTTTTTATTGATCGCCTCGTCGTAGGTCACCATATCATAACGGGTCGCTGTCGGATCTTTTTTCGGATCTGCCGTGTAAATGCCATCGACCTTGGTCGCCTTCAATACAATTTCGGCATCAATCTCAACGCCGCGCAAAGCAGCTGCCGTGTCCGTGGTAAAAAACGGGTTACCAGTACCCGCGCCAAAAATCACCACCTTACCTTCTTCCAGGTAACGAATGGCTTTACCGCGGATATAAGGCTCAGCGACCGCCTCAATATTCAATGCACTCTGCACACGTGCTGGCAAGCCTGCGTGCTTCATGGCATCCTGCAAGGCCATCGCGTTCATCACCGTGGCCAGCATACCCATGTAATCCGCAGTTGCCCGGTCCATACCCTCTGCGGCAGGGGCAACACCGCGAAAAATATTGCCACCGCCGATGACTATGCCTACCTGTACGCCCATACTGACGATTTCTTTGACTTGCGCAACAATAGCCGTCACTGTTTCGCGATTAATGCCATATGCGTCATCGCCCATCAGCGCTTCACCTGATAACTTGAGTAATATGCGCTTGAAAACAGGTTGTGCCATAATTATTTTCCCAAACTCAAAAATGTGCCTATTTAATCACAAAAACGTCATTTTTTGGATGTTGCAGGCGCAATTAGAAATAAAACTAGTGATTCGCGGTAAAACCACAAGGCTGATCCATAAAAACCAAAATTCAGCCATAAAACAAAATTCAGCCATAAAAAAAGTGGAATCCTAAGATTCCACTTTTTGTGAGACGCGACTAGCCAGTCAATTAGACTTTTGCAGCAGCAGCCACTTCAGCCGCGTAATCGACTACGGCTTTTTCAATGCCTTCACCCACGATGTACATGCTGAAAGAAGCCACGCTTGCCCCTTTGGATTTCAGCAATTGCTCAATGCTCAGCTTGTCATCTTTCACAAAGGCCTGGCTCAGCAAAGTCACTTCTTTCAAGAACTTCTGCACCGTACCTTCTGCAATTTTTTCCAGCATGGCTTCTGGCTTGCCAGCTTCTTTGGCTTTTTCGATAGCCACACGACGCTCGGCTTCAATCAGCGCAGCATCCACACCACTGGCATCCAGCGATTTTGGTTTGGCTGCAGCAATATGCATTGCAATGTCTTTACCCAGCGCTTCGTCACCACCCACCAGATCAACCAGCACACCAATTTTGCTACCATGCACATAGCTGAACAATTGGCCTTGTGCTTGTGTACGCACAAAACGACGTGGGGTGATGTTTTCACCAATTTTACCAACCAGTTGCGCACGCACAGACTCCGCTGTTTCGCCACGCAATGGCAATGCACCGACAGCATCAATGTCAGCAGGATTGTTTTCGTTCACAGTTTGCGCCAACTCGCTCACAAACTTGAGGAATTCTTCGTTCTTGGCGCAGAAGTCAGTTTCAGAGTTTACTTCGATCAGTGTACCCAGTTTGCCATCAGCGGTAATGCTGATGCCTACGGTGCCTTCTGCAGCCACACGGCCAGCCGCTTTGCTTGCCTTGTTACCAAAGCGTACACGCAGAATTTCTTCCGCACGGGCCATATCGCCTTCAGCTTCTGTCAAAGCCTTTTTACAGTCCATCATTGGGGCATCGGTGCGCTCACGTAAGTCTTTCACCATGCTTGCGGTAATTTCAGCCATTTATTTGCTCCTTTTATTCAACGACCTGAGCGGTCGCCATCAATATTCTTTTCACTATACAGGGGCTGTGTGACAGCCAGATTGCGCCAGACACCAGCGCATTTACGTGCCCATTCTGTCAGCCTATGCAACAGAAAACACAATAGAAAAAGGGGCGATGCGCCCCTTTTCATGCTACCGGGAATTACTCAGCCACTGCCTCAGCAGGTGCAGCTTCTTCCTGTGCAGCCTTCACGATTTCAGAAATCGCGTTTGCACGACCTTCCAACACGGCATCAGCCATGCCACGTGCGTACAAGCGGATTGCGCGTGAAGAGTCATCGTTACCAGGGATGACATAAGTGATGCCATCTGGTGAGTTATTGGTATCCACGATACCAATCACTGGAATACCCAGTTTACGTGCTTCAGTAATCGCGCCGCTTTCATGACCAACGTCGATCACAAAAATCGCATCTGGCAAGCCACCCATCTCTTTAATACCACCGATGGAACGCTCCAGCTTTTCGATTTCACGCTTGATGCCCAAAGCTTCTTTTTTACCGAACTTGTCGATGCTGCCATCAATCATCATGGCTTCAAAGTCTTGCAAACGCTTGATAGATTGCTTCACGGTTTTGAAGTTGGTCAGCATACCACCCAACCAGCGATGGTTCACATACGAACAACCAGCGCGCTGTGCTTCTTCTTTCACGATATCGCGGGCTTGACGCTTGGTGCCCACAAACAGAATACGGCCCTTGTTTGCTGCCAAAGTGCGCACATATTTCTGTGCTTCTTCAAACAGTGGCAGGGTTTTTTCCAGGTTAACAATATGAATTTTGTTACGATCGCCAAAAATGAACTCTGCCATTTTCGGGTTCCAGTAACGAGTTTGGTGACCAAAGTGAACACCGGCCTCCAACATTTGACGCATAGTCACGGACATGATTTTATCTTTCCATTCAAAGGGTTATTCATAAACTTGCAATCAAAAACACCGTATTTAACGGCACCCAATGTGATTGCAAGCAAGTGTTTGACAAAAAAGTCAATCCAAAATTATAGCGCTTAATCCGAATACTATCAAGCACTTAAGCATTTCCAGCTAAGCTGGCGTCCCCGTCAGGACTCGAACCTGAAACTAGCCCTTAGGAGGGGCTGGTGATATCCTGTTTCACCACGAGGACAGCGGCGCTATTTTAAACGCTTGTCTGCAAAACGACCACCCCGTTATTCAAAATCGCTGACGCCTCCCTTAGCCAGCTTGCCGAGCCCGATGGCTGTGAGTAACATGCACCTACAAACTTTCTAACTGACAGACAGAGATATGGATACTAACTCTATCAATCGTTATGCCTCGGCGATACGCGAGGCAATTGTTGCGCATGAAGCGGATATCGAATGCCTGGACCGCGAAATAGGCGATGGCGACCACTACATTAATATGAAGCGTGGCTGTGAAGCGATTGCAGGACTGGCAAACGAACTCAATGGCCTAGACGCATCTGATGCCCTGAATAAAATTGGCATGAAATTACTGAGCACCATAGGCGGGGCATCTGGGCCGTTATTTGCAAGCTTTTTTATGGCCATGGGCAAATCGCTTAAAACCAGTGAAGCAATCAGCATCAACCACCTTGCCGCCGCATTTGACGCTGGTGTACAAGCCATTATGCAACGGGGCAAAGCCCAGACCGGTGAAAAAACCATGCTGGATGTGCTGGTCCCCGTCGCCCAGACCTTTAAACACATGGCAGAACAAGGCCACACCCGCCCGGAAATTGCAGCCGCCCTGAAAAAGACAGCCAGTGAAGGTCTTGAGTCCACGCGCAATATGCTGGCCACCAAAGGTCGCGCGGCTGGATTGGGTGAGCGCGCCATTGGTCATCTCGATGCGGGGGCAAAAAGCTGCCAGGTCATGATTCATGCAGTATGCGATCTCGTGCTTGCCGGTTAAGGGCATTGCAGATCAAGTTTGCCCCACTCACCCCTCTACGCGGCGCACTGGGTATCAGGCTTAGCTTAGCCAGCTGTGCACGGTTTTAATCACGGAGCGAAAAATGAAAAAATTTTTAAATCAGGTTGACCAGATGCTGACTGAAAGTCTGACTGGCTTTGCCACTGCACATCGCGAGCTGGTGCAAGTGCAATTTGAGCCGACCTTTGTCAGCCGCAAACAAAAAGCACAAAACAAGGTCGTGCTGATTTCCGGTGGCGGTTCAGGCCATGAACCTTTGCACGCGGGCTATGTGGGCAAAGGCATGCTGGATGCCGCCTGTCCAGGCCAGGTATTCACCTCACCTACCCCAGATCAGATGCTGGCGGCAGCCGAAGCGGTGCATGCGGATAAAGGCGTCCTGTTTATCGTGAAAAACTACGCCGGGGATGTCATGAATTTTGAAATGGCGGCTGAAATGCTGCCGTTTGAGCATGCCACGGTGCTGACCTCGGATGACTGTGCCGTCGTCAATAGCACCTATACCTCAGGTCGCCGCGGCGTGGCAGGCACCGTCATTGTCGAAAAATGCGTCGGTAGCCTGGCGGAAAGCGGCGCTGACCTCGCTGCCTGCAAGGCGCTTGGCGATAAAATCAATCTACGCACTTCCAGCATAGGCGTCGCCCTGACCAGCTGCACGGTTCCTGCGGCAGGGAGACCCACCTTCGATATCACTGAAGCTGAAATTGAAATGGGGGTAGGCATCCATGGTGAACCAGGTCGTCGCCGTGAAGCCATGCATGCAGCAGACGCCATCGTCACGGACATGGTCGCCGCGATTGTGCATGATATTGAAGCCAAGCAACTGCTTGGTGCGGGCGATATCCTGCTTTTGGTGAATGGCCTGGGCGCGACACCGCTAATGGAGTTATACCTGATTTATCACGCAGCCGCAGAACAGCTGACCGCCAAAGGTTATCAAGTCACCCGCAGTCTGGTTGGCAACTACACCACCGCCATTGACATGGCAGGCGCCTCAATCACGGTTTGCCTGCTGGATCAGGAAATCCTAAAGCACTGGGACAGCCCAGTGCATACCGCTGGCTTGCGCTGGGGCTGCTAACCCGATTAGCTACCTTAAACGCTGACCATAGTCATTCCGCTCACAGGCAGCAAAGGCACCTGCATTAATTTATTTTAAATCGCCATTTTCTCGCACATTATGATTGCTTCCTGCTTGCGGCAGGTGTATGTTAATCCAAGGGATGCAAATCCACTGTTCATATCAGTGTGGACATAACAATAAACAAAAGCAGTATATTTGAGTGATGATGCATGGCAGCAACAAACCTGTGGCGGATTTCCTGAATTCAGATTCAGTCTCGGCTTCATTTTTCAGCAAATCAGACTGGACCGCCTGATGAAGCGCCTGCTCAACCACAAACAATCGCTGACGCTGGATGTCATGTTGCAAATGGCGATCAGGCTCAGCATCGTCATCGTCGCGGTCAGTGCACTCACTTACTGGCACATCTACAAAACGCTGGTGGCCTCCACCATTGATGGCCTCGAACATTACATCCATGAACGCGGCCAGCGTGAAAGTGCCATTTTCAAGTTGGCCGAGTCCAATCACCAGATTTTCAGGGCCACCTTTCTCGCGCACTGGCAACAAGATTTTTTCTACAATGACCGCTTCTTCTGGCAAGTCTTCCAGCGCATGCCAGACCACACCATACACCTGCAAAAAAAAGCCTACGATGGCTTTTATAATCAATCCGGCCTGATCAGCAAAGACGTCACCGCATATATCGGCGCCAAGGCCCCGATTGCCAATGAGGATTTCAGGAAGAAATTACTGTTGTCGTATGTCATGGTCGATCACTTTGGCACGTCGTGGACCAAGCAGTTTGCCAACTTGTATGCCTCCATGCCAGAAAATGTCAATATTGTGTACTGGCCAGGCATGCGTTGGGCCGACAACGCGAGCAGCAAACTGGATGTTCTCACTGAAGAGTGGGTTTACATCACCACCCGGCAGCGCAATCCTGAGCGCAAGAGTGTCTGGACTGGCCTCTACTTTGACCCGACCGCCAATGAATGGATGGTGTCACTGGAGACCCCTATTGATATTACTGAGACAAACACGCTGAATGTGGGGCATGACATTTTGCTCAATGCCCTGTTTGACCGCGTGTTTAATGACCATCTGTCAGGGACCTACAATTTTATCTTCCGCGAAGATGGGCGCTTGATTGCCCACCCGGCCAAAGAGACAGAAATGAACCGTACACGGGGCATGCTGATGATCCCTGACCTCAAAGACGCGCACTTGAGCCAGCAGTTTCAGGTCCTGACTCAATCCATCAAAAACAGGCAGCAGGCTTATTTTATTGTTGAGGACGATGACGCATTTCTGGCAGCCACACAAATAGAAGGCCCTGGCTGGTGGTTTGTCACGGTCTACCCAAAATCTTTATTGTCTGCACCGTCCATGAGTGCCGCCAGGTTTATCCTGATTGTCAGTGTACTGGCATTGGTGATAGAGCTGATCATGCTGTATCTGGTGATGAAGAAAAAAGTCATTCAACCGCTGGAGACGTTTATGGCGGCCTCCAGCGCCATTGAAGCGCAGCAGTATGAAAAAATCACCAACCACACCCTACCCTTGCCCTTAAAGTTGCAAAACGAGATTGGCAAGCTGGCGAGGATGTTCAAAAGCATGTCTGGCAGCTTGCAACAATACCGCAATGAGATGCAACGCCTGAACCATTCGCTGGAAGATCAAGTAAAAATCAGAACCCGGGCGTTGCAGCAGGCAAAAGACAAAGCAGAAAAAGAGGCTACCATAGACAGCCTGACGCAAATCCCCAACCGCCACTCTTTTTATAACCGTGCCAAAGCCATACTGCAACAAGCAGACCATACCGGTGCACCACTGTGCTTCCTGATGCTGGATATTGATTTCTTTAAAGTGATCAATGACTCTTACGGCCATCCGCAAGGCGACCAGGTGCTGATTGCCTGTTCACGGACGATTGAAAATGCCATCCGCGACAAGGACTTGCTAGGTAGACTGGGCGGTGAGGAGTTTGCCGTGGTCTTACCCGCCACAACAGCCGAAGAAGCGCGCGTGATTGCTGAACGCATCCGTACCTCGATCGCAGAGTTACGCTTTTTTACCCCACAGGGCGGCCATGAATTCAGCACGACGATCAGCATAGGTATTTCGTGCGCGAATGAAACGATTTATGCCTATGAATTGCTTTACAAGCATGCCGACCTGGCCCTTTATCAGGCCAAGCAAACCGGACGTAACCGGGTGATTTGCTACAACAGTCAATGGCAACCACCCGTCACAGACGCGCAAGCCTGGAATGCAGGCGAATAAAGCGTTTGTCAGTCAGACCTGGCCCAGCAACTGCTGCCCCAGTAACTGCTGCCAAAGTGCCTTGACCACGGTTCTCTGCGGCAACAATTCCGTATCCTCAACGATGGCTTCTTGCCCTTGCAATTTGGTGTGATGGATCAGTCTCCGGTATTCCCGGTAGGCTGTCGCCACCGCTTCCGCCATGGTTGCGGAGTCAATCAGCCCCAATTCGGCACAACGCTCCAGCAAGCCGATATTGCCAATATTTTCGGCCAGGCCGGGATGCTTAGCCCCGTGCAATAACACCAGATATTGCACCATAAACTCGACATCAATAATGCCGCCTGGCCCTTGCTTGAGATCAAAGCGGCCAAGCTTGGACTTGTGGGCTTCGCGCATTTTCTCGCGCATGTGCACAATATCTTGCTTGAGCGCAGTTGCATCTCGCGGCTGCACGATGATCTCACGGCGGATCTGTTCAAAGGCCGCGCCGATGTGTTCCAAGCCCGCCACAAAACGTGCACGCGTCAGTGCCTGATGCTCCCATACCCAGGCTTTATGATGCTGATACTCCCTGAACGCGGCCACCGTACTGACCAGCAAACCACTATTGCCATCTGGGCGTAACTGCAAGTCGGTCTCATACAGCAAGCCGGCATTGGTCAGCGTGTTAAACCAGGTATTCAGGCGCTGAGCAAAGCGCGCATAGACCTCCGGGGCCTGCTCCGCGTCATCTTCATATAGAAAAATAATATCCAGATCCGAGAGATAGCCTAATTCTTTGCCGCCCAGCTTGCCGTAGCCGATCACGGCGAACTGGGGCGTATCGCGGTGTTTGATCGCCAGGTTTTGCCACACGGTCTGTACACTGACCTGCAAGATCACGTCGGCCAGTGCGCTTAAGTCGTCCGAAATCGCCTCCAGCGACAACGCTGTCATCACATCCTGTGCCGCAATTTTAAGCACGCTGGCATGCTTGAAATGTCGCATCGCATCCATTTGCGCTTCCACATCGCCGTGCAAGGCTTGCATCTGGCTTAGCAGCTCGGTTTTCAATTGGGCGGCATCCAATCGCTTGAACAAGGTCTGCTTATTGAGCAACTCATCCAGCAAAATGGGGTGGGCAGAGACATACTGTGCAATCCAAGGGCTGGCGGCACACAGTTTGACGATCAGCGACAGGGCATCAGGAAACTCTGCCAACAAAGCCAGATAGCTGGCGCGGCGGCAAATACTTTCCAGCAAGTCCAGCGTACGAATGAGTGCGGTATCCGGCGAGGTACTCTGTTGCTGTGCAGCTTCCCGCAACAGTAAGGGCATCAGTTGATCCAGCCGGCGACGGCTTTGTTCGGGCAATTGCTGGATGCGTTGGCTCGCCCGCGTCTGCTGCAACAAATGCACGATATCGCTGCCACGCGTATACCCTTGCGCAGCCAGCCATTGCTCACTGTCAGCGGCACTCAGCGTCCCTTGCCAAACAGCCGTTTCCTGTTGTAAATCCTGTTGCTGTTCGTCCTTAAAGGTTTCATCAAAAAAACGTTGTATGCGGTCTCTATGCAGATTGAGTTCGACTATAAAACTGGACCAGTCCGGCTGCTTGAGCATCTGCAGCAAGTAACCACGGTAGGTCTCAGACTCAGGCAAATCCTGGGTTTGCTGATCGTCGATGTACATGAGTCTATGCTCTAGGTTGCGCAGATAGACGTAACTTTGCTTGAGCGCAGAGACTTCGTCTGCGGGCAACATGCCGCGCATCGCCAAACAATCGAGCACCGCCAGCGTCGGCTTGATTTGCAAATCCGGCACTTGACCACCACGGATCAGCTGGAACAACTGCGCGATAAACTCGACCTCGCGGATGCCGCCCCGCCCCAGCTTGATATTGTCCGAGAGCTTGCGCTGCAGCACATCGCGCTGAATTTGCAGCTTGAGGTCGCGCATGGAGGCATAAGCGTTAAAATCCAAGTACTTGCGGAACACAAACGGCTTGATCAGCTTGGTCAGCGCAGCTTCTGGCCCATGGATGACCCGGCCTTTAATCCAGGCGTAACGCTCCCACTCCCGCCCATAATTCTGGTAGTAATCCTCCAGCGCATCGAGGTTGCAAACCAGCGCGCCTTCCGAGCCAAACGGGCGCAAGCGCATATCCACGCGAAATACAAAGCCTTCCGCCCTGACTTCATCCAGCGCCACAATGACCTTTTTACCCAGTCGCGTAAAAAAGTCCTGGTTACTGATGGACTTTTCTCCATTGGTGTTCCCTTCTTCTTCATAGGCAAAAATCAGGTCTATATCAGAGGAGACATTCAATTCACGCCCGCCCAGCTTGCCCATGCCGACCACGATCAGTTGCTGCGGCTCGCCCTTGGCTGAGCAAGGCTGACCATAGATATCAGCCAGGCGGGCGTGGTAGAAGGTGATAGCCGCGGCAATTGCCGACTCGGCCAGCGCGCTTGTGGTTTCCACCACCTCGGCAAAATCCGCCAGACCATTCAGGTCACGCACGATCAAATGTGCCATCAAGCGCTGCCTGATCAAGCGGATTTGTTGCAGAAAAACAGATTCTTCACTATTTTTTTCAATTAAAAACAGATCTTTGACATCTTGAGTCTTATATGTCTTATATAAGTTATCTAACAGATCAGTTACAAAATCTGGATGTTTTGTAACGAATCTGGCAAAAAAGGGGCTACAAGCAGCCGCATGCAGCAAATAGGCGGCCTCTGTAGACGCGACCTGCTTTTCTGTTAGAATTTGGGCAAGCTGTTGCATGGGCTGTGGCTCTAGTAACGGGATGTGTGCTCGGAGAGTTTGTCAATCAGAACCAAAATAATAACACCTGAGGTTCGCTCACACTTTCATTTTTTGACATTGATTTTTGGGGGACGCTATGTCTATCGAATCTGTACTTCATGAACACCGCGTATTCGCACCGGGCAAAGAGTTTTCAAGCCAGGCCGCGATCGGCAGCATGGAGGAATACCAACGCCTGTGCCAGGAAGCGGCACAGGATTACGAAGGATTCTGGGCCAAACTGGCTCGCGAGCTATTAATCTGGCACAAACCGTTTACCAAGACACTCAATCAGGACCATGCCCCCTTCTACAAATGGTTTGAAGATGGCGAGTTAAATGTGTCCGCCAACTGCCTGGACAAGCACCTGCAAACCATCCCCAACAAAACCGCCATTATTTTTGAGGCGGATAACGGCGATGTGCGCAGCGTGAGCTACAAAGAACTCTACCACCAGGTCTGCCAGTTTGCGAATGGCCTCAAGTCACTCAAGCTGGTCAAGGGTGACCGCGTCATTATCTATCTGCCCATGGGCATTGAAGCCGTGGTCGCCATGCAGGCCTGTGCCCGTCTGGGCATTATTCACTCGGTGGTGTTTGGCGGCTTTTCTGCCAAAAGCCTGAATGAGCGGATTATCGATGCTGGCGCGGTGGCGGTGATTACCTCAGACGGCCAATACCGTGGCGGTAAAACGCTGCCGCTCAAACAAGCAGTCGACGAAGGCATTGCCATGGGCGGCTGTGACAGCATCCGCCATATGGTGGTGTTCAAGAAAACCGGCATGGACGTCGCCTGGGATAGCAACTGTGTCTGGTGGCATGACCTGATTGCAGGCCAAGCCGACACCTGTGAGCCGGTGATGGTAGACGCAGAACATCCGTTGTTCCTGCTCTACACCTCAGGTTCGACCGGTAAACCCAAAGGCGTGCAACATAGCTCGGCGGGCTATCTGCTGCACGCCATGAACACCATGCGCTGGACCTTCGATATTAAGCCCAACGATATTTACTGGTGTACGGCCGATGTGGGCTGGATCACCGGTCACAGCTATGTCGCTTACGGCCCGCTTGCCATGGGGGCGACCCAGATTGTGTTTGAAGGTATTCCGACCTATCCGAATGCAGGGCGTTTCTGGGAAATGATTCAGCGCCACAAAGTCAGCGTGTTCTACACCGCGCCCACCGCGATCCGCTCCCTGATCAAAGCCGGTGAAACCGACTTTACCACGCACCCCAACCACTTCGATTTAGCCAGCCTGCGTTTGCTGGGCACCGTCGGCGAGCCTATCAACCCCGAAGCTTGGATGTGGTACTACGAACAAGTGGGCGGCAATCGCTGTCCGATTGTAGATACCTTCTGGCAAACTGAAACCGGCGGCCATGTGATAACCCCGCTACCAGGTGCGACTCCCTTGGTGCCAGGCTCCTGCACCCTGCCCTTCCCTGGCATTGATATCGACGTCGTAGATGAAACCGGTAAAGCCATTGCCTGGGGCAATGGCGGTCTACTGGTGATTAAAAAGCCGTGGCCCTCCATGATCCGCACCATTTACAACGATCCCGAACGTTACAAAGCCAGCTATTTCCCGGCTGAACTGGGTGGCAACCTGTACCTGGCGGGGGATGGCGCCGTGCGTGATGCTGACACTGGTAATTTCACCATCATGGGCCGCATTGATGACGTATTGAACGTGTCCGGCCACCGCCTGGGCACCATGGAAATCGAGTCTGCGCTGGTCGCCAACCATTTGGTGGCCGAGTCTGCGGTGGTCGGCAAACCGCATCCGATCAAAGGTGAGTCTGTGGTGGCTTACGTCGTGCTGAAAGGCAAGCGCCCAGAAGGCGAAGAAGCCAAGAAGATCGTGGCCGAATTGCGTGACTGGGTAGGAAAAGAAATTGGCCCGATTGCCAAGCCGGATGAAATCCGCTTTGGCGACAACCTGCCCAAGACTCGCTCGGGCAAAATCATGCGCCGTTTGTTGCGTAGCCTGGCCAAGGGGGAAGAGATTACCTCTGACATTTCGACCCTGGATAACCCGGCCATCCTAGAACAGTTGAAACAGGCCGTGAATTAACCGTCTACTGACGATGGAAGGGTTAATTATTCTGATTATTTTCGCAGCGGTGGCGATCTTCCTCATGCGAAAATAATCCGGCTAAGTGTTTGATTAGCCAACCCAGATTTTATATCTGGGCGGCAGACCTACTTGAATGTCAACTTGCGCAGTTCGCGTCTTTTCTGCTTAATTTTTTTGGCAATAGAATGACTATTGCCAAAAAAATTGCACAAAAACCCATCAAACTGCACGTCGTTGCCTTTTCAAGTCCCAATATAAAATCTGGGTTAAAATAGCACTTTTTTCCAAAGCGCTATTTTTTCATGTCCAGTTTGCAGCAAGAAGTTGAACGCCGCCGTACCTTTGCCATTATTTCGCACCCGGATGCGGGTAAAACCACCCTCACCGAAAAACTGCTGTGGTTTGGTGGCGCGATTCAGGTCGCGGGTGAAGTGCGTGGTCGTAAAGCCGCCCGTCATGCCACCTCGGACTGGATGGAACTGGAAAAGCAGCGCGGCATTTCCGTTACCTCATCTGTGATGCAGTTTCCCTATCGTGAACACATGGTGAATTTGCTGGATACCCCCGGCCACGATGACTTCTCCGAAGATACTTACCGCACCCTGACCGCCGTGGACTCGGCCGTCATGGTCATTGACTCGGTCAACGGCGTCGAAGCGCAAACCATCAAGCTGCTCAATGTCTGCCGCATGCGCGACACGCCCATCATCACTTTTATCAACAAGCTGGACCGTGAAAGCCGCGCACCGATAGAGTTACTTGATGAAATCGAGACCACCTTGGGGATGGAATGCGCGCCCATGACCTGGCCGATTGGCATGGGCAAGACCTTCCGCGGCGTCTACAGCCTGGT
Organism: Methylophilus sp. DMC14; assembly: GCF_056314085.1. NCBI lineage: Bacteria > Pseudomonadati > Pseudomonadota > Betaproteobacteria > Nitrosomonadales > Methylophilaceae > Methylophilus > Methylophilus sp. DMC14. Next base: position 350,090 of record NZ_JBQUZA010000003.1, on the reverse strand, counting down.
GAATGACAGTATCTTGTTCTTTGATCCCCGTGCTGAAAAAGGGACTTCTGAAACGATTCAAGGCCTGGATAATCCACGTCTGGACGAGCTGATTGGCTACCAGGCGCAAGAATTGCGCGTTGATATTGAGCTGGTCCGCGGTGCTTCCAACGAATTCAACAAAGAGCGCTATCTGAGCGGCAAGCAAACGCCTGTGTTTTTTGGCTCCGCGGTGAACAACTTTGGCGTGCAATCCTTGCTGGATGCAGTAGTAGATTTATCGCCACCGCCACAGGCACGCAACACGGCGACACGCGCAGTCGCCGCCAACGAAGACAAGTTTGCCGGCTTTGTCTTCAAAATTCAGGCCAATATGGATCCCAAACACCGTGACCGCATTGCCTTCTTGCGCGTGTGCTCTGGCCGCTTTGAACGTGGTATGAAAATCAAGCAAGTCGCCACTGGCAAGATGCTCAACGTTAACAACGCCATCACCTTTATGGCGCAAGACCGCACCATCATGGATGAAGCCTATTCTGGTGACATTATTGGTATTCCCAACCACGGCACCATCAAACTTGGCGATACCTTTACCGAAAATGAGGCTCTCAAGTTCATTGGCATTCCGTCATTTGCGCCTGAATTTTTCCGGCGTGCACGGATTAAAAATCCGATGAAAATGAAGCAGTTACAAATCGGCCTCAAACAGTTATCCGAAGAAGGCGCGGCGCAATTATTCCGTCCGCTGCTGTCGAATGACCTGATTTTGGGCGCAGTGGGGATGCTGCAGTTTGACGTGGTAGCACACCGTCTGGAGCATGAATACGGCGTCGATATGGTATTTGAGCCCTATGACTGCTATACCGCGCGCTGGCTCAAAGGCTCGGATGCGGATTTGAAAGCCATTGCAGATAAATATGGCTTTAACGTTGGCCTGGATAGCGCGGATGATTATGTCTACCTGGCACCCAACCGCGTCAACCTGCAAATGGCGCAGGAACGTTACCCGGATATTCAGTTTATGGAAACGCGCGAAATCGCCTAGCGAATCGCTTTATTATTCGTATAGCCTCTTCCATCGCCCCGCCAAGCACCGCTTACGGGGCGTTTCTTTTACTCGTGCGCAGTGTTTAGACGACTTTTGACCCGTTGCTCAAGATCATCCATCAGCGTATAAATCAGCGGTACGACAATCAGGCTTAACAAGGTGGAGGTCACCAGCCCCCCTATCAGCGCATAAGCCATGGGCGTACGGAATCCAGTCCCCGCCCCGGCGCCGATGATCACTGGCAGCATGCCCGCAATCATGGCAATCGTGGTCATGATAATCGGTCGGCTACGCTGCTGGCAGGCGGCAATGATCGCCTCAACTCTGGACAAGCCTGCGGAGCGGCATTCAATGATGGCGTCGACAATAAGGATGCCATTTTTGCCGACGATGCCCATCAACATGAGGATGCCGATCACTGCAGGCAGAGAAAGCGCCTGATGGGTGAGCGCCAGCGCCAATAGCGCGCCACAGATGGATAAGGGCAAGGCCATCATGATGGTAAAGGGCTGCAAGAGCTTTCTGAACAGCAGTACCAACACCATCCATACCAGGAACAAGCCGCTCAGCATGGCCATGCTAAAGGTACTGAACATTTCACTCAGCATTTCGGAATCGCCAGTTTCACTGAGGCTGATGCCCGCAGGCAACTGCTGCAGGGTCGGCAATTGCAGTACCGTCTGCATCGCATCGCCCAAGGAAATGCCATTCAGATCAGCAGAAATGACGATTTGCGGCATACGGTCATAGCGCGTGATGCTGGCATAGTCATGCATCAATGCCAAATTGGCCACAGCATCCAGCGCGACAATCTGCTGGGTATTGGTCGTCACCGGCAACTGACGCAAGAATGCCAGCGCAGACTGCTCAGGCAATCTTACAGCACAGCGGACGGGGACGGACTGATTATCCAGCAACACATGTGCCAGTTGTTCTTCACTGCCGCCTTTCAAGGCGATCTGCAGCTCCTCGGCAATCGCACTGGTGGTGACGCCCAGACGCGCCGCTTCATGCGGCTTGGGCGTCACCACCAGATTGCTTTTCATGGCCGGCACCGTGGACAACACGTTAGAAAACGCCGGCAGTTTGCGCATGTCATGTTCCAGTGCCAACGCAGTGCGGTACAAACGTTGCGAGTCGTGCCCGGTTAATACCAAACCAAAAGCCTTGCTGCCATTTTCATTTAAGGCACTAAGTCTCACATTGGGTACGCGGCGCAACTCATATAGCGCCTGCAGCTTGAACTGATCGACACTGATGTTGCGCTGTGACCGCGCCACCAGCTTGACTATCATGGTCGCGCGATTGACTTGTCCTGCAACCATGGTCTCGGCGTCACGTCCACCAATCCAGGAGTAGACGCTGCTAACCTCAGGCTTGCTTAGCAAGGCTTCAGTCACCTGCTCAATCGCAGCATCGGTTTGTTTTAACTGTGCTTCTGCAGGCAGCTCCACCTGCAACATGAAAAAGGCTTTATCTTCTTGCGGCATAAAGTCTGCTGGCAAGATCAATAACAGACTGGCCGAAAGCAGCAGCAACAGCCCCACTAGCAACAGGCTGATCCGTCTATGCTTGAGCGACTGTTCCAACCATCCTTGATAAAAGTGATACCAGCGGCCTTGCTGTGCCACTGGCGGAGTCGACTTTAGAAAGTAGGCGGCCATCACCGGTGTGATGAAACGTGCGACCAATAAGGAGAAAAAAGTCGCCGTTGCAACCGTGATGCCAAATTGAATGAAATACTGGCCAACCAGCCCGCCCATAAAACTGACCGGGACAAACACGGCAATAATGGCAAAACTGGTGGCAATCACGGCCAGGCCAATTTCATCCGCCGCGCGCATGGCGGCTGGATAAGGCGCTTGGCCGTTTTCCATATGGCGGATAATGTTTTCAATCTCGACAATAGCATCATCGACCAAGACCCCCGACACTAGTGACAGGGCGAGCATGCTGACCAAGTTCAAGGAAAACCCCAGCCAGTGCATGACAATAAACGTTGGGATTACAGAGAGAGGAATGGCAATAGCGGCAATCAGGGTGGCACGGGTGGAGCGCAAAAAGGCGTACACCACCAAACCTGCCAACAACACGCCTTCCAAAAAGGACATCATGGCAGAAAAGTACGTTTTTTTGGTAAAGTCGATCTGCGTCTGCACCCGCTCGGCCTGGATATGCGGCTGCGTCTGTTGCCAGCGCTGTATGGCCTGCTCAATCGCCTCTGCGACTTTTAATTCATCTGCTTTCGCCGTTCTGTAAATGGCAATGCCGATGGCCGGCTGACGATTAAGCCGCGTTAATTGCTGGGCAGGTTTGAAGGTATCAAGTAAATTGCCGAGGCTGGACAAGGTGACATAGCGATGCTCTCCCACAGCTATTTCCAGATGCGCCAGGGCATCCACAGATTGCGGATCCCCTTGCACGCGTAGCGATGTCTGTTTGCTGCCCATGCTAAACTGCCCAGCCGGAGCCTGCGCAATATAGGCCTGTATTTGCTTATTCACCGTGGCGACACTGACTCCGAGTGCATATAGCTTCTCCGGTAACAGCTCAATGTGAATTTCGCGGTCATAGCCGCCCTGACGTTCAATTTTCTCCACGCCCTCCACCGCCATTAAAGCGCTGACCAGGCCTTTGTCTACCTGTTGCGTCAGCGAGGGCAGTGAAAGCGTGCCGGATTGAAAGGCATAGGTCATTAATGGCGTATTGTCATCTTCGGACTGCTGGATCAGGGGTTCTCCCACATCGCTGGACCATTGACGGCGTAGGCTGGCAATTTTCTCGCGCACCAGTGACAACACAGTACGGATATTGGTGCCATATCGAAACTCAATCTGCGTGACTGAGACGCCGTTTTCGATATAGGACGTGACATGCTTGATATTCGGGATATTGGCCACAGCATTTTCTACCGGGATGGTCACCTGTCGCTCAATGGTTGAGGAGGAGGCGCCCGGCAATGCAATGGATACCGAGACGACTGGAATTCTGACCGTGGGCATGCCGTTCACCGGCAAACGATGGAAACAATCCGCGCCCCAAACAAGCAGGATGAAGGTCGCCAAGGCAATCAGCAAAGGGTTGGCGATCGCCCAGGAAGAAAGCTTTAATTTCACTTAGTGTACTGCCGCAATGACGTTGACTGGTTCACCTTCACGGATAAACCCGGCAAATTTATCAATGAGGCGCATGCCAGGACTGACCCCGGACAGTATCTCCACTTCCCCATCCAAACGCTGCCCAATAGTAACGGCAATGCGCTTGGCATGTCCTTGCTCGACGCTGTAGACATAATACTGGTCGCCTTCTACGGCAATCGCACTATCTGGCACACGGATGGCATTGCGTTGCGGCAGGGTGACCAGCACGGTAGCGGCTTGCCCTGGGCTCAGCCCCGGGGCCTTGGAAAAAGCAACCTTGAGATGCAACATCTGGTTTTCATCATGCACCATGATGCCTTTTTTACGGATATGGCCAGCATAGCGACGATCAGCATCCTTGATTTTTACCTGCACTGGCATGCCATGCGTTAAGGACGCAGCCACCTCAGCGCTGGTTTCGATGTCGACCTCGAGCGTGCCATCTTTGGCCAGTAAAAACTGGGATTGATTGGTTTGACTGAGCAATTGCCCGACCACCGCGTTTCTTTGAATCACCAACCCTGACACCGGGGCGACCAACTCTGCCTGTTTGATTTTGAGATCCGCTTCATCCACCTGCGCATTGGCTGACAACAGATCGGATAAGGCCATCCTTAAACGGTTGCGGGCGGTGTTAAGCTTGCTCTCTGCGGCCTGTTCGGTCTGGATACGTTGCTCCAGTAATTCTTTTGAAATCAGCCCATCCTCTGCGACTTTTTCACCGCGGACGCGTTCAGTCCGCGCCTGGTCCAGGGTTTTCTTGGCATCATCGAGCGCCGCTTCCGCTTCACTAAACGCCACAATCGCCCGCTGCTTGCTGGCAAGCGATTGTACCCGCTGCACTTTGGCCAATTGGGTATCCACCACCGCCAGCTGCTGACCGGCCTTGACGTGATCGCCCTCGTCCACCAGCACTTGGGTAATGCGGCCTTGCATCATGTCCGCGTACACCGGCACCTGCTCCTGCGCAACCACTTTGCCAAACAATTCCAGCGTCGAATTGAGCGGTTTGTTTTCCACGGTGATGGCTGTCACCGTCAGTGCTGCATTGGCGGGTCTGGCTGATTCCGAGTGCGTGCTAAAGTGCCAGACCATCAAGATGGAGGTCACCACCACGATGGCTAAGGCCATGCGTGTGTGCAAAAACAGGGGCAATTGATCGATTAGCCGTTTATTCATGATTGCCTTGATTATTGTGTTTTATCCGTCGCCTGTTGATCTGGATTCAAACCCGCAGTCCCAGAGAGCGCTTTATTTGCATACGCATACCCCCTCATCCAAGCCTGCTTGGCGTCTATATATTGTAATAAGGTCTGCTGGTTTCGCATATCCTGCTTAAACACATCCATTTTGCTTAAATAGCCAGCATCCACCGCACGTCTTAACTTGGCAGACTGTGTCTGCCACCGACTGAATGCTTGCGCTTCCGACAGTAATTGGGCTCGGCTTTCATTAAAGTTTATCAGGGCATTTTCTGTTTCTTCTATCGCGAGTAATACTGCCTCTTTGTAAGCCAGCAAGGCCTCTCGTAGTTGAGACTCCCGCTGATTCACAACTTCTCGGCGCAACCCCCAATCCAATAAGGGGATATTGATAGAAGGCGCTAAATAGGCTAATTTACCTGTACGGCTCCACCTACCGTCAGACACTTTCCCAGCAAGCATCAGCGCACCCTCAAGAGATAACTTAGGGTACAGGTCAGCCTTGGCAACCCCCACAGCGCCTGACGCTTTCAGCACCTGTGATTCAGCCATTTTGATATCTGGACGTTGGCGAATAATCTCTGCGGGCGTGGTTGATGGTAATGATAAAGATTGCGCATCCGCATTCAATGCTCCCACAGGGCGAGACTGTAATTCAATCAACCACTCATCAACAGGCTCTGCCTGACCACACAATACAGCAAGCTTTTGCAATGCCATCTCTTGACTGAGGCGATTTTGTCGCCGCATACGCTGTGTGCCATGCACTTCCTCAATAAAGGATTGCGCAAACTCAGGCGAGGTAAAACCACCGCTCACCCCTTTGTTAGCCAACTCCCACAGATTTGAATAGCCCGCTTCAGATGCCGCCAGCTGCTTTTCGCGCTGGACTGCAGCCTCAAGCTCTGCATAGACGCGAACCAGTTCAGCCGTTAATGAAAGCTGCTTACTGGAAACATCAGCCTCTGCAATTTGCAAGTCAGCTTGGGTGATTTGCCGTTGGCCGCTACCCTTGCCAAAAATCGGTAACTCCCAGACCAAATCAAAACCTGCCAAAAAAGAGCCAGAAGCTGCGTTGTGCGACTGACCAGAAGAACTGTTACTGGCAGCCATCATGCGTGAAAAACTATTCGGACCCGCATATAAACTCAATTGTGGTTTTTCAGTCGTCAGCTCATGCGCTTGAAGCGAGCGTGCATAACTGATGCGCTCACTAGCTTGCTGCAAGGTCAAATTCTGCTTAAGCGCGGTTTCCATCACCTTATTCAGCAGTGGGTCCTTGAATGCAAGCCACCAAGCCTGTTGCACCTCTGAAGTTTGGGTGGCAGATGCGTTATGCGCCTGACGCCACTGAGAGGGCGCTGGCGTATCCAGTGCAGGCATCTCGGTATGAAGGCACGCGCTCAAGCTGACCGCAGCCAGCACACTTATCGTGGTCGCCCGCATGCCTGAAGTGGTGATTGCTGAGTCACTATCTCCCCTGACCAGCCGAGCTGGCTGACTTATTAAACGCACTGCATGCATAAGCATATCCAGCCGCATTACATGTTAACCCTCAAGGGTATCCAGACCGAACCAAGCTGCGCGCGCATCACGTGCTTTATCAGATCAATCGATTTTTTGTGCATAATACAGAAAAGGATCTTCAAGGCTACTGACGAATAAGGACAATAAGCGGGTACACATTGTAAGCGCGCCCATGCACGAGATAATAACGACATTGAGAATGTCGATTTTTTGCGGGAAAAATTTAACAATTTGCATAGGAAACCTGAGTGGGCGATAGTTTAGAATCTTCTCTCAAATGAGTAAACAGATTTAAACATTTTAAAACATCATTGAATGCTGATCACGGCTCAATGTATTTTATTTTTACCGGGATACCCAAATTTGAAACATGCCTGCCCTTGTTACAGCGGAAATGCTTATGCAGCCTGCTGCCAGCCTTTACACCAAGGCTTACCCGCCCCCGATGCCGAGCGTCTGATGCGCTCTCGCTATAGCGCTTATGCCCTCAGATTGCCTGACTATATTTTACAAACCTGGCACACTGAGACACGGCCGAATAGCCTGACACAAGCAGATTTGCAGGGAATTAAATGGTTAAAACTCGAGGTGCTTGCGCATCACCAACAGGATGCCACCCATGCTGAAGTCGCTTTTGTGGCGACTTATCAAAGTGGTCAGCAAAAGAAGGCGACCATGACTGAACACAGTCGGTTTGAATATCTAGACGGGCGCTGGCTGTATTGCGGCCAGGTAGAGGCTTAAAAACGGCTGCTACGCCCTGATGCAAACAGATTAGTGCGCAGGGCCGTAATCACTGACCAATCGGGCAAACAGGGGACTGACCGGTGCCTGCCTGGACTGCAGTTGAGTCTGACTCAACCAGTCGATAATCGCCAGATTGAGTTCATAAGGGGAAATGCGGTCATCCCCATCTTGGTCCAGCCTGTGGAGCAGACTGCGCACCTCTGCTTGGCTGAGGTCTTTCAACGCGCGCTGCAAGGCACGCTGATCCAAAAAGCCACAGTGTTCCAAATCGATGCGCGAAAAGATGTTTTGTGTGATCTGCGCACTCACAGTACAAAGAATACTCGCCATGTCGCCACCTCCTGCTTGATGTCATCATCACCAGGTCATTGTAAGCGCGGCATAACGGCAACGGTGTATCGTAATGTAGCGGTTTGTATCGAATGGCGATTGTCCGGCCCAGGCATGACCGGACAATCGGAGACTAATGCTCGCGCACCAGCACGCCAACCCGCGGCGCCCAGCCGGCATTCGCCTGCTTCTTGGCGGTGACCAGCGTCAACATCGAAGGGTCATACACATCGACGTTATGGGTCACCGGCGTCGTGAGCAGGTATTGTGCCTTGGTCGCCTGCAGGAACCTGGCCACGCGCTTGATGTTGAAAATATCCAGGTGTGCAAACGGCTCGTCAATAAAGACAAACCCACCTGGCCGGGTTTCTTCCATCATCAGCGCCACCAGCAAAATCAGTGACTTCATGACCTGCTGGCCGCCAGAAGCATCCCCATCATTCATGCCAGACAAGCCTTTGTCGTCAAAACCAAACCGCACTTCGAGCCCGGCTTGTGACAAGGTCAGATCATCTGCCTCCAGCGCGACCGGCGCACAATCGACGTCGACATCGGCCATTTTGGCCAGCTCTTTAAGGTTTTTGCTGTACTTGCTCACCGAGTAACGCAAGCGGCCAATATAGGCTTCACGGGCATGTTCGGTTTGCGTTTGTGCAGCCCGGTTGTCACGTTCGCGGCTTTCAACATCCTCTTTTTGCGTCAGGTAATCCGCCTGCATTTTGTCGCGCATAGCGATTACATAAGGGTCGGTCTCCCAACTTTGCGTTTCCAGTCGCTTGGCTATCTGTTCAATTTGAATATCCACCAAGCGTGGGCTCTCCCACTTTTCGAGCAGCTGCTTGTTAGCAAAAGTTTCCTGCCAATCTGCGGGCAACTTCTGCTGGTCGTGACGGATACGCTCCAGCCGACGCTCTTGTTCAGCCCAGCCTTCCCGGTTTTCTTTATCGACAATGTCTTTTTGCAACTGGGCAATCTTGTTGCGTATGCTTTCCTGGGCGCGGATAGAATCGCGGATACGCTCCTCCAGCTGAGTATTCAGTTGTGACACTTCATACAATTTCTCGCCGACTGCCTGCCGTTGTGCCTTGACGTCCGCATACTGTCGCTCAATGCTGGCAAACTGCTCGGCACGAGCTGCCAGTTGCGCGGCCGCATCGACCCCGGCCAGCGCATTTTTGAGGGTTTGAATCTGCTGTCGCAACGGATGCAGTTCATCCTGCAAGACATTGATCTCGGTTTCGATCTGTTGCAGGTTCTGGCGCAAACTGTCCAGCCTGGCTTTACCAAACCTGGGTTCATTCGGGGCCGCATGCCGGCCACCACGACGCTCACGCAAGTAGCCCTGACGCGTCACCCAGTCTTCACCGCGTGGCAAGGCAACGCCGGCGGCAGTATCTTCCACCCGTTGCGTACGTTCCAGCATCGCCAGCATCCAGGGCGCCACCGGTTGTTTGAGTTTTATCACTTCCAGCAAAGAGCCTTTGGGCGGCAAACCGGCCAACTGTCTTTCCGGCACAATCAAGTGACGGTACTTCAGACTTTCACCCAGGGCAAAGGCCGTCTCGGCCTGTTTTTCACTGTGCAGCATGATGACATGCGCAAACGGTGCCAATACGGCCTCAACGGCTGTTTGCCAACCGGCATCGGTCACTTCCAGAATATCGGCCAGTGTGTCATGCGCAATATTGGCCTTACTCAGCGCCTGCCTGAACTCCGTCACTTCGTGTGGATCTGCCCGGCGCCCGCTGCTCAGGTTTTCCAGGGTATGTTGCCATTGCTGCTGCTGTTGCTGTTTGGCCCATAACCGGTTTTGCAAGGCACTACGCTGCTGCTCAAGCTGCCCCAGCTCGGTCGTTGCTTGCACCACGTCGGCACTCAATGCCGCTTGTGCTTCAAGCTGCTTCTTCTGCTCGAGGACCGCTTCCAGCTTGCCCTCTTCCTTGTTGAGCTGGTTAACCTGCTGGCTCAAGTCGGCTTCATGCAGACGCGTGGCTTGCTGCTGGCTCTGCAAATGCTCGGCCTGGGTTTTGTGATAGTCCAGTTCACTGGTCTTGGCCGTCAGGTCTGCCTGCAGACCTTCACGCTCTTTACGGTTGGCATCTAGGCTGCGGGCTGCACGCTCCGCTTCTTCCTGCAACTGGTAAAACTCCAGCCGGGGTTTCACCTCATCCACCAGCAAGGCCTGCTCCTGGGTCAGCTGCTGCCATTCGAGATAGCGGTTCACACGCTGCTCCTGGGTTTGCAGGCTGTGTTCCAACGCCTTAAGGTTGTTTTGTGTGTATTGCAACTCCTGTTCGGTGGCCCGCTGATGCTGCCTGGCCTCCTGATAGCGTGTCAGAATCTCCTTGTCACCAAACACATCAAACACCAAATCGAGCAGCTCACGCGGCTTGTATTCACACAACTTGTCGGTCTGGCCTTGCTCGAGTGACAGCACACGGGCAATGGCGGGCGACAATCCGGCCTCATGCAGCAGACGCTGATAGTCACGTACCCCAAACTCCTGGCCCTGTTGTGCTATGTCCTTGAGTGCCACTTCACCATCGGCCACCCAGTAATGCCGCACCCAGTCACCGCCTTTTTTCTCGATATGGCAAGCCAGTGTGATTTTGTCCTGCATGAACGGAATGCCGAATGGACGCTTGCTGCTCCCGACAGGGCGACTGTTGTCTACCACGCCCAGCAACCAGCAAAAATCTTCGCCGTTGCGGCGCACATAGCGCTTGTAATCCCGCTTTCCTGAACCAGAGCCTGAGCATTCCAGCGCCAGCAAAGTACGCATGGCATCCAGCAGCGTGGTTTTGCCCGAGCCATTGGGCCCGACAATAGTAATAATGGAAGCATCCAGCGGCACCACAAAACGTTGCCAGTAATCCCAATGTACGACTTCCAGTCGATTTAGCCTGAACATCTTATTGATCGTCTTTCTGTGTTCATTGATTTAAGAAGTTGCCTGACCCGCGCCAGCGCTCTGCGACTGTTCGCGGATCAGATCACCCAGGGCGCCCTGGATGATGCGCGGGGCCATTTCGGCATAGTCAAACACCAGGTCGAGTAAAGGACCTTCATAAATAATCTTGTTACGGCGTTCGATGAGTCCCAGGCGCGATAACTGTGGCAAGGCAAAATTACTGATACGGCCTTTGCCGCCTAGCAACTTGCCAAAATCCTCAAGCAACACGTTTTCGGGGATGCCGCGTGACAACTCCTCTGACGGCTCGGTTTTAACCAGCGTGCCAAACAACTCGCCTTGAGACTCCAGTGCGGCTTCCCGCCCCAACTGACGTTCGCGCTTGGGCAGGATAATCAAGGCCCACAGCACCACGGTCAAGGCTAATGTATCTTTGGGCAACCCAATATTGTTACTCAGCCATTGCTGACCATCATCCATCACGGCACGCTCTGCGTCCTGGTGCAGACCTACCGCCACGTGGCTGGCATAAGGGTTGTCCAGCAAGCGCAAACCGCAAGCCTTGAGGTTGTTTTCGAGCGAGACCCGAAAGTCCAGGTCGAACAGCACGCGCCTGATGACTTCATCAGAACGCGGTAAATAACGATGAGCAATCAGTCTGGCGGCCAGTTGTTCGCTTGTTTGTTGCATGCGGTTAACCCTCCTTGGCTGGCGTATGTTTAATTAATTGACCGGCGGTCATGGCGGCCACCTCGTTTCGATGTACGGCTTGCAATGGCGCATCCAGTGCGTGCGCTAGACGGAACGGTTGTTCTGCCAGCGCATTCAAGTCGGCATCCTCATGTTTTTCACCTAAAAAGGTCAGCAGGGAATAGCGGTAAGACGCCTGGGCAAAGCCACCACCAACGACCACGTCTGGCAATGCGCTATCGTCCTCGAGTTGTGCCAGCACACGCGTGAGGTCGGTGAGTTGTGGCGGGTAAGAAAAGGCTTCGGTTTGCGCAGGGGTGACTTCCACATCCGGGGGCATGACAGAGACTTTAGGCACTGCCACTTCACGTTCTAGCACGTCATCGGCAATATCCAGCATCACGTCGGGCAGTACAAACAGCGGTTCTGGTGTCACCGCCATCCGCGCGCCTATTTGCGCCAGCGACTCAACGCTGCGTTGCTGCAACCAGGCGGATAACTCAGTGGAGCTCAGGCCGCCTTGCGACAGCATGACCCGCTGCCTGGCCACTTTGGCCAGTTCACGCTGAAAGACCGAGGCCATATTGAGTAAACGCGACTGCTGGCTGGCAATTTTATGCACAATTTGCCAACCGGCATCATCCATGCCGTTTTCTGAAATGGTATTGATCAGTGCCGTAGCTTTTTCAATCCAGGGTTGCGCCTTGCTCAATCTGGCCTGCGCCGACTTGAGCCTGAACTCGGAACCTGATGCAATCGCTTCCTGGAAAAAATGTTCGTATTCGGTGAGTTTGGCCAGCACGTGACTCAAGTGCTCGGCACTGAGTTCACCGACGGCACTGCCGCCCGCCGCCTGCGACATCAGGTAGCCCAACTCGTCATCGGCCTCGCCAAACCGCAACAAGCCACTGATGGCAGACAACACCATGCGGCCCGCGGCAGAAATCTGGTATACGCGGCGGTCTGCGTCCCATTGCAGCAGGTCGTGGCTGCGCAAGCGGTGCAACACGGTTTCCAGCTTGGTAGCATCAATAAAAGAAAGGTGATTTTGCAACTGGGCTGGCGTCCACTCGGGCAACTCTGCCCGGGCTGCAATTTCACGCATCACGGCGAGGCGAATCATGACTTCATCACGGCCGCCGCGGAACAGCCCGATCAGCACATCGATGATGTGTGAGGACTGCAACAGGGGAAACAATGCATCAATATCCTGAACATAGACTCCCGGTTTGAGGAACTCCTCAAACGCGTTTACATCAATGACTTCTGACATCTATTACAGGCCCTGCTTTAAGCTTTCCATGATAAATGGATCGAGATCACCATCGAGCACGCCTTGCGTATTGCCGATTTCAACATTGGTACGCAAGTCTTTGATCCGGCCTTGATCCAGCACATAGCTACGGATCTGGTGACCCCAACCAATATCGGTTTTGGCATCTTCCAGCGCCTGCTTTTCTTCATTACGCTTGCTGAGTTCCAGGTTATACAAGGCGCCTTTCAGCATATTCATCGCTTCTTCTTTGTTTCTATGCTGTGAACGGTCATTCTGGCATTGCACGACCACCCCCGTTGGCAAGTGGGTAATCCGCACGGCAGAATCAGTCTTGTTAATATGCTGACCACCGGCACCACTGGCGCGATAAGTATCAATGCGCAAATCTGCAGGATTGATTTCAATTTCAATCGAATCGTCCACTTCCGGGAAGATTTGCACGCTGGCAAAACTGGTATGTCGCTTGGAGTTGGCATCGAAGGGCGATTTACGGACCAGGCGATGCACGCCGCTTTCGGTACGCAAGGTGCCAAACGCATAATCCCCAGTCACTTTAATCGAGGCGCCTTTAATCCCGGCAATGTCGCCTTCAGACTCCTCAAGCACCTCGACTTTGAAACCTTTGCGTTCTACGTAACGCAAATACATGCGCAGTAACATGCCGGCCCAGTCTTGTGCTTCAGTGCCACCGCTGCCAGACTGAAACTCAATAAAGCAATTGTTGGCGTCCATCGGCTGCGAGAACATGCGCTTGAACTCCATCTCGGCAACGATTTTTTCTATCTTCTGGGCATCAGTCTCCACACTCAGCAATGTGTCGTCATCACCCTCTTCACGCGCCATGTCAAACAATTCACGGCTATCGGACAATGACTGAGACACATCATCCAGCGTCATGACCACGCTTTCAAGCATGCGTTTTTCCTTGCCCAGATTTTGTGCTTTTTCGGCGTTATCCCAGACTTTAGGATCCTCGAGCAGGCCGTTAACTTCGGCTAAGCGTTGCTGCTTGTTCTCGTAGTCAAAGATACCCCCGAAGCGCTTCGTGGCGTTGGGTCAGGTCGCTCAGTGCATTGGCAATACTATTTAGGTGTTCGGCTTCCATTTTCTGTGAGTATAAAAATGTAAAAACCAGCATTATAACGCAGCTATGCCCTTGGTTCAGGCGTAACTTACGCTGCCCACACTCAGACGGCCCCATATTTTTGTCACAATTGTTGTCACAAAATAGTAAAATTACTGTCACAAAACTTTTGAACATATAGGGAGTCCTCAATGGCGAATGCCACTTTCGGCCGCATCATGGCCGCGATCAGTCCCAGAAACGATAACTATTTTGTCCTGTTTAACCGTTTGGCTGATTGTGCAGTCCGTGGCTCCAAAGTCCTTGCGCTGATGGCGGCCGTTGTTGATCAGGCAGGCTTTGAAACGCATTTTGCCGAAATCCGCAAAATCGAATCCGAGGCAGATGAATACACCAAGGAAATTTTGCTTTCGCTGCATAAAACCTTTATTACCCCGTTTGACCGCCGCGAAATCCGTGAACTGGCGATGGCGCTGGATGACATCATTGACTTTATGGAAGCGATTCCGCAAAGCGCCGAGATTTATGGTCACAGCAAGTTCACCCCCGAAATGGTCGCCCTGGCACAGATCTTACTAAGGGCAGCAGAAAAGGTAAGGGATGCGGTGCATATGCTGTCAGACATGAAAAATGCCGAACGCATTCTGCGCACCTGTGAAGAGATCAGCCAGATCGAAGGCGAAGCCGATCACATCATGCGCTCAGGCATGCACAGGCTGTTTGCCGAAGACAGTGACGCACGCAGTCTGATCCGCTCACAAAAACTCTACGACCTGTTTGAAGAAGCGGTCGACAGCTGTGAAGACGTCGCTGACGTGATTCACGGTGTCGTGCTAGAACGCATCTAGGACAACACCATGGATCATGTGATTTTGGTCATGGCAGTGCTGGTCGTAGTCGCGCTGATCTTTGATTTTATGAACGGCTTTCACGATGCCGCCAATTCGATTGCGCTCATGGTATCTACCCGTTTACTGACGCCACAGGCGGCCGTCATCTGGGCCGCGTTCTTTAATTTTGTTGCCTTTCTGTTTTTTGGGCTACATGTGGCCGACACGGTTGGCAAAGGCATCATAGACCCGAACATCGTCAACAATACCGTAGTGTTTGGTGCCTTGTTCGGGGCGATTGCCTGGAATGTCATTACCTGGTGGTTCGGCATCCCCTCCTCGTCCTCGCATGCATTGATCGGCGGTCTGATTGGCGCAGGCATGGCCCACTCCGGCACCCAAGGCGTCATTTTAGGCAGTAAGCTCATCAGCACCGGCATTGCCATTATCTTGTCGCCGTTATTTGGCATGTTGCTGGCGCTGTTGCTCTCTATCGGCATCATGTGGGCATTCCAGAAATCTTCGCCCTATAAAATCGAAAGCCGCTTTAACAAGCTGCAATTTATCTCTTCTTCTTTATTCAGCCTTGGCCATGGCGCCAACGATGCGCAAAAAACCATGGGCATCATTACCGTGCTGCTGTTTGCTAATGGCTATCTGCAAGGTGACTTTCATGTGCCCTTCTGGGTGGTGATTGCCTGTCAGCTGGCCATGGGGCTGGGCACACTGTTTGGTGGCTGGCGCATAGTGCGCACCATGGGCATGGGCATCACCAAAATCCGCCCCACTGGCGGCTTCGCAGCGCAGACCTCCGGCTCGATTGCGCTGTTCCTGGCCACCAGCCTGGGCATTCCGGTATCGACCACGCACACCATTACCGGCGCCATTGTCGGCGTCGGCCTCTCGCGTCGCATGACCGCGGTGCGCTGGGGCCTGGCGTCACGCATTGTCTGGGCATGGGTGCTGACGATTCCTTGTGCCGCCATCATGGCAGCCATTGCCTACCATATTGGCGAAAGTGTGCTCTAAGCCGGACGTAAGCTAAAAAAGACCTGCCCAAGGTCTTTTTTAGCTTTTGTCACATTTCTGTCATATTAAGTTTTTATGATTCCGTCATCACAAACAAACCACACTCAAATACAGGAGTCTCTAGATGAAAACCCGTTTGTTCCGCAATACCATGATAGCCGCACTGGTCGCACAGGCCTTTACCTTCGCGAACACCGCAGCGGCTGCGGACAAAATCATCAAAATTGATGGTTCCAGCACGGTTTACCCAATCACCGAAGCCGTTGCCGAAGAGTTTCAACGCAGCAAAGGCGTGAAAGTCACTGTTGGCGAATCTGGCACTGGTGGCGGCTTCAAAAAATTCTGCCGCGGCGAAACCGATATTTCCGATGCTTCCCGCCCGATCTCACAAAAAGAAATCGATGCCTGTAAAGAAGGTGGCGTTCAATTTATCGAACTGCCTATCGCTTATGATGCACTGACTGTGGTTGTGAACAGCAAAAACGACTGGGTGAAACAAATCACCGTCGCCGAACTGAAAAAAATCTGGGAACCAGGTTCCAAAGTGAAAAACTGGAAAGAAGTGAACGCCACTTACCCAGACAAAGCCATCAACCTGTACGGTCCAGGCACGGCTTCCGGTACGTTTGACTACTTTACCGAAGCCGTTAACGGCAAGGCAAAAGCCAGCCGTACAGATTACACACCGTCAGAAGATGACAACGTACTGGTGCAAGGCGTTGCCGGTAACGTGGGTGGCATGGCCTACTTCGGTATGGCCTACTATCAAGAAAACACTGACAAGCTGAAAGCGGTGCCAGTGGTTGCCAAAGAAGGGGCTAAACCTGTTCTGCCTTCTGAAGCGACTGTGATGGACGGGACTTACCAACCATTGTCACGCCCACTGTTCATTTACGTGAACGCGACAGCCGCAGCGTTCAAACCAGAAGTGAAAGCGTTTGTGACTTACTACCTGGAAAATGCGCCACAACTGGTGAAAGAAGTGAAATACGTGCCACTGCCAAAAGAAGATTACGAAGCAGTGAAAACACACTTTAAATCGCTGAAACCAGGCACAGGGTTTAACGGCACATCAGAGGTCGGTATCAAAATTACTGATTTGTTGTCCCGAATCAAGTAACGATGACAAAGGGGCTGAAATGCCCCTTTTTTACTGACAAGCCGGCCTGAATAACCGATTATCCGCTAAAATCCACCCCTGACAGATCACACTATGGCGACTCAAGCAATGCAAGTACCTGCGCAACTGACTATCAGCCCAAGACTGGCGAAGAACATTCGCCGTAACGTCAAAGAACGTATTATTGAATTCATCCTGATGACCGCCGCGCTGGTCGCAGTGGCAACCACGTTTGCAATTGTGGGGGTTTTGCTGTTTGAATCATTGAGTTTTTTTAAAACAGTGTCTGTCGTCGATTTTTTAACCGATAGCCAATGGACGCCACTGTTTGAAGATGCGCACTACGGCATCATGCCGCTGGTTTCCGGCACTTTGACCACCTCCGCGATTGCGCTGGCCGTTGCTGTGCCAATTGGCACCGTTTCGGCAATTTTCCTGTCTGAATTTGCTTCACATAAAACCCGTGAAACCATCAAGCCGATTCTGGAATTGCTGGTGGGTGTGCCTACCGTTGTCTTTGGTTACTTTGCCTTGTTTTTTGTCACCCCCATGCTGCAAGCCATTTACCCTCAGCTACCCAGTTTTAACATGCTGGGCGCCGGCATCGTCATGGGCGTCATGATTATTCCTTACATTGCTTCCATGTCCGAAGATGCCATGCGCGCCGTGCCCATGAGCATGCGTGAAGGTTCTTATGCCATGGGTGCTACCCGTTTCCAGACCGCGATTAAAGTGGTCACACCCGCCGCAGTCTCAGGCATTGTGGCGGCCTATATTTTGGCGATTTCTCGTGCAGTGGGCGAAACCATGGTGGTTGCCATTGCGGCAGGCCAACAGCCTAACCTGACGTTTAATCCGCTAGACAGCGCGGCCACGATTACCGCCTACATCGTACAAGTGGCCATGGGTGACTTGCCGCATGGCAGCATAGGCTACCAGAGTATTTTTGCCGCCGGCCTGGTACTCATGATCATGACACTGTCTTTCAATATCGTGGGTCACTGGGTACGCAAGAAATACCGCGAGAATTACTAAACAAAGACTCGTAAAGTCTGCCCGTTGTCTTATTACTGAAATATCACCACCATACACTGCCGGTAACCCTTGCTTACCGGCACTTGCGGAAGTTATACCAAATGGAACATAAAGCCTCAGTCCTCGAAAATCTGGCCGAAGTCCGCGCCATGATTAAACGTCATAAGCGTAATGATGCCCTGTTTGCCGCCATCGGCCTGATCTGCCTCATGCTGGGCCTGATTACGCTGATGCTGCTGTTCTGGCAACTGATTGCGGATGGCTATCCAAAATTCAATCTGGACTTTTTGACTGAATTCCCGTCACGCCGTGCGGCCAGAGCCGGCCTGCTGTCTGCCTGGGTAGGTTCTTTGCTAGTGATGTCCGTTACTTTCCTGACCGCAGTCCCTGTCGGGGTTGCTGCTGGCCTTTATCTCGAAGAATATGCGCCGAAAAACTGGTTTACCGACCTGATTGAAATTAACGTGTCCAACCTGGCCGGTGTGCCTTCGATTATCTACGGCCTGCTGGCGCTGGGTCTGTTTGTCTACATGCTGGACTTTGGTCAAAGCATCCTGACCGCAGGCCTTACCCTGGGGTTGCTGATTTTACCGATTGTCATTGTCTCAACCAGAGAAGCGATCCGCTCTATCCCGCTGTCTATCCGTGAGGCGGCCTACGGCGTTGGCGCAACCAAATGGCAAGTCGTCTATGACCACGTGTTTAAATACTCTTATGGCGGTATCCTGACCGGTATTATTATTGGCATGGCACGTGCGTTGGGTGAAACAGCCCCCATCATTACTATTGGTGCGCTGACCTTTATTGCCTTCCTGCCACCCAGCCCGATCACGCTGGAGCCGCCTTTCCTGAATTTCGAATGGTTATCTTCAGGCTTTACTGTGATGCCGATTCAAATGTTTAACTGGTTGTCCCGCCCTGACCATGCGTTCCATGTCAATGCGGCAGCCACCGGGGCGCTGATCATCATCGTCACACTGTTAATGAATGGTACAGCCATCTGGTTGCGCTATAAAATCCGTAAAAATATTAAATGGTAATGCCACACAAGAATTAGGAAACTTCATGGCCACTGTCACTACTGCAATTAAAGCCGAAGCACGCGATTTAAACTTTTTTTATAGCAACGGCGCACGCGCACTCAAAGGCATCTCCATGCCTTTGTACGAGAACAAAATCACCGCGCTGATTGGCCCTTCAGGCTGCGGAAAGTCCACTTTCCTGCGCTGCTTCAACCGTATGCATGATTTGTATCCTGGCAACAAATACCAGGGCCAGATCGTGATGCATCCAGACAACACCAATGTGCTGGATTCAGGCGTAGACCCCATTGAAGTGCGTATGCGCATCAGCATGGTGTTTCAGAAGCCTAACCCCTTCCCAAAATCCATCTATGAAAACGTGGCTTATGGCCTGCGTGTGCGTGGTGAAAACAACAAACGCATTATGGATGACAAGGTTGAAGAAGCTTTAAAAGGCGCGGCGTTGTGGAACGAAGTCAAAGACCGCTTGCATGACCTCGCTTTTAACCTGTCTGGTGGTCAGCAACAACGGTTATGTATCGCCCGTGCCTTGGCCACTGATCCAGAAATCATGCTGTTTGACGAGCCCACCTCTGCGCTGGACCCGATCGCAACAGCCAACATTGAAGAGCTGATGGTCGAACTGCGCAGCAAACTGACCATTCTGGTGGTGACGCACAACATGCAGCAGGCAGCTCGTGTGTCCGACTACACCGCTTACATGTATCTGGGTGAGTTGATCGAGTACGATGATACTGACAAGATCTTCACCAACCCCAGCCGCAAGGAAACCGAAGACTACATCACCGGCAAGTTTGGTTAATTGCCCGTGCTATAAAAAACGCCGCAGATTGCGGCGTTTTTTATGCGCGTTAATCATGCGCTTTCATAACACGTGTTGCGCAGTGAGCCGCCTTCAGCCCAACGGCTAATCCAGCATGCTTGGACTCCAGAACGCCTGCGAGACATAAGGTGAGGTCAACAATTGCTGAATCACCGCTTCCAGCTCGGCTTCACGGATGGCACTGGCCAGCAACATGGCCTCAATTTCAACACAATCGTTACCAAACGCATGCATCTGCAAATGCTTGGTCGGATATTTGGCTTGCTCCAGCGTGCTTTCAAGCAAGCTCATCGCCTCTTTCTGATAACGGCGCGCAGCAATCACATACACCGTCGTTGTCGCCTCCACATGCAAGGTATTGATGGGTTTGCGGTTGATCTGATTGACGACCGGGCGTAACAAGGTATTGGTCGCCAGCACAAACAAGGTACCCAAGAAGGCTTCCAGCAACAGGTCAGCACCGGCACACGCCCCCACGGCCGCAGAACCCCATAGCGTAGCCGCCGTATTCAAGCCTCGCACATTGCCCTCTTCACGCATGATCACGCCCGCGCCCAGAAACCCGATACCGGAGACCACATAGGCCACCACGTGCACCGCACCATCATGCGACATAAGCCGGTTGGCCATATCCACAAAAATGGCGGCGCCAATGGCCACCAGCACATTGGTGCGTAAACCGGCGGTGCGTTGGCGATATTGCCGCTCAAAGCCGATAATAGCCCCGCAAACAAAAGCCGTCGACAAGCTTAACAATGAGTCGAGCAACGACACCAGATTAATATTTTGCATCGCTTGCAACGTCATGCGACATCCCTTTTCCTAACAACACTCTTGTCAAAACAACGCTTGGTCTGCGTGAAGACCGTCCAATAAAAAGCGCCACGAAACTCGTGGCGCTTTGATCAGACGCTTAACCAGGATCAGATGATGATCTTGGTTCAGGCGGTACGACGCAACCCTGGTTCAAGGACAAAAAAATCAGGATTCAACGCTGCCAGCGGCTGTTTCAGTTTTTCAATCTCGGCGGCAGGCGCGTGCACTTCGAGACGGATAATTTTGGCCAGTTTCAGTGCCTCGGCTAAGGGGGCGGCCACATTTTCAAGATGTGCAAGCAATGATTCAGCGTCCCGGTAGCCTTCACGGCAATGCGCGATATTACCATTGAACGAAAAAGCATAGTGCAGGCAACCTGCTTCCTGTCGTGTTTTTTCCACGAATGTTGCGCCCAGTGCTTTGAATGCTGCCAGATGTTCGGCTTGTACCTCAAAATAAGGCACCAGCGTGCAGCATTGATCGGTTGTAAACATGTTTGATTCTCCTGATGTGTTTTATATTGAGTTTGTTAAACACAAACTTGCACACATCTTGGCTGGGCAATGCCCGAGCGTCAAGCGTCAATCTTCCCGATCGCAGACAAAGGCGCGCATCGGCGTATTAAGCCGTTGCGGAAGCGGCCAGACTCAAATGGGAGAGCACCAGGCGCTGGTAGCACTCAATCAACTTGGTCGCCTGCGCATCGCTGGACCAGACTTGCTCCACATAGCGCTTGCCCTGTTTACCGATGCGTTCGCGCAATTGGCGATCAATGAGCAAGGTTTGGACTTGTTCGGCGAAATGCAGTTCGTCATCTTTGGCAATCAGGGCGCCCTGCTCCTGACGCAGGATAGAAGCCGTGCCCAACTCGGCAATCGCGACCACGGGCGTGGCCTGCGCCATGGCTTCAAGTAGCACCAGCCCTTGAGTCTCGCTCTTGGAGGCAAACACAAAAATATCTGCCGCCTGATAGGCCGCATTGAGCCCAATGGCACGGTCCAGGTAGCCTAGGAACATGACATGCGGTTGCAAGCCCTTGTCGCGGCTCATTTTCTTCAGCATTGCTTCTGCCGGGCCTTCACCCGTGATCACCAGCAAGACTTCAGGATGATCCTGAATCACCAGAGAAAGCATTTCGAGCAGGAACTGGATATTTTTTTCATGTGCAACGCGGCCAACAAACAGCAACAACGGACGCTGAGCGGGAATGCCATACTTCTCACGGAATGCGGCACCATCACCGGGAATAAAACGTGAGGCATCCAGCCCGGTCGGGATCACGGTAATCGGTGTTGTCACCCCGTATTGTTGCAACACATCACGCATTTGCGCCGAAGGCGATACCACGGTATCCACCTGCTGGCATTGCTTGCGCGAGACCGATTGTGCAATCCGCACCGCCAGACTGCGAGGCACCCAGGGCAAATAGTGGTGCATGTAGTCCTCAAAAAAGGTGTGGTAGGTCTCTACCGCAGGCACCTGCAATTGTTTGGCAATTTTAAGCCCCGCATAATGCGCAATAAACGGCGTATGAATATGGACCAGGTCGTAGTCACCCGTATGCAAATGGCCGGCATAGTCCATCAAGGCGGACCATTTCATCAAATAATCTTCGGGATCAAATACGATCTTGCGGGCATCGATGCGCGTAATCCACTGCTCGTCTTCTGTTTGAGACTGCTCAATCGCGACCGGATATTTGGGCGCAATCAGATGCACCACATGGCCTTGCTGGCGCAAGCTTTGCGCAAATGTGCGGATGCTGGTGGATACGCCATTGACGCGTGGAAAGTAGACATCTGAAATCATTAATATTTTCATGACAAATGCTGTATTGCACAGATTCCATATTAAAAACTTTACAGAGTCTAACAACGCTTCATGATGGTTTTATGACCAAAATCACTTTCATATCAATGTCATACAGACTTCATGCAACTGTCACTTAGCAGGCGCAAAGTGCGCCTATGTTACTGCGAGCCTTACTCATCACCTGTTGCCTGTTATTCGCCCTGCCTGGTGAAGCGCATGCATGGGGATTGTATTCGCATGTGGCTTACACTCACCAGTGGTTACAAAGCCTGCCGCTACAAACACTGCCCTTGCTTCCTTTGTCCTGGCTGAGCGTGATCCAGCGTTACCCTTCACTGGTGATGGCTGGCGCCTGTCTGCCCGACCTGGCTGTGGTTTCTCGCTCATTCAGCAATAGCCATGGCTGGGGCATCGGCCAGCAGCTCCTGCAAAGCAAAAATGAGCGCCAGCGTGCATTGGGCGTGGGCTATAACCTGCATCTGCTCACAGACGTAGTGGCCCACCAGCACTTTGTGCCGACGTTTGAGGCCAAATGGCAACACCACAGCCTGCTCACGCACGCCGGGGCCGAATGGGCCATGGATGCCTATTTGCACCAGCCCGAGATTCCGACCCCTGGCAAACTGTTGCGCATACACCGTAATACCATCGTCGACACCCTGAGCCAGGGCCTGCATTGTGATGCCAGCATCGTGCAGCGCGCCGTCAGCCGCCTGGCCAGTGCCGACCAGGCCTTGCGTTTTTCTCGCATCCCGAATTACCTGTTACAACGTTATCGCAGGCTGGATAACGAGTTTGAACACAAACTGGCGTATTACCGCAGCCAGGTCTCGCTCGCCCTTCACGATATGCCGCAGCTGCTCAATGGCCACTTTCCGTCTTTGCATGCTGAACATATTCACCTGAGCATGGAGCAGCTGGATGACTGGCGCCGCAAATGCCTGCAAGATGCCCGTTTAAGGCCTACGAGGGCGATCCAGGCCTTTGAGCAATATCAGCACCAATGGTTTAACCAGCCTGATTGCTGACGCCACTCAATCAGGCCGCTCAAGCGGTCATCCATACCGCATGGCTTGAAACTTAACGTTTAAACGCCATCTAAGCTAAGACCTCCTCATAAAAGATTCCAGCTCAACCATGCCTCCCCTGCGTTTTTTAATCATCACCACAACCCTGGTCGGGTTACTGCATTACTACATTGGCAGCCGGTTGTTGTCTGGCCTGGACTGGTCAAGCACAGTGCTATGGCTGGGATGGCTGGCACTGGCACTCTCCGCCTTGCTACAACCTGTCGCTTTCCTGGCACGGGGCTTACGTAGCGAAACCCTCCGAGACCGAGTGAGCTGGATCGCCATGACGGTGATGGGGCTATTTTCGTCTTTGCTTGTATTCACTGTGCTGCGGGATGGATTGCTGTTGGCCGTCGCCGGCTTACATGCGACAGGAGTCGTTAAGGTTGACTTTTTATGGCTGGAACGGCAAACCGCGTTCGCTACCTTGCTGATTGCCTGCGTCATCAGCCTGATTGGGTTTTTTCACGCACGTAAACTGGCTCGCGTCATCCATGTCAGCGTGCCGTTACGCAACTTGCCGGCCGCCCTGCATGGCTTCAAGATTGCACAAATCAGTGATATTCATGTCGGCCCGACCATCAAGCAGCCCTATCTGTCACGCATCGTACAAGCAGTCAATGCGCTGGAAGCGGATTTGATCGCGATTACCGGCGACCTGGTGGATGGGCGTGTGCATGAACTGGCGGAACACACGCGCCCACTGACGCAGTTATCAGCGCGCCATGGCAGCTTTTTTGTCACCGGCAATCATGAGTATTACTCCGGCGCCCTGGCCTGGATTCATGAACTGGAACGTCTTGGTATACGCGTTTTGCTCAATGAGCATGTGCAACTGCTACACGGAGAAGCCACATTGGTGGTGGCGGGTGTGACAGACTATACGGCTGGCAGCTTTTACGAGAATCACCACAGCGACCCTCAGGCCGCCATTGCCGGTGCGCCTGCCGCGGCGCCTAAAATCCTGCTCGCGCATCAGCCACGCTCTGCCGAAGCCGCCCAGGCGGCCGGCTTTGATTTGCAGCTATCCGGGCATACACATGGTGGCCAGTTCTGGCCCTGGAAATACTTTGTGCCCTTGCAACAACCCTATGTTGCCGGGCTGCACCGCCTGCAAGACTTATGGATTTATGTCAGTCGCGGCACCGGCTATTGGGGACCCCCCAACCGCTTTGGTTCCCCTTCTGAAATTACCTGCCTGACCTTGATGCCTGCACAGGATTAACTGCGCGCGCCTGCCGTTCGCCGCATGCGCAAATCGGGCACATAAGTCGCCAGTATCAGCACCAGGGCAGACAGCAAATAAAAGCTGCGCAAGGGGTAATCGGTGACAAAGCTGGCGGTGGCTGGCTTGGCCGCCAATGCCTGGTAAAAAGCTGGCTGGTCTACGCCTTTGACATAACTGCCTTTAAACTCGGCCGCCAGTGATTTTAAATAGTCTTCCTCCAACTGCGACAACATGCGGTCATACTCGGCATAAGCCACAGGAGGGTCTGGCTCATCCTGGCTGGGGTCGGCATAGGTCACGCCAACAGCCCCCGCGTTATTGTTGTCGCTCACCGGCCAGTCCCCGACGCGTTTATTGGCAGAGTTATAGCGCGGAATCGCCACTTTTTCTGCGCCGCCAACGCCGACAAAGGTGAAAAACTCCCCAATCTGTACCCCGCTCAAATCCTGTTTGATCGTCACATTGACGCGCGGCGCTTCATCGCCATCCGTGAAAAACAGCATCTGCGCCGGTTGATTGAGCGCATCATAGACATGGGTCGCCGCATGCACAGCAAAGCTCAGGCGGCTGTTGCCTTTCCAGGCCATGCGCCATTCCAGGTGGTCGATGCCGTCGGTAATCACATCCAGGTTTTTGCATACCTCCAGCGGCGTTTGCAGCATGGCGATATTATCCGAGGCAAAAATGCCCAGGCTAAAGTATGTGCCGCAAGGCGATCGCTGCACCAACTGCTTCATTAAATGCTGGCTATAGGCCAGGCGACTCACAGTCTGCTCATTCAGCCGTTCATCCTCTGCATTCATGCTTTGTGACACATCGGCAATCATCAAATAATGCTGCACCTGCTGCTTGAGCTGGACCTCAGGCTTGAGCAGCGCCAAGCCGAGCAGGCCGAGGGCCAAACCGTAGCAGACCGGCTCATAATGTTTGCTTAACCACGCCCACCCACGCATCAGGGTAATCCTATCGGTAAGTTACTGAGTTCCATATGCGATTGCTCCTTGCTACCAGCTTCCATGCCACGTGCCATGACCGAATGCAGCAGCGACAAGTTAAATTTTGCCGTCTGGTCATCCGGTTGCAAACGCAAGGCCTGCTCATAAGCAATTTTGGCCTGGCTAAACGCATAGCGGGCTTCATCCTGAAACGAGCCATCTTCGTTGACCGTGCGTACGAGGCCGGACAAAAACAGGTTGTTGCCAATATTAAAATGGATATGCGGCAGTGCATTGGCAGGCGGCGATGCCTCAAGGACCTGGCCATAGGTTTGCACCGCATGTTTGTAGTCGCCATGCTGACCCTGGTCATACGCCGCAGTAAATTTCTGCAAATAAGCCTGGCCGCCCGTTTTAATCACCTCGCCAGCGGCGATCTGGGCGTTGAGTGCGCGTGCAGCGTGTAATTGCCAGCCAAAATACAGTGTTCCTGCCAGGCCTGCCAGCGTCAGGCCCAGCCAGAGTGTATTGGCATGTTTGCGATAGATGCTCATTCGTATACCTTTATCTGTTTAATCAACAACAGGGCCAGCCCCAACAATAACGCTACGATGATCAAATCCCTGGCGTAATCATGGCCCGGAATCATGATGTCGTACTGAATCAGGTTCTTTTCCTTGGCGTCAATCTCACGCAAGGCGGACTCGAGTGCGGTGGCGTTATCCGCTTCAAATGCCTTGTATTTGATATTGAGCGACTGAAAAAAACGGTCCAGCGCAATCGCCTCGGGCAGATGGTCATCGTCATAGCTGTTTTGCGTAAAAATGCTGATGTCATCCGGCTCACGCAACACAATCCAGTACAAATTGAGCTTTTTACCCACCAGCTGTTTGCGGATCTGGTATTTGACGCGCGGGCTTAGCTTACCGGCGCCGTCGGACAGCAGCACAATGGCGCGTGATCCGGTACTGGGAATCTGCTCGAACAGGGTCACGGCATGCGTAATACCCGCCCCGATATTGGTCTGGTTAATGGCGGGCCCCGTCGCTGCCTGGATCGCAGCATGAATGCCGTCGCGATTGGTGGTGATTTTCATGCCATACAACGCTGAATTGGTAAACCCCACCACCCCCATCATGTCATCAGGCCGTGAGTCAATAAAAGCGGTAATCAGTCGTCTGGCCGCCGCAGACTTGATTTCAGCGGCGCGCCCGCCCACGCTTTGACCGGCAAATGGATGATCCATGCTAACGCTGCGGTCAATCACAAACACGCTTTGCGCACCTTTACCAATTTTCTTTTCCTGATGGCTATCGCCCTGCAATCCGGCCAGGGCTAGCACCAGGCACAATAACATCAGACTCGTTGCGACCTTGACCAGCAGATGAATGCGCTCGGAGAACGGATCGTCCGGCACCATCTCCAGCCACGAATACGTTTGCGCATGGCGGCTGGTCAGCAAAAACGGGACGGCAATCACCGGCAACAGGAGTAAAAACCAGGGACTCAGGCTGTGCATCAGACGCCCCGCTCACAACTGCGCAACTGACGTGTCAACATCTTGCATTGCTGCAGATAATCGGCTGCCGCAGGCAGCTGGTCATCATAAAGCAGCGTATTGGATTGCGCATAAAACTGCTGAATCTGGTCGGTATACGCCGCAAATGCAGGCTGTTTGGTGACAAACATGGGCACCTGACTGGCCAGCATCTGCTGGCCAAAATGCTGGTTAAAGGCTTGCTGCATCGCCAGTGCCGCCCGGCTTGCCCCCTCCTGGGTGGCGGGCAAGCGTTGCAGCCGCCGATACGCCTGAGCGAACGGGCCATTCAGCATAGGCAACCAGGCCCAGCTGGCATTGCGGTATAGCAAAATTAAACTGCCCAGCAAAGCCAGCCCCCCACTGACCAGCAAGCCTAGGCTTAAGGGGTGTGTGTCTAGTAAGGCTGCGCGGTGCTGGCCCAGCAAGGTAGGTTTGGCCGGTTGCATCCGGTCAGGCAGTTGCGCCATCAGCCAAAAGCGCCAGGCGGGTAGCGTCACGCTGGCGCCACTCGTAAACACAATCTGTTCGGGCGGTAAGGCTAATTGCACGGGCTGGCCGCTGCTGGCAAACACCTGATACTCAAACGTCAGCGTATACACCGTTTTGCCCGCTTCTCTGGCATGCGTCTCTTGCACCTGCCTTAACTCGATACCGTTACGCTGCACGCCCTTGATTGGCAACTTGTCTGACAGCAGTTGCAGCGACTCAGGGACAGACAGCGTGATACGCCGTTGCAGGACATCGCCAATCTGAATGCCTGCATAGTGCGCAGGATTTTGTAGATGCAACACCTGGATGGCCTGGGCTGCAGAGGAGGCGACCGCTTGAGGGGCAGCTGCATCCTCTTTGGCCAGGGATTCGGCCTTGACTGGTGCCATCCAGATCAAGCCGGTTAAGCAAACTATCAAAAATGGATTCATCGCCACACGCTATTGAATAAGTTGTTCAAAATAATCGGAAAGCATCGCCGCTTCAAACGCGCCTGTGACATACAACGGGCGAATCTCAAACCTGGCGAATAATTGATCCAGCGCTTGCTTGCGCTGCTCAAACTGCGCCACAAAGCGGGCCCGCAAAGCGGGCCGGAAAAAAATGGTTTTTTGCTGCCCGGTCTCGGGATCTTGCAAATTGCCAAAGCCCAACCGTGGCAAGCGCTCATATTCCTGCGGATCCCATAACACCAGCGGGATCACCTGATGGTTAGACAGGCTGTTCAGACTTTGCTCAATCAGCGACAAGGGCAGGTGAAAATCCGAGATCCAGAACACCAGTCCTTTTTGCTGCCCCAGCCAGGCCGTCGCCTCTACAATCCCTTGTCCATCCTGAGGCCCCGCCTCAACTTCTGTCAGTTGCGCAATGGTGTCAAAGGATTGTTGCGCGTGGTGCCCAGGCGCCAGGCTGAGCTCTGGCAGCACTCGATGCTGGTAGCAGACCATGCCGAACAAATCGCTGTTTTCATGGGCAGAGCAGGCAACCGCAGCCGCTATCGCCTGCAAGGTTTCATACTTGCTGACGTGCCCCTTGAACTGCATGGAACTAGACAAATCACACAAGGCATACAGCGGCGTGGAAGCCTCTTGCTTGAAAACCCGGATCTGGATCTGTTCATAAGGGTCACGCAAGGTTTGCCGCAAATCCAGCCGTCTGGCATCTGGATAATCAACCAGCGAGACATGCTTGCTGAACTCATCGCCAATGCCGCGCTGAACCCCCTGATGCGCTCCGCTATGCACACTGGCTGAACGCCACGGCACCTGGTAAAAAAAGGACTGTACTTTATCGGGTATCATGGTCTGGCATCATGCGGCTTTGGCCCGTTCCGGGACGCTGACCGTGGCAAGAATCTGCTGGGTCAGCTCACGGGACAGTTGCGTACGGCGGCTCTCGAACATCGGATTCAATACCAGGCGGTGCGCGATGATTTCATGAAAGACGGCATGGATATCCTCTGGATACAAATGCTCGCGCTGCATGAGCCAGGCATGCACACGCGCGGCCTTGAGCAGCATCCCCATGCCGCGCGGGCTGGCGCCGGTATGAATCAGGCGGTTAATATCCACACTCTCCAGACGCACGCCGAACGCTGCCGGGGATTGCGTCGCCTGCCATAAATCCAGCGCATACTCCTGTAACACGTCACTGGCCTGAATATGGCTTTGCAGCACATCTGAAAACGAATTCAGCTGATCATAGGCCAGCACGCCGGACTGGACTTGCTGCGTGAGGCGCTCTGCATGCTGGAATTTGACATCAAACATCAAGGCCTTGCGCAAGTCGCGATCGTCTGGAATATCAATCGGGATTTCCATCATGAACCGGTCGCGCGCCGCGGAAGGAATCTCGAAGGTTTCATTTTTCTCGACCTGGTTACGGTCCGCAAAGACCAGCATATGCGGCAAGCGGTATTCTTTTTTGAAGGCGGTGACATGACGCTCGGCCATGACCCGCAACATCAAGGCATGAACTTGCGGGCGGGCACGGTTGATTTCGTTGAAGAAAAAGACCGACAGTTGCTCACCGGCTCGCAGCAATGGCCCCTCTTCGACCTTGGGGCGACCATCTTCACCGAGAAAAGTATGGTAAATGAGGTCATTGGGCATCAGGTCTACCGTGCCCTCAATCCGCTCATAAGCGCCGCCCAGCCCCCGCGCAATCGATTGCAGCAAGGTGGTTTTCCCCACCCCCACGCCGCCTTCGAGCAAGACATGACCGCGGGCAAAAATGGCAATATTAATGGCGCGGATGGCCTGGTCCTGACCCACCACCACTTTCTTCACTTCATGCTCCAGCGTCAGCGCATGATCGCGCCAGTCCGCCAGTTGGCTTGCTACAGATGCAGATGTCATTGTCTATCCCTTGTTAAGCAATGCAGCCAGGGCTATGATGCCTATTGGGCCGCTGAAAAGATGAATGAACCCCTGCTTGCATTTTAGCCAGTCACACGATAATATGCAGACAGGTCTGTTCACTTTTTTCCAGTCTACTTCAGCCAACAAAAAAAAAGCAAGCGAATTTTAGGGGTCACCGGGTGAATTTTTTAGCGATTGTGAATCAGACCAGGCAGTCCATGACGCGCAGGGGCATGACCTATGCCAGCCAGGCGCTGTGGCGCTTGGGGCTGCGGCAATGGGCAAAACATGCCCCGTTTTACCAGTTGCGTGATGCACTGATGGATTGGAACCAGCAACGCATTCAACGCAGCGGCAAGGCGGTTGCGTTAAATGCGCAGGATATTGCGGCATTGCGGCAATTACTGGAGCAGGCGCAACAGCAATCCAGTGCAGCCCTGCCAGCCGCCCTGCTCGACCAGTGGTTCTTCCTGGCCGTTGGCGCCATACAGGTGCATACACAAACTGGCTCAGCGCGGGCATGGCAATTGTTTGAGCAGTCTGTGCATAGCCAATTGGGCAGCACAACATGGCAGCGCAGCTGGTCATTTGGCGCACTGGTCAGCCTCTGCGTGATCTGGATGAGCTTGAGTACGGCACCACACAAGCCTGTCACAGAAGAGGCCTCCCCATTAGAGACCGCAGTCAGCCAAGCTGGCGGCGGCACGGCGGACCCGGTGACATTGAGTTTACTCAATCTGGCCTACCAGAAAATGCAAAGTGGCAGTTGCCAGTTACCGCAGGCAGCGATGTTACCAGAGGCCCAGCGTCAGGCCTTTTTGATGTTTGTGACTGAAGGCAAGGTGGATGTGGACCAAGTGGAGCATTTAAGACAAGCCCTGGGCTATGTCAGCTGCTTGTATCCGCAAGAGTTGATGCGTCCGCAGGGACGGGATCGTTTACCAAGAGAATAAAAATACTAGCCCTGAATCGGGAAAAAAGGGATATACCAGATGAACATGCGAGATAAAATTCTGAACATTGCAAGCACACTGTTTGACAGCCGCGGTATCCAGGCTTCTGGCGTGGATACCATTATCCTCGAAGCCGGGGTCGCCAAGGCGACGCTATACAAACACTTTCCGAGCAAAAATCTGCTGATTACCGCCTATTTGCGTGACAAATCGGACAAGTTTTATGCCTGGCTTACCGCTCAACTCACCTCACGCAAGGCAGAGTCGCTGGAGTTATTGCTGTTATTGTGTGAATTGATGGAGCAATGGATCAGCCAGCCCGCGTTTCGCGGCCTGCCCTTTCACATTGCCGCCGTCGAATTTCCTGAGCAAGATCATCCTATCAATCAATACTCAGTGGTGCTGTCCAAGGAGTTGCAAGGCTTTTTATGCAAGATTGCCCGCGACGCAGGGGCCAAAGACCCAGAGGCGCTCGGCCAGCAGTTGACCATTCTGTTTGAAGGTGCCGCCCTGGTGGAGCGCCTTACGCCCAATACCGGTGCCGCCAACCGCGCCAAACTGGCGGCAATGACCTTGGTACGCAATGCCGTTTAACCATGCTCAGTCGTTGTTTAGGTCGGCATGAAGTCTTGCGTCAATAACCGGCTCATGGTACTGGCTATCGACGCAAGCGCCTCCTGACTCGCCCCATGTACGGCTTGTATGGTCATGCCCTGATGGACAGTCATTACCAGTTTGGCCAGCAAGCCCACCTCTACACTAGCCGCAATTTCTCCCGCTTGTACCGCAATCGCAAAGCGCTCGCCTAACTTCTGCTCCATGGTCATGCGATAGCCATTCAATAAGGTTTTTATGGCTTGGGCTTCGGTGCCACAAGCCAGTGCACCTTGTGTAACCAGACACCCCGCAGGATGGTGGGTTTCAGCCAGCATAGTGGCGGCTTGCGTAAGGATGCGCTCTATCACCTGTCGCGCGGTCGGCTGGCTCAGCGCAGCTGCCAGAAAGGCGGCAGGCCCCTGCACGTATCGCTCGACGGCCTTCTGGAACAATGCCTCCTTGCTGCCATAGGCCGCATAAATACTCGCCTTGTTCATCTGCATCGCTTCCATCAGCGTACTCATGGACGTCCCTTCATAGCCATGTTGCCAGAAGGCATACATCGCTTGTTGCAGGGCCGTATCGTAATCAAAGGCTGCTGGCCGTCCACGTTTTTTTGTGTGCTTAATTCCGTCATGCGTCTGCTTTCATCTATCACTTAATTAATATTATACCATTTGGTAAAAAACATGTTGACATGCTTTTTAGGCTGCAATATTATTTATTTACCAATTGGTAAATAATTTAACTGACTCAAAAAAGGAAGATCAAGATGAACGTTTCCACACAAACCGTTGCATTCATTACCGGCGGCAATCGCGGCATTGGGTTTGAAACCGCAAAAAAACTGGGCGAACAAGGAACGAAAGTGATTATTGGTGCCAGGGATACCAGCAAGGGCGAGCAAGCCGTAGCCTCCCTGAAACAAATGGGCATAGACGCAGAATATTTGCATTATGATGCCGAGCTGCCTGCCTCCCCGCAAGCCGTGGCTGCCGCACTAGAGGCCAGGTTTGGCAGGCTGGATATTCTGATCAACAATGCGGGCATACTCAAAGAAGCCCTGGTCGGCCAGAATAATAGCCTCACCGTTGACCAGGCGACGCTAAAAAACACGTTTGAAGCCAACTTCTTTGCCGTGGTCGCATTGACGCAAGCCTTGATCCCGTTGTTGCAACGCTCGCCTGCTGGCCGCATTGTCAATCTCTCCAGTATTTTGGGCTCACAAACCTTGCATAGCACTGCAAACTCGCCGATTGAGGTCGCCAAAGGGCTGGCTTACAACGCCTCCAAGTCTGCCTTAAATATGTTTACCATTCATTTGGCACATGCCTTAAAAGACAGCCACATCAAAGTCAATTCAGCGCATCCAGGCTGGGTTAAGACCGAATTGGGCGGTGAGCATGCGACGATGGAAATCAGTGATAGCTGGAAAACCTCGGTCAGACTGGCGACGCTCGACGCTGATGGCCCTAGCGGTGCCTATTTTCATGAAGACCAGCCATTGCCATGGTAAGCCTTGAACCACGCCAGCGGGCGTTCGCACGCAAGCTTCTGTTTGCGGCCCTGATGTCGTGTGTGACCGTGCATGTGGTTTGCCTGGTACTGTTTTATTCGCAGCCAATGTCGTTCGGATTGGCTGTAGAAACATGGCAATTTTGTCTGCGTTTTGTTTGGCCCACCGTGTTTATCAGCATCTTGCTGATTGCCCCATGGCTGCTGCGCCTGACCGAATGGCTCTTGCCCTCCCCTGAATAAACACACCCGCCCTGCCTTGCAGGGCTTTTTCTTCGCTGCAATCCCTGCTGTATTTTTTAAGCAGACACAGCTTGATATATTTCCATATTTATGGAAATATAGAAACATGAATAAAGAACAAGCGCTCACTGCACTGTCTGCCATTGCCCAATCAGCACGACTGGACATTTTTAGATGCCTGGTCCAGGCAGGGCCGGAAGGCTTGGCGGCCGGTGTGCTGTCAGACTCATTACAGATTGCGAACAGCACGCTGTCTTTTCATTTGAAGGCGTTGACCCATGCCAACCTGATTTGCGCCCGCCAGGAAAGCCGTTTTATTTATTACACGGCCAACTATGCACAGATGAATGGCTTGCTGGCTTATCTCACCGAAAACTGCTGTGGTGGCGATAGCGCCTGCTGCCCTGAGCTGCAATGTTTACCAATCTCCAAGGAAACCCAATGAAACGTATGCACCTGCATGTCCGCGTGACCGATCTGCCACAGAGCATCCGTTTTTATTCGACGCTATTTGGGATTGGTCCTAGCGTTGAAAAGGCAGACTATGCCAAATGGATGCTTGAAGATCCGCGCGTGAATTTTGCCATCAGTGCCCGCGGTCAGGAACCAGGGCTAGATCACGTTGGCATCCAAGTAGAAACCGCCACCGAACTGGAAGTGATTCAGGCACGATTGCAAGCCGCAGACATGGCGGTGTTATCACAAACCGACACCACTTGTTGTTATGCCAAATCGGATAAACATTGGGTGCAGGACCCCTCTGGCCTGGCCTGGGAAAGCTATCTGACGCTGGAAAGTGCACCTACGTTTAACGATGCAGGGAAAACAGCGGCTTCAGCCCCCTGCTGTACCCCGATGGCACAGCCAGTCAGCATTCAAATCAAAAAGAAGGATGTTTAAGCCGATGACAAATCAAGCTTCAGGTATTGGAAATTTTGAGCGCCATCTGACCTGGTGGGTACTGGCGTGCATTATCACCGGCATCGCGCTGGGCAAACTTGCCCCAGATTTCTTTCAGGCGCTGGGAGCGTTGAAATGGGCAGAGGTGAACTTGCCCGTGGCCGCCCTGATCTGGCTCATGATTATCCCCATGCTGCTCAAGGTGGATTTTGGCGCCATGCGCGAGGTATTGGGCCATGCCAAAGGCATCACGGTCACCCTGGTGATTAACTGGCTGGTGAAGCCGTTTTCCATGGCCTTGCTCGCCTGGCTGTTCATTCGTCACCTGTTTGCCGACTGGTTACCCGCCGAGCAGATTGACAGTTATATTGCCGGGCTGATTTTACTGGCCGCCGCACCCTGTACGGCCATGGTATTTGTCTGGAGCAATTTATGTCAGGGCGAGCCCAAATTCACCTTGTCGCAGGTGGCCATCAATGATGCGATCATGCTGATCGCGTTTGCCCCCCTGGTCGCACTCCTGCTGGGCCTCTCCAGCATTATCATCCCCTGGCAAACCTTGCTGGTGTCAGTGAGCCTGTTTATCGTTGTGCCATTGATCTTGAGTCAACTACTACGGCGTTGGCTGCTGGCAAAAGGGCCTCATCGATTCGCAGCCACCCTGCAAACCATCCAACCCTTTTCCATGGCGGCATTATTGTTGACGCTGGTGTTGCTGTTTGCTTTCCAAGGTGGGCAAATCCTGTCGCAACCTTTGGTGATTGCCTTGCTGGCGGTGCCGATTTTGATTCAGGTCTATTTCAACGCCCTGCTGGCCTACTGGCTGAATAAACAATTCAAGGTCGCCCATTGTGTGGCGGGCCCCTCTGCACTGATTGGCGCGTCTAACTTTTTTGAACTTGCTGTGGCGACAGCGATTGCTTTGTTCGGGTTTGACTCGGGCGCCGCACTTGCAACAGTGGTCGGTGTGTTGATAGAAGTGCCAGTCATGCTGTCTATCGTCGCCATCGTGAACCGTTCTAAACATTGGTATGAAAGTGTGTAATATGCGCATCCTGTTTTTATGTACCGGTAACTCCTGCCGCTCCATCATTGCCGAAGCCACCTTTAATCACCTTGCGCCGGCAGGCATGCGGGCACAAAGTGCCGGCAGCCATCCTACGGGTGAGGTGCATCCTCGCTCAATTGCCCTGCTGCAGGCCAAAGGCATTGCCACAACAGGCTATTTCAGCAAGTCCTGGGACGAGATTGGGGAAACACCTGACATTGTCATCACCGTCTGTAGCAACGCAGCCGGTGAAACCTGCCCTGCCTATCTAGGCAATGTGCTTCGTGCGCACTGGGGGGTGGATGATCCAGCCAAGGCGACTGGCACCGAGGCTGAGATTGCGGCCAGCTTTGAGCAAGCCTACCGGATTCTGCGCACGCGTATTGAAGCCTTCCTCAAGTTGGAAAGCACAATATATCAGGACAGAGTAGCACTACAGGCCGTCTTGCAGCAGATAGGTCAACTCAGTTAAGTAGCGCGTATGCTAGGTGGCAGCGCTTAGAAAGGTTTACGCGGTTCAAGGTGGCGGAAAATAATCCGGCCTTTGTCCATGTCATAAGGGGACATTTCAATGGTGATTTTATCGCCAGCCAAAATACGGATTTTGTGTTTGCGCATTTTGCCACCGGTATAAGCGATCAACTCGTGACCATTATCCAGCTTCACCCGATAACGGGCATCAGGCAAAATTTCCGTCACTGCACCCTGCATTTCGATTAATTCTTCTTTAGCCATCGCTATCCCCCTAAAAAATAAGTCGTTTCAAAATAAAAAAGCCCGGAAACTCCGGGCTTTTCTCGGAGGCTGCATACACAGCCTTGCCGAAAACCATTGAATTACTCAATGATTTGAATGTTTGCCGCTTGTTTGCCTTTAGGGCCTGTTGCCACTTCAAAGCTCACGCGTTGGTTTTCTTTGAGTGTTTTGAAGCCAGCAGATTGAATTGCAGAGAAGTGCGCGAACAAATCTTCGCCGCCGTTATCCGGAGTAATAAAACCAAAACCTTTAGAGTCGTTAAACCATTTAACAGAACCTGTCACCATAATAAATCCTTGTACAAAAAATAAAAATGCGGGCGGTTGCCCATTAAAACGAGGATCAAGATGGCGAGAAGTAACGATAGAACCAAAAGATAGAACCGGGGAACAACAACACTACTTGAACTTCGTGAGTTGGTACTATGCACGTAATATCAAATATTAGCAACAAGTATTTGACAAATTGAAAGATGCCGCGACAATCTTCGTCAAAAACAGCATATTGCCTTGATCAAGGCTCAGGCTTTGCGTGCCGCATTGGGCCTCATTCCCAAGACTGCGGGATCGCGCTCACCAGATAATCCATAAATGCGCGTACCTTGTTGGTCATGGCGTACTTGTCGCGATAACAGGCATAAAACTCTAAGGGGACGCTCTCGGCTGCCATCGCCTCCGGCTGTTGGGCGGAAGGCTGAAACAGCGGGATCAGCGTTCCCTTTTTAATCGCGTGATTGACGACGAATGCGGCCAGGCGCGCAATTCCCGCCCCCGCCAAAGCAAGTTGAAAAAGGGAGTCGATATCATTGCAAACGATGCTAGGGATGATTTCAGGCTCGTATAACATGCCATTGCGGTTAAAACTCCAGTTCAACAAGCGTCCATCCACCGGGATGCGGAACAACAGGCAATCATGTTGCGATAAGTCTTCTGGGGCCTGAGGCAGGCCTTTGCGTTGCAGATAGTCCGGTGCAGCACAAAATAGCACGGGGACGGTCGCGATTTTCCTGGCAATCAGTCCTGGCTCTAGCTGCTGTTTGAAACGGATGCTGATATCGATATCCTCTGCCACATGATCCAGGCTACGATCAGACAGAATCAGCTCCAGAGACACTTGCGGAAAACGGCGGCTAAATGCCGGGATCAACGGCATTAAGACATGACGGCCAAAAGCCACCGAGGAACCAATCCGCAAGCGCCCCTGCGGTTGCCCGTGAAACTCGGTAATGGCCGATTGTGCCCTGGCCAGCACGTCTACCAGATGCTGGACCTCTGCATAATAAAGCGCACCACTTTCTGTCAGCGCCAGCTTGCGTGTGGTTCGCATCAACAAGCGCGTCCCCAATGACTTTTCCAGCCGCTGGATATTCTGGCTGGCCGCTGCCGCCGTAATGCCTTGCAACCGCGCACCCGCCGCAATACTGCCGGCCTGTACCGCTTTTACAAAGCTTTCTATGCTTCTTAAGGTATCCATAAACTATCGAATAGCATGATTGATTCGATAGTTTAACTTTATAGTGATTAAATCTTCAAGCCTCTACCCGGCAACTGTGTGAGGTTTTATAGTGTCAGCACACATTAGGAGAACCACCATGAATCAAACCAGAACGACTTTCCGCAAGATCCCCAAGCAATTTACGCCTTATGTCTTTGCCTTTTTTATGGCAGGCATCATGGCCTTTTTGATGTCTATGGTCATTGTAGCTGCCAACAGTGGCTTACAGGCCGGTTATGTGGCGCGTGTCATCCATGCTTATACACTCGCGATGCCTGTCGCTTTCTGTTGTGTGCTGATTGTGCGGCCTATTGTCATGCATTTGGTGAATCAGTTGGTCGAAACCCATTGATGGCGTGAACTGCCACAAACAAAAACGGATACCAAGGTATCCGTTTTTACGCATGCTAACGCATGTGTATGGCGATTAAAACAGCGGCGCGTACAAAGCGACCAGCGTGTACCCAATCAAGCCCCCTGCCAAGACATCACTCGGATAATGTAAACCCAGTACCACACGTGAGATGCCGACTAACACGACAAACGGATAAACGACAGGAAACAATTGCGGGTAATAATGCACGGCCACCATGCCAAACGCCACCGCGTGCAAGGTATGCCCTGATGGAAAACTGAAGTAATCCAGCGGTGTGCCACTCAACAAGACATCCTGACGCACTTGAAAGGGTCGTGGACGGCTGGTGCGATGTTTTAACCATTTATAGACCAGTGTACCGCTCAGTCCTACGGTCAACATATGCAGGCAGACGTAAAGCCCGTGCTGGCCCTGGCTGATGGCAATCACCAGCATGAGCAAATACCAGAACATGCCATCCCCCATACGCGAAATGGCGCGAAACAGGTTGCGTATCAGGCGATATTGTCCGGTATGGCTGACTTTGACACACAGTCGGCTATCGACCGACTGCACCCATCCCAGTGTTTGTTGTAGTTTCAGCATCGCAGGTCCTTTCCGGGGCTTCCCCCGACTATGCTTGTTGGGTAAGCCTAGTCTGAACCGGATGCTTTAAATTAGCGTGAAAGATTGATGAATTAAATATGACGGGTGCTTATGCCAAGGATGAGCCCCTGTACATTCACGCAGGCTTTATTTCCAGAGTACCCGATAGACAAAGCCCGGGAATGACAACACAAGAAACAGGCATAGCGTGACACTGTAAAACTCCCAGCCTTGCGGCCAGACTTGTCCCATCACATAACGCTCAACCAGGTAGCCAATCAGCAGCGTGATGAAGTAGGCAGGCAACATGGCGGCAAAACGCTGCCATAGCTGCTGAATATTGCCGATCAAACCCAGCCACTTATCCGAAATCCAGGCCAGGTTTGCCAAAAACAACATCAGCAACAAAAAAATGAGTTTGGTAGCCATTTTATTGCAGACTCATCAGCAAGCTATGCCCGCAGACGCCTAATAGAATTTCAGGGAACAAGCCCAAGCCCAGCAACGCCAGGGTATGCACACTGAGGATAAAGCGCATATCCATCGGTGCGGACAGCGGTGTATGGTCTTCCGGTGCATCGAAATACATTTTACGCACGATGTTGAGGTAGTAAAACGCACCAATGGTCGCCATCAGCACGGCAAACACCACCTGCCAGGTGAACCCGGCTTGCCAGGCGGCCTGCAATACGGTGAATTTGGCATAAAAACCAATGGTAGGCGGGATACCGGCCATGCTGAACATAATGATCAACATGAGGAAAGCAAACCATGGATGGCGCTGGTTAAGCCCTTTGAGATCATTGATCTCTTCGGCTTCAAAGCCCTGACGGCTCAATAGCAGAATGATACCGAAGCCGGCAATTGACATCAGGACGTAGGCACTGATGTAAAAGAAGCTGGAAGCAAAACCATTGGCATTGGCACTCATCATGCCGAACAGGATGAAACCGACATGCGAAATGGTGGAATATGCCAACATACGCTTGAGGTTGGTCTGCACAATCGCGCTAAAATTACCGATGATGATGGACAACACCGCCATTAACATCAGCATATCCTGCCAGTCCATGGCTAGCGGGTGCAGGCCTTGCACCAACAGACGCACGGTCATCGCATAAGCCGCCAATTTTGGCACGGAGCCAATTAACAGTGTCATCGGAGTTGGCGACCCCTGATAGACATCGGGCACCCACATCTGGAACGGGACAGCGCCAAACTTGAAGGCAATACCGGCAACCAGAAACACCAGGCCCATGATCAGCACCGGGCTCTTGGGCTGCTGACTAATGCTGTTGGCAATATCACTCACATCCAGGCTGCCAGTCATGCCATACAGCATACTCATGCCATATAGCAGCATCCCTGAAGCGAGTGCACCTAACACAAAGTATTTCATGGCCGACTCGGACGCTCTTGGATTATCGCGATCAAAGGCTACCAGAGAGTAGAGGCACAGTGACAGCAATTCCAGGCCCATATAAATGGTCAGCAGGTTGTGGCCTGACACCATGATCATCATACCGAGCAAGCCAAACAGGACCATGGCATAAAACTCACCACGATAGAGGTTACGGTCTTGCAGGTATTTGCGCGTATATACCAGGATCAACGAGGTGCCCAGATACATCATCATTTTGATGACGTCTGACAAGGTATCGTCAATAAACATATGCGAGAAGGCAAAGCCCACCGCTGGTGTATGTGTTTTAAAAGTCAGGAAGGCGGCCGCAAGCAAGGTCAGCTGACTTAATCCATAAATCATGAAGCGGTTTTGTGGCAGGATGAACAAATCCAGCAACAAAATAAACATGGCCATGCCCAATACAACCATTTCCGGCAACAGGGCGAGCAAGTCAAATTGCATATTATCCATTTTTTAAAATCCTGCTTTTAATAGCCTGTGACGGGCAATTTGGAAATCGCCATATGTTTCAGGAACTCTGTGCT
Source organism: Methylophilus sp. DMC14 (assembly GCF_056314085.1). Taxonomy (NCBI): domain Bacteria; kingdom Pseudomonadati; phylum Pseudomonadota; class Betaproteobacteria; order Nitrosomonadales; family Methylophilaceae; genus Methylophilus; species Methylophilus sp. DMC14. The sequence continues at coordinate 309,609 of NZ_JBQUZA010000003.1, read as the reverse complement.
GGTTGCCTGCATCACTTCGGTCAGTGCTTGTGGATAGACGCCGAAACCAATCACCAAGATGGCCAGAATACCCAAGATCAGGAACTCACGTTTGCTGAGGTCGCTCAGTTCGGCCACGTGATGATTCGTCACATTGCCAAAGAACACACGCTTGGTCATCCACAGCGTATAGGCTGCACCAAATATCAAGGTCGTCGCGGCAAAGAAAGCCACCCAGAAATTGAATTTGACTGCGGCCAGAATCACCATAAACTCGCCCACAAAGCCGGAGGTGCCAGGCAAGCCACTGTTGGCCATGGCAAACAACACAGCGAATGCGGCAAACACAGGCATCTTGTTAACCACGCCACCATACGCGGAAATTTCACGGCTATGGACGCGGTCGTATAACACACCTACGCTCAGGAACATCGCAGAAGAAATAAAGCCATGTGAAATCATTTGCACCAAGGCCCCCTCAAGCGCCAACTGGCTAAACATGAAGAAGCCCAAAGTGACAAAGCCCATGTGCGAGATCGAAGAATAAGCAATCAGCTTCTTCATGTCTTTTTGCACCAGCGCGACCAGTGCGATGTAGACCACTGCAATCAGCGACAGCGCGACCATGGCTGAAGTGAAGTAATGGGCTGCATCCGGAGCAATCGGCATGGCAAATCGCAGAAAGCTGTAGCCGCCAAGTTTCAGTGCAATGGCCGCCAGCACCACAGAACCACCCGTAGGTGCTTCAACGTGCGCATCCGGCAACCAGGTATGCACTGGCCACATCGGGATTTTCACCGCAAACGCCATGAAGAAGGCAATGAAAATGTATATTTGCGCTTGCAGGCTGAGCGGTAATAAATAGTAATCAGCCAACTCGAAACTGCCAGTCTGGTGATACAGGTAAATAAAAGCGACCAGCATCAACAAGGAGCCCAGCAAGGTATACAGGAAAAACTTGATGGTAGCGTAGACGCGGTTAGGCCCGCCCCAGATGCCAATCACCAGGAACATCGGAATCAGCATCGCTTCCCAGAAGACGTAATACAGAATCGCATCAAGCGCGGTGAACACACCAATCATGATCCCGCTCATGATCAGGAAGGCCGCCATGTACTGTGCCACATGTTTGGTAATCACTTCCCAACCTGCCAGTACCACAATCACCGTGGTAAAACTGGTTAACAGCACCAAAGGCATTGAAAAGCCGTCCACCCCCAGGTGGTAATGCATATTGAAGGCCGGTACCCAGGGCAGCAACTCTTCAAACTGGAAGAAGCCGTCGTGAATATCAAACTGCGTGTACAGCGGCACAGTCACCAGAAAACTGACCAGGCTACCTACCAATGCCAGCCATCGAGTCAATGTGGCCTTTTGGTCACCGCCTAGCAACAACACCAGCACGCCAGACAATACCGGCAGCCAGACGGCCAGACTTAACCAGGAAATACTTGTGAGGTCGGCTTGCATCATTAGTTAATTTTGATAAAGAAAGTCATAAGAAGGAATACGCCAATAATCATGGCAAAGGCGTAGTGATAAATTAAACCGGATTGCAGCGTGCGTATTTTGGCAGCAATCTTGCCCATGGTATTGGCGGTGCCGTTGACCATGGCACCATCAATCAACGTGATGTCACCAAACTTCCACAACAAGCCGCCCAGACAGCGTGAACCTCCGGCAAAAAACTTCTCGTTAAAGCTGTCAAAACCGTATTTGTTTTCAAGGATGTTGTAAATCACGATAAAGCGGGCTTTGATTGCAGCAGGGATATCCGGACGCTTCATATAGAAGAACCATGACAGTGCCACCCCGGAGGCCGCCAGGAAAAATGGCAGACTGGTAAAGCCATGAATCGCCATGCCTGCCGGACTATGCATGAACTCATGGTAGTGATGGGCGAGGTGCTCCATGGCAGGATGCGCTTCAGGATTCACAAAAATCACATTTTTGAAGAAATCACCGTACAGCATCGGTTCCAGTGCAATGTAACCAATCACCAGTGAGGGGATCGCCAGCAACGCCAATGGCAAGGTAACGACCCAGCCTGGCTCATGCGGATCATCGTTTGGTCCCAGGCCATGATGATGCTCTTCGTCATGTGCATGATCGTCATGTGCATGATCGTCATGATGCGCGTCGTCATGGTGTGCGTCTGCCTGTGCGACATGTGCATGGTCATCATGTTTGGCATGGCGCCACTTTTCTTCACCGTGGAATACCAGAAAGTACAAACGGAAAGAATAGAATGCAGTCACGAACACACCGGCAATCACAGAGAAGTAGGCAAAGCCACTGCCGGGGATGTGAGAGAGCTCTACCGCTTCGATAATGCTGTCTTTGGAGTAGAAACCGGCAAAGAATGGCGTACCAATCAAGGCCAGGGAACCAACCAACGAAGTAATCCAGGTAATCGGCAAGTATTTTTTCAGGTTACCCATGTTACGGATATCCTGATCGTGATGCATGCCCATAATCACAGAACCGGCACCTAGGAATAACAACGCCTTAAAGAATGCATGGGTCATCAGGTGGAAAATGGCTACAGAATAGGCTGATGCACCCAATGCAACAGTCATATACCCGAGTTGCGACAAGGTCGAATAGGCCACCACGCGCTTGATATCGTTCTGGATAATGCCCAGGAAGCCCATGAACAGTGCAGTGATCGCGCCAATCACCATCACGGTCGACAAGGCCGTGGTAGACAATTCATATAAAGGTGACATGCGTGCCACCATAAAGATACCCGCAGTCACCATAGTGGCAGCGTGAATCAGCGCAGAAATTGGCGTTGGACCTTCCATGGAGTCTGGCAGCCAGACATGCAGCGGAACTTGTGCAGATTTACCCATGGCGCCAACAAACAATAACAGGCAAGTGACTGTCATCAGGGACCAGTTGCAACTACCAATCAAATTAACTTGTGTATTGGCAAACTCAGGGGCGCGCTGAAAAACGGTGGCGTAATCCAGGCTACCAAAGTAATACAGCACCATGCCTATACCCAACAGGAAGCCGAAGTCCCCTACCCGGTTAACCAGAAAGGCTTTCAAATTGGCGTAAATGGCGGTGGGACGTGTAAACCAGAAACCAATCAGCAGGTAAGACACCAGACCGACCGCCTCCCAGCCAAAGAACAACTGCATGAAGTTGTTGCTCATGACCAGCATCAGCATGGAGAAGGTAAACAGCGAAATGTAGCTGAAGAAGCGGCTATAGCCTGGATCTTCTTCCATATAGCCGATGGTATAAATATGCACCATAAGTGACACAAAAGTCACCACGACCATCATCATGGCACTCAGGTTATCAATCAGGAAGCCCACTTCAAAATGCACGTCACCGGAATTGAGCCAGGTATACACCGCTTCGTTGAGCGTGAAGCCATTCAGGGTCTGGTTAAAAATGTAGGCAGACAAGGCGAATGCCGCGCCGACGCCAGCGATGGTCAACACATGTGCGGCCCAGCGCGGTAAGTAATTCCTGAAGAGGCCAACAGCGGCCGCAGCCAGCAAAGGCAACATCGGAATCAAGATCAGGATTTGTTTTATTGTCATCACGCTTAACCTTTTAATTGATCCAGATCATCGACGTTGATGGTACGCAGGTTGCGGAACAATACGACCAGAATCGCGAGACCAATTGCAGACTCCGCCGCAGCCACCGTCAAGATGAAAAAGACGAATACCTGACCACCAATATCATTGAGGTAATGCGAAAAAGCCACAAAATTCAGGTTAACGGCCAACAACATCAATTCAATTGCCATGAGCAAAATAATGACGTTTTTGCGGTTGAGGAATATGCCAATCACACTGATGGCAAACATCAGCGCCCCCAAAATCAGGTAGTGAGACAAACCGACCATGATTATTTACTCTCCTCTGCAGACGGTGCTGGCACTTCAACTTCAGCAGGCATAGAGATAATACGCAATCTGTCGTTACGCTTCACTTTGACCTGCTCGGCCGGATTCATGGATTTGTTGTCTTTACGCTCGCGCAAGGTCAACACAATGGCGGCAATCATCGCCACCAGCAACACGACCGCCGCTAGTTCAAACGGCAGCAAGTAGTCGGTATACAATACCTTGCCCAACGCAGCCGTATTACTGAAGCCTGCCGGTGCAGACACCGCCTGACTTGGATTGAGGTTTTTGGCGGAAAGCACCATCACCATTTCGGCCATCATGACCACGCCAAAGGTCAACGCCAATGGCAGGTTAGACCAGAAGCCTTCACGCAATTTGTCGATATTGATGTCCAGCAGCATCACCACAAACAGGAACAGCACCATCACCGCCCCCACGTACACCAGAATCAGGGCAATGGCGAGAAACTCAGCTTCAAGCAACAACCAGATGCCTGCCGCCGTAAAAAATGCCAGCACCAGAAACAGTGCAGCATGCACGGGGTTACGCGTAGTAATCACGCGGATGCCAGAGAACAGCAGAATCGCTGCCAGCACATAAAAAACAATATCGGTAAATAACATTTAGGATTCCTGTCCGCGCTTATCGATAAGCTTTATCCTGGGCGCGGTCTGCTGCAATTTGCGCCTCGTATTTGTCACCTACTTCGAGCAACATTTTTTTTGTATACAGCAGGTCGCCGCGCTGCTCGCCGTGGTAGTCAAAAATCCGTGTTTCCACGATGCTATCCACTGGGCAGGATTCTTCACAAAAACCGCAAAAAATGCACTTGGTCAGGTCAATGTCATAACGCGTGGTACGGCGGGTGCCATCATCACGCTGCTCGGATTCAATCGTAATCGCCATCGCCGGACAGACTGCTTCACACAGCTTGCAGGCAATGCAGCGCTCTTCACCGTTAGGGTAGCGACGCAACGCGTGCAAGCCACGAAAACGGTTGGACTGCGGTGTACGTTCTTCCGGGTATTGAATAGTAATTTTCTTGGCGAAGAAATAGCGTCCGGTCAGGGCCATGCCTTTAAGCATCTCCCATAACATCAAACTGCCTAATGTATTTTTAATTGCGTTCAACATGGTAAGGTTTCCAAATACGTTGTCCGTGCGATTGTCCAGTTAGTGGAATAAATAAGCCCACTGGGTTTGCATCATGCCACCGACCACAATAATCCAGACCAGCGTGATGGGAATAAATACTTTCCAACCCAAACGCATGATCTGGTCATAGCGATAACGTGGAAAGGTAGCGCGGAACCACAAGAACAGGAACAACAGGAAAGCGACTTTTGCCAGCAACCATACAATACTGTCTGGCAAGAACGGCACCGGGGATAACCAACCGCCCAAGAACATCAATGCGGCCAGCATGGACACCAGCATCATATTGGCATACTCAGCCAGGAAGAACACCGCAAAGGCCATGCCAGAGTACTCCACATGGAAACCTGCCACGATTTCAGATTCACCTTCGGCGACGTCAAACGGTGCACGGTTGGTTTCAGCCACCGCACTAATAAAATAGACGACAAACAGCGGGAACAACGGCAGAAAATACCAGTGCCAGAAGCCTCCTTCTTGTCCCATCACGATCTTGCCCAAATTCAGTGAGTTGGCACACATCAAGACACCGACCAGTGTAAAACCCATGGCAATCTCATACGAGACAATTTGTGCTGCGGAACGCAGGGAACCCAGAAACGCATATTTTGAGTTAGAGGCCCACCCGGCGATAATCACGCCGTAAACAGCCACCGAAGTCATCGCCAGTATATAGAGTAAACCTGCATCGACATTGGCCAATACCAGTGTGGCATCAAAAGGCACCACGGCCCAAGCTGCAAACGCCGGAGCAATTGCCAGTACTGGGCCAATAAAAAACAATGCTTTATTAGACGCAGTCGGCAGGATAATTTCTTTAAACAGCAATTTGAGGCCATCTGCCAATGGTTGCAACAAACCCCAGTAGCCCACACGGTTGGGACCGATACGCACCTGCATGTAACCAATCACTTTACGCTCGGCCAGTGTGAGGTAGGCAACGCCTATCATCAATGGCAGCACAATCGCCACAATTTTAATCAGTGTCCACACGACCAGTTGTACGTCTGTCCAGTAGGAACCAAATAATTCAGCAAAGAAATGCATGTTATGCCATCTCGGTCAGTTGTTTTTCGTAAATTGCCACTTGTTCGGCAGACGCTTTTTCAATGGTGATGTCCCCCATCAAATCGCCCAGACCCGCAGTGAGTGGATGCGCTGCAGCCACACGCACACAGCCTTTGGCAACGTGGTTATCCAGACGCGCTTTAAGCACAGCACTGCCTTTATCCTGACGGGCGACAACGATGTCGCCATCTTGCAAGCCAAGCTCTGCCAATTGGTCAGCATGCATCCGCGCCATCGGACGGATGTTGTATTTGGTTTTTTGCAGGGGCGCAGAACGGCGCACGATCGGGTCAGACTCGTATTGTGGCACTTCACCAATTCGCTGCAGGCCTTGTTTCTTGATATTCACCTGAATTTCTACCAGCTCTTTGAGGTTGTTGTTGAGACTGCGCCAGACCACGGCCGAGGGCTTCTCACCATTAAAGATGGCATTTTTCACTTCGTCGGAACTGTTGTATTCAAAGCCAGGCAAGTCCAGCGTATTTGCCAGCACACGCAGGACTTTCCAGCCTGGGCGCGCTTCGCCGAGAGGACGCGTCACGGCCTGGAAGCTCTGTACACGCCCTTCCATGCTCATAAAGCTGCCTGAGGTCTCGGTGAACGGCGTGATCGGTAGCAGGATATCGGCGTTGTCGAGTGCTGCAGACTTGTACGCCGTCAAGGCAATCACGCACTCTGCTTTTGCGATGGCATCGGCTGCCAGTGCGGCATGCTGACAATCCAGCTCAGGCTCGATATTGAGCAATAGATATGCTTTGCGTGGGACTTCCAGCATGGCGCGCGCGTGCATGCCAGTGGCTGTAGGCATGACACCCATCAAATGCATGCCGGTGCTGTTTGCCGCTGGCGGTAAAATACCGCCTTTCGCACCGCTGATGCCGCCAATGGCTTCAGCCATACTGTACATCTCGGTAAAACGGGGATCACTCAAGGCCATATTGCCTAGAAAAATACCAACCTTGGGTGCAATCAGGATCAAGTCGTCGCTGATACCCGCCAGGCACTCTGCAATTTTTTGCGTATTGGGACGTACCTGGATTTCTTCGAGTAACTTGTTCAGTGTGGGTGGCAAGCATAGCGACAGTTTTTGCAAGCCAGACATGGCTTTGAGGATCTGACCCAACACATTCACCATGTCGTTCGGGCGCACAATGACTTTATGTGCAATGTCCATCAATGGATCGTTATCGAGCGGGCTGACAATACATAATTCAGCCCCTCTGGAAACGGCTTTGCGGATACGTTGTGCCAGCAAAGGATGTTCATTGCGGATATTCGAACCAATCAGCAGGATGCGATCCAGCTCTTCGATTTCCTGAATATTGCAGCCCATCCATGGGGTGCCGGTACGTTTGCCATCCAGGCGGAAGTCTGTCTGACGCAGGCGGTAATCCACGTTGCCACAGCCCAGGCCATCTGCCAGCTGCTTGATCAGATAGCCTTCTTCCATGGTGCTATTCGGAGAAACCAGCACGCCCAAGGCATCACCGCCATATTGTTTGGTAATGTCTTTGAGCTGACCCGCTGCAAACTCAATGGCTGTTTTCCAGTCAGTTTCCTGCCATTGCCCGTTGTGCTTGATCATGGGTACCTTGAGGCGGTCCGGACTGTTCAAGCCCTCGTAGGAGAAACGGTCACGGTCAGACAGCCAGCACTCGTTAATCGACTCTTTTTCACGCGGTAACACACGCATGACTTTATGATCTTTGACGTGGACTTCAATGTGCGAACCCAAGCCATCGTGCGGCGCAATCGAAGGTCTGCGCACCAGCTCCCAGCTGCGTGCAGAGTAACGGAAAGGCTTGCTGGTCAGCGCGCCCACCGGGCACAAATCAATAATATTGCCGCTGAGCTCAGAGTTCACAGACTGGTCAACATAAGCGGTAATCTCGGCATGCTCGCCACGATTGACCAAGCCTAGCTCCTGCATGCCCCCCACTTCTTTCAGGAAGCGCACACAGCGGGTACACTGGATGCAACGGGTCATGTCAGTGCTGACCAGCGGACCAATGTTTTTATTGAAGACCACTCGCTTTTCTTCGGTATAGCGTGAGCCAGAAGCGCCATAAGCGACGGCAATATCCTGCAAGTCACATTCACCGCCCTGGTCGCAAATTGGGCAATCCAGAGGGTGGTTAATCAGCAAAAACTCCATCACGCTTTGCTGGGCTTCCACGGCAGACTTACTGCGGGTGTAAATCTTCATGCCGTCCGCCACCGGGGTGGCACAGGCAGGCAATGGCTTATTGAATTTTTCTACCTGCACCAGACACATACGACAGTTGGCGGCCACCGACAGCTTTTTGTGGTAACAAAAACGCGGGATGGCGATCCCTGCCGCATCGGCCGCATCAATAATGGTGCTGCCATGTTCGACTTCTAGAGGTTTGCCGTCAATTTCGATGTTTAGCATGTGATTACCGTTAAGCTTAAAACCGTTTATTTACCATCTACCATGGATTTGCCATGCTGGATGTAATACTCAAATTCGGGACGGAAGTGCTTGATGAAACTCAACACAGGCGTTGCTGCAGCATCGCCCAAAGCACAGATGGTTCGGCCAGAAATGTTGTTACTTAAATCAGTCAGCAAGTCGAGATCTTCCATCTTGCCTTTGCCATCGACAATACGCTCGATAATGCGATATACCCAACCGGTTCCTTCACGGCAAGGCGTGCATTGCCCACAGCTTTCTTCATAAAAGAAATAGCTTAAACGCTTGAGTGTTTTCACCATGCAGGTGGTTTCGTCCATCACAATCATGGAACCCGCACCCAGGCTGGAGCCGGCTTTGCTCAAGCCATCATAGTCCATGGTGGCATTTTCAATGGCGCTCGCTGGCATGACCGCAGTGGAAGGGCCGCCAGGAATCACCGCTTTGAGTTTGCGACCTTTCCAAACACCGCCGGCCATGGCCAGCAGGTCCTTAAAAGGTGTCCCCATTTTAATCTCGTAGTTTCCTGGTTTTTCAACATGACCAGACACCGAGAATAACTTACTGCCGCCAGAATTAGGCACGCCTAAATCTGCAAATGCCTGCCCGCCATGCTGCATGATCCAGGGGATGGAGGCATAGCTCTCGGTATTGTTGACGTTGGTCGGCTTGCCAAATACACCATAGCTGGCAGGAAAAGGCGGTTTGAAACGAGGCTGGCCTTTTTTGCCTTCAATCGACTCAATCAGGGCCGTTTCTTCACCGCAGATATAAGCACCGTATCCATGGACAGCATAGAGATCAAAGCTAAATTCGGTGCCGAACAGATTTTCACCCAGGTAGCCAGCTTCACGCGCCTCAGCTAACGCAGCCTCAAAAATCTCATAATCCTGCCAGATTTCACCGTGGATATAGTTATACCCCACGCGTGCACCCAGCGTATAAGCAGCAATCGCCATGCCTTCAATTAACTGGTGCGGGTTATAACGGATAATGTCACGGTCTTTAAATGTGCCTGGCTCGCCTTCGTCTGTGTTGCAAACCAGATATTTGGTACCGTCGTAATAACGCGGCATAAAGCTCCATTTGAGGCCGGTCGGAAAGCCTGCACCGCCTCGACCACGCAGATTGGATACTTTGACCTGGCTGATGATATCCGGGGCCTTCACTTTTTCGGTCACCAAGCGCTTGAGCTGGGCATAGCCGCCTAATTTCTCATAAGTTGCCAGGGCGGCAGGATTGTCTTCGCTAAGTGTGCGCAAAGTTACCAATGTCTGTCCAGCCAAATCAGTTTTGACCACTGGTTTACTATTCATGGAAGCATTTGAAGTCTTAGCCATATTCCGTGTCCTAGCCCTTGTTTAGCTCGTTAATGAGGGCATCCACTTTTTCGGTGGTCAGAAATTCATGCATTTCACTGTTATTCACATGTAGTAACGGTGCGCCACCGCAACAGCCCATACACTCGCCTTCTTTCAGGCAGAATTTACCATCCGCTGTGACTTCGTTGAAGCCCACACCCAACTTGTGCTGCAAGTGCTCGACAATCTCATCCGAGCCACGCAACATGCAAGAAATATTGGTACAGACGGTAATTTTGTATTTTCCGACTGGCTCGAGATCATACATATTGTAGAAGGTAGCGACTTCTAACGCCGCGATTTCCGGAATGCGCAAGTACTTGGCTACTTCGGAAATACTTTCCTTGGATAACCAGCCACGCTCCATCTGGACGATGCGTAATGCAGACATCACCGCTGCCTGACGCCTGTCAGCTGGATATTTGGACAGTTCGTATTCAATCTTTTCAATCGATTCTGCACTGAGCATGCTTTTACCTTACTATCTTTTCGATCCGCGCTATCACGTTGTTCGGATTATCTGTCGATCTCACCGAACACAATATCCTGTGTCCCAATGATGGCTACCAGGTCGGCAATCATGTGACCTTTGGTCATCTCATCCAATGCAGCCAAATGGGCAAAACCTGGCGCACGGATTTTCAGGCGGTAGGGTTTATTGGCACCATCTGACACCATATAAATCCCGAACTCGCCTTTGGGATGCTCAACCGCGGCATAGGCCTCCCCTGCTGGGACATGGAAACCCTCGGTAAATAACTTGAAGTGGTGGATCAAGTCTTCCATATTGGTTTTCATGCCTTCGCGGCTTGGCGGGGCAATCTTATTGTCATCTGTAATGACTGGCCCTGGGTTCTTGCGCAACCAGTCTATGCATTGTTTGATGATACGGTTGGATTGACGCATTTCTTCCACACGCACCAGATACCGGTCATAACAGTCGCCATTGACGCCAATCGGGATATCAAAGTCCATCTTGTCATAGACTTCATAAGGCTGTTTCTTGCGTAAATCCCAGGCAATGCCAGAACCACGCAACATGGCACCGGTCATGCCCAATGCCAATGCGCGCTCCGGCGTCACCACGCCAATACCGACCGTCCGCTGTTTCCAGATACGGTTATCGGTCAACAGGGTTTCATATTCGTCGACATAGGTCGGGAAGCGATTGGTAAAGTCTTCAATGAAATCCAGCATGGAACCCTGACGATTTTCATTAAGCTTGTTGATTTCTTCTGCGCTACGGAATTTGGTGGTTTCATGCTGCGGCATTTTTTCTGGCAGGTCACGATAGACGCCACCCGGGCGGTAATATGCCGCATGCATACGGGCGCCAGACACAGCCTCATACACATCAAACAAATCTTCACGCTCGCGGAACGCGTACAGGAAAACCGTCATGGCGCCGACGTCCAGCGCATGTGCGCCCAGCCACAGCAAGTGGTTGAGAATACGGGTAATTTCGTCGAACATGACGCGGATATACTGCGCGCGCACTGGCACCTCAATGCCGAGCATTTTTTCAATCGCCATGACATAGGCGTGCTCATTGGCCATCATGGAGACATAATCCAGCCTGTCCATGTAAGGCACACTTTGCAAATAGGTGCGGTTTTCAGCCAGTTTTTCCGTTGCCCTGTGCAGCAAACCAATATGCGGGTCCGCACGCTGGATCACCTCACCGTCCAACTCAAGCACCAAGCGTAATACCCCGTGCGCCGCCGGGTGCTGCGGGCCGAAGTTCATTGTGTAGTTCTTAATTTCAGCCATGGTGCGCACCTTCATCACGAATAACTCGCGGCACATTATTCCGCAACTCGACAGAGACCGGCTGATAGATCACACGCTGCTGTACAGGGTCATAACGCATTTCAACGTTACCAATCATGGGGAAGTCTTTACGGAAAGGATGACCAACAAAACCGTAATCTGTCAGCAAGCGACGCAAATCGGGGTGATTTTCAAACATGATGCCGTAGAGGTCAAAAGCTTCACGCTCAAACCAGTTGGCGACCGGCCAGATATCGACCAAGGTCGGAAACACAGGAAAGTCATCGTCAGCTGCAAACGCACGGATACGCACACGCTGATTCAAACTGACCGAAAGCAAATGCAGCACCACAGCAAAGCGCTGACCTTCCCAGCGGCCATCGCCATACTCCAGATAATCCACCCCACACAAGTCAATCAGTTGCTCAAATTTGAGCTCCGCATGGGTTTTCAATTTTTCAGCCACGGCCAGCAGGTGTTTCACATGAACTTCCACCGTGAGTTCACCCAACTGTTGCTCCAGCCTGACCACACCCTCACCCAAGGCCAACTTGAGCTGTGCAGACAAATGTTCGAGTTTTGCAGACATAGTTAATTTCTAGGGCTTAGTATGTTGTCAGAGCGCGTCACCATCAGGTTCTGGCAATCGTATTGGTACGCTTGATTTTCTTTTGCAGCTGAATAATGCCGTACAACAAGGCCTCGGCAGTGGGAGGGCAACCAGGCACATACACATCCACCGGCACAATCCGGTCACAGCCGCGCACGACTGCATAAGAGTAGTGATAGTAGCCGCCGCCATTAGCACAACTGCCCATGGAAATTACCCAGCGCGGTTCTGCCATCTGGTCATACACCTTGCGTAGCGCAGGCGCCATTTTGTTCACCAGCGTACCTGCCACAATCATCACGTCTGACTGACGCGGGCTGGGCCGGAACACAATCCCGAAACGGTCAAGATCGTAACGCGAAGCGCCGGCATGCATCATTTCAACCGCACAGCAAGCCAGGCCGAACGTCATCGGCCACAATGAACCAGTACGGGTGTAATTAATCACCGTATCCAGCGTGGTGGTAACAAAGCCTTTTTCTAATACGCCTTCAATGCTCATTTTGCATCAATCCCATTCAAGGGCGCCCTTCATCCATTCAAAGATGAAGCCGACCACCAATACAAATAAAAACACCATCATTGCCCAGAAGCCAGCAGGCCCAATTTCTTGGATCACCACCGCCCATGGAAAAAGAAATGCAATTTCGAGATCAAACAGAATAAACAGAATGGCGACCAGATAGTAGCGCACGTCAAACTTCATGCGCGCATCTTCAAAGGCTTCAAAGCCACATTCGTATGGAGAGTTTTTTTCCGCATCAGGTTTGTGCGGAGAGAGAATTTTACCGGCAAGCAACGGACCAAGACCAACGCCCAGCCCCACCAGGATAAACATCAAAATCGGGAAATAGTTTTCTAACACTGATTTGCCTTCATCGATCATGTTAACAAGTTATTTCAATGCAGCTAGCCGCCCATTAAAACACTCCCAAACCATCTATTCCCTGCCAGAGCAAAGTTGCAAGCAACTCTATCTGGTGCCGTCGGCGAGACTCGAACTCGCACGACTTTCGTCACTACCCCCTCAAGATAGCGTGTCTACCAATTTCACCACGACGGCCAATGTTTAGTTAGGAATATCTTTGGGTGTATTTTCAACCGGCTTGGCCACTTCTGCAGCCTCACCTTTGGCCGGAGCCTGTTGGGTCACTGTGGATTTAACCACACTACCAGAACTTGCTTTATGGCTGGACATAAAGGCCAGCGTCAAGCTAGTTGCAAAAAACACTGAAATAAAAATCGATGTCAGCTTGCTCAGCAAGTTAGAGGACCCAGACACGCCGAATAGACTGCCGGAGGCTCCACTGCCAAAAGCGGCGCCCATATCGGCACCCTTACCATGCTGCAATAAGACCAGGCCAATCACGGCAGCAGCTGCCAGCACATGAATGACGAGAATGACGTTTTCCATATTTCTTTAATCCATTAAGTAATAACGATTTGGCTTTTGGCTCTTTCGCTATCTAGATGACGCTATTTTCAGGGACGGCCTGACATATTTTTATAAATTGCTCTGCATCTAGCGAGCAACGACCGACCAGCGCGCCATCAATTTCCTTCTGATTCAACAATTGTACCGCATTTTGCGGGTTTACGCTGCCCCCGTAGAGGATTTTTAGCGTGTCAGCCGCGGTTTTATCAGAGGCGGCAACCGTCTCTCGAATAAACTGATGCATGGCGACCGCCTGCTCCGAAGTGGCCGCCAGCCCGGTGCCAATCGCCCAGATCGGCTCATAAGAAACAATGCTGCCAGCAAAGGCCTCACCGCCAAATAAGCGGATGATGGTTTCCAGCTGCTTGCCAACCACACGTTCCATGACGCCTGCTTCACGCTCCAGCAGCGTTTCACCCACACATAAAATAGGTGTTAAGCCATGCCGTTTGGCCATCATGAATTTTTCAGCGATATTTTCATCGGACTCACAATAAGCCGTGCTGCGCTCCGAGTGGCCAATAATCACATACCTGGCGCCAAAATCGGTCAGCATTTGCGCCCCTACTTCACCGGTGTAGGCACCTTCCTCATATTTCGCAACATTTTGTGCGCCCCAAGCGACAGAAGTTCCCGTCAACAAGGTTTGAATTTGCGCCAGATAGGGATAAGGCACGCAGACCACAACCTCCGCGCGCGTACAATCGGCCAAGGCTGGCAGGTAGGCCTGAATCAATTGCTGGTTACGCATGAGATTGCCATGCATTTTCCAGTTGGCAACCACCAGTTTTCTTGAGGCGAGGGATATTGGAGTAGATGAAACAGTGCTGGTGCTAGACATGCAGAATTAAGCTCGCAGAGGCATGATGTGGATGCATATATAACGGGCCAGAGAGGCCCGCAAATATTCGGTTGTGCGGATTTTACGCTCGCGCCTCCTGAGCAGCAAGCATTAGTCGCCAAGTAGAGCGTGTCTACCCCGTCAACACAAGATAGACACGAGTACGATCAGGCACTCAAGAAGGGATAGTCGGTGTAGCCATGCTCGGTACCGCCGTAAAACGTTTTGGAATCAGCCTCATTGAGTGGAGCATTTTTTGCAAACCGCTCAACCAGATCCGGGTTGGCAATAAACGGAACACCATAAGCGACTGCATCTGCATGGCCACTGGCAATCGCCGCATTCCCGCGCGCCTTGTCATAACTCAGGTTTGCGATATAACCGCCCTTAAACAATTTACGCATCGCCGCAAAATCAAATGGCTCAGCTTTGCCACCGCCATGAATGCCCCCTTCCACCACATGCAGATAGGCCAGCTTGAAGCGATTCAGGGCATCCGTGACATGATTGAATGTTTGCTGCGCCTGGCTATCATGCATATCATTAAATGGGTTCACCGGTGACAAGCGCACCCCCACTTTGTCTGCGCCTATTGTATCCACCACCGCCTGCACCACCTCGAGCAGTAATCGCATACGGTTTTCTACCGGCCCGCCATATTGATCCTGGCGCTGATTGCTACCGTCGCGCAAAAACTGGTCTAGCAGATAACCATTGGCCGCATGCACTTCTACACCATCAAAACCCGCTGCAATGGCACATTTTGTGGCATGAATATAATCCTGCACGATGCCAGCCAATTCGGACACCTCCAGTGCGCGCGGGGTCACGTAATCTTGTAAACCCTGGTAGGTAAATGCCTGGCCGGCAGGCTTAATTGCTGAAGGCGCCACTGGCAATGCCTGATTGGGTAACAGGCTGGGGTGTGAAATACGGCCTACATGCCACAACTGAATGACGATTTTTCCGCCCTTGGCATGCACAGCATCAGTCACTTTTTTCCAACCAGCCACCTGCGCATCAGTATAAATGCCTGGCAAAGCAGGATAGCCATGCGCCATCGGTGAGATCGGGGTCGCTTCGGTAATAATCAGCCCGGCAGTCGCCCGCTGCTCATAATAGGTGACATTCATTGCTTGTGGTACACCGCCCTCGCCTGCACGGTTACGTGTCAGTGGGGCCATTGCAATACGGTTTTTGATCTCAATGCTGCCCAGTTTGCCCGGGGAAAATAAATCCAATGTCATACTCGCTCCTCATTCCCTGCATACAATAAACACTGCGCGGACAAAACGTCCGCGCATGGATTTAAAATTATTTTGCTTTCACACCTTCAACCAACAAGGTTATTTCAATGTCGTCACCGACCGGCGCATTTGCGCCCGTCGCCCAGCCAAAACCATAATCAGAAGCTTTGATGGTCAAATGCCCCTCAAAACCTGCGCGCTGGCCACCCCATGGATCGGCGCCATAGCCCAACACTTTCACGGGAATATCCACCAGTTTGGTCACGCCATGCATGGTCAGCTTACCCTGCATCACTGCCTGCGTCTGGTTGCTGGCCGTGATCTTGGTGCTCTCAAACAAAATCTGGGTATATTTGCCCACATCCAGATACTTATCCGCCTTGATATGTTCATCACGTTTGCCAAACCCAGTATTCACACTGCTGACATTGATCGCAGCACGTACGGTCGCCGTATTCAGATTGGTAGGATCCAGGGTAATGACGCCACTGACATCATTAAAAGTCCCTGAAGTTTTGGAAACAACATGACGGATACTGAAATTGGCAAAACTGTGGGTGCCATCGATATTGTAGGTATCGGTCACCGCCCAGGCCTGAGTAGCAATCATCAAGCCGAGCGTCAAAATTAACTTTTTCACTGAGTTCTCCTTGTTAGATCGTGAATTAGGATAGGTTTTTAATGAGGCCGTAGTTAAGCGGCTTTCGCAAAACGTAACGCAACACTGGCCACACGTTCACCCAGGTGCTCTGCCGTGAGCAGGTCACTCTGAATCGGCGCCAAGTCCGGGCCCTGGTCAGCATTCGCCTGCGCCATGGCACCTAAAAAGCTGCCCAGACGGTTTAAGTCGTTGACCGAACCATTACTGTTATTGTTCCCCGGCAGCAAATCCTGGCCCACCCAAATCATGCCATGCTGCGCGGCAAACACAGCCAACTGGATCAAGGTACTAAGCTTGTCACCACTCTGGCTGGCAGAAGTGGTAAAGCCAGCCGCAATCTTGTCTTTCCAGTCACGGGTATACCAAGCCTTGGAGCTCGCATCCATAAAAGTTTTAAACTGGCCTGAAGCCGAACCCATATAGGTTGGGCTGCCAAAGATAATGGCGTCGCTGGCCTTGAGCAGATCCCACTGCTGCTGCGCCTCATCCACAGTTAACAGATTGACGGTCACACCCGCAACCTTTTGCGCGCCACGGGCCACGGCTTTAGCTTGCTCAGCGGTATGACCATACCCACTGTGATAAACAATTGAAACTTGAGTCATGTCATTGCTCCTTTAAAAAATGTAAAACGATTATTCGACTATTTCAGGCAGATCAAACCATAATATTTCGCTGTCTTGCGCAGCAAGTATCGAGAGAGAAACCGGGGCATCTACCTTGAGAGCATCCCCAGTCTGCAACTGTTGACCATCGATCACCACTGCGCCGGCTGCAATATGGAGGTAAGCACAACGTCCCGCATTGACCTCAACCGGCAAAGCAGCCTCTGCTGTCAGTACCGTGGCATACAATGACAGATCCTGATGTACTTTTAATGACCCGGCGCGGGCATCAGACGAAGCAATCAAGGCCCAGCGGTTTTGCTTGTCAGCCAGCGGGATGGTTTTATCTTCATACGCCGGGGCCAAGCCTTGCGTATCAGGGGTGATCCAGATTTGTAGCAAATGGGCCGTGGTCTGCGAGGAGGCGTTCATCTCACTATGACGGATACCCGTCCCTGCACTCATGCGCTGTACATCCCCCGCGCGAATCACTGCGCTGTGGCCCATGCTGTCAGTATGGCGCAACTCACCCGCCAACATGTAGGTAATAATTTCCATGTCCTGGTGGCCATGCATACCAAATCCCGTGTCAGGGGCGATTTTGTCGTCATTGATCACCCGCAACACCGAGTAGCTCATATGCTCAGGGTCGTAATAACTGGCGAAAGAAAAACTGTGAAAGCTTTGTAACCAGCCATGATTAGCATAACCACGACTATTTGAAGGGCGAACATGCAACATTTATTCACTCCATTTGAAAGTTTAAATGTATGATAAAAAAACACTTAATCTTTAGATAGCAAAACATTTTGCATCACTTGTTCAGATTTTTTGATGAAGCTGTTAGCACTTAAACTGCGATGAACCACCCCGCCCTTTTTCAACCTTATCCCTTCAGCTATGGCCATTAAACTGAGTCTGGAAGCCCTTGAAGTCATTGATGCGATTGACCGCAAAGGCAGTTTTGCCGCCGCGGCAGAGTCGCTATACCGCGTCCCCTCGGCACTCACCTACACCATCCGCAGACTGGAAGAAGATTTGGGGCTGGAGCTTTTTGACCGCAGTGGCCACCGCGCCACGCTGACCGAAGCCGGTGCCGAACTGCTCAAAGAAGGCCGTTATTTGCTAGATGCCGCCCATGCGCTGGAGCGCCGCGTACAACGCGTTGCGACCGGTATTGAAACTGATATTGCCATTGCGATTAGCGATTTGTTCGACTTTGACCCGGTACTCAATCTGCTACAAGCCTTTTACCAGCAGGGCTTTGGCACCCGTGTGAAGCTGGTCCGTGAGGTCTATGGCGGGAGTTGGGATGCATTACAGACGGGGCGGGCTGATATCTCTATCGGCGCTCCAGGAGATGCGCCGCCTGGCGGCGGCTTCTCTACACATTTGCTCGGACAACTGGAATTTGTGTTTTCTGTGGCCCCGCATCATCCGCTTGCCGCATTACCAGAGCCGCTCAGCGCCAGTGATATTGTGCAGTATCGGGTTGTAGCGGCCGCAGACAGTTCACGCAACCTGC
Organism: Methylophilus sp. DMC14; assembly: GCF_056314085.1. Classification (NCBI taxonomy): domain Bacteria; kingdom Pseudomonadati; phylum Pseudomonadota; class Betaproteobacteria; order Nitrosomonadales; family Methylophilaceae; genus Methylophilus; species Methylophilus sp. DMC14. The sequence continues at coordinate 291,044 of NZ_JBQUZA010000003.1, read as the reverse complement.
CCCCAAGGACCTCAGGCATTCTTTCTGGCCAGGATGTACTCACCGTGCCTGACATGCAGACAAAATTAAAGGCGCAAATGGCAGGAATTGCCATCGGCTATCTACCCAAATTTATGGCACAAGCGGCCGCTGCGCAGGGCAAACTTGTGCTAAAACAGGTATCAGAACCGAAACCGGTGGGGCCTACCTTTATTGCCTGGCGCCAACAGCGGCCCAGCGAAATGGGCAAAGCCATGCAATGGCTGCTCAAAGCCTGTTGCGAGATTCCACTGGAGCAATTGCTTAGCAAATGATTTATCATCCTTGCTGTCGCATTGATGGGATCCAATATGTCGCAAGAACAACTACCTGAAGAATTTGCACCACTCAACCGCATCGCCATCAAAGCCATGCTTTGGCTCAATGGGTTCGCGCATATTATTATCGGCCTTGCTCTGGCTACCTCTGTGCTGATGTTTACCTGGCTATTTTTCCTCGACGTGAAGGAAGCGGCTTACGCACACAATCTGGTTCATGGGTTTTTGCGTGCCTTGGGCACCTTGATGTTGCTGTGGTCAATCTCTGCCCTCATCTCGGCAGAAATTCGCTACCTGCGCGGCCACAAATTACTGGTAGAAACCTTTGTCGAGGTGGTGCTGGTCATGTTTTTGCGCAAACTGATTGTGCTACCTGTACAAGATGCCACACCGACTTATGAAGAAATCGCCATCTGGCTGGCCGGCGCATTTGTCATGGGCCTGGTGTACATACTGATCCGCCTCGCCGATAAAAATAGTAGTAGATAAGCATGCAAGACGAAGCATTTATGCGCATTGCCATCGCGCTGGCAAATGAGGCAGCAAACCTGGGCGAGGTCCCGGTCGGCGCGATTGTGGTCAAAGAGGGGCAGATTATCGGCAAAGGCCGCAACGCCCCCATCAGCCTCAATGACCCCACCGCCCATGCGGAAATCCAGGCCATGCGTGAAGCCGCGCAGCACTTAGGTAACTACAGACTGGTTGGCTGCACTTTATACGTCACCCTTGAGCCGTGTGCCATGTGTAGCGGCGCCATACAACATGCCAGAATTGCGCGCCTGATTTACGGTGCCAGCGACCCCAAAACGGGTTGTTGCGGCAGTGTAGTGAATTTGATGGCGGAGCAGAAACTCAATCACCACTGCGAAGTCAGTCACGGCGTCTTGGCTGATGAGTGTGGTGGGCTACTTAGCACGTTTTTCAAACAACGTAGATTAAAACAATCTAGCTAAAGAGTGATTAGCTTAAAGCTCTCCCTCCATCACTGACGAAATTCAGCTTAAGGGCGACGGATGTGTCCTTAGTTTTCCCAGTATTTAACAAAGCACCTCTCTAATACTCAGCTTGGTTATTTTTAACCACCATTTTATTAAATAAATGGCTGAAATTAGCCAAAATCTCCAAAAAACTCCTTTCCACCATAATCAAATATCAATATAGGTTATTGATATTATTCATAAAAATAAAAATAAAAATTAATGGAACAATATTTGCGATATGAAAATGTTTTTTTATAAAAACACTTTTATATTTCAGGGATAAAGAGATCAATAAATATGAAAAGAAATACTTTAAAGCCACTGGCACTTGCCATTATCAGTGCTTATGCTGCTCAAGCTGGATTTACAAAAGCAGACACAGTAGACTTGGGTAACGTGGAGGTAATTAGCACCACTCCATTAAAGAGCATTGGTGTTCCTGTCGAACAAATTCCGGCTGCAGTACAAACTGTCAAAGCAAAAGATATTGAAAAATCACAATCTTTAGATATTACCGATTACATGAATCGCAATATGCGAGGTGTTTATGTAAATGAGGTACAAAACAATCCATTACAGCCTGACTTGAACTATCGTGGTTTTACTGCTTCTCCTTTACTTGGTACACCACAAGGATTGTCTGTATACATGGATGGTGTGCGCATGAACCAAGCGTTTGGCGATATCGTAAGCTGGGATTTGATACCTAGAATTGCGATTCAAGGTATGCAGATGATGCCTGGCTCAAATCCATTGTTCGGCTTAAATACTTTAGGCGGCGCCCTCTCCATTCAAACCAAAGATGGCAGGAGTGCACCTGGTGGAGCAGTCCAAACAACATTAGGCAGTTATGGCCGCAAAGTCGGTGAGTTTGAATATGGTAGCATCAAAGACAATATTGACTACTATGTTGCCGGTTCATTTTTCGACGAAAATGGTTGGCGTGAAAAATCCGAGTCTGATTACCAGCAACTGTTTGGTAAATTAGGCTGGCATGGCGAGAAAACCGATTTAAAACTGACCTATGCTTTCGCCAATACAGACCTGAACGGAAACGGTTTGGTCCCTGAGAGCTTTGCCCGTCGTGACTACAATAGTGTATATACGTACCCAGATAATACAAAAAACAAATCTCACTTTGCAAACTTAGAGTGGTCACATTACTTCACCGATAATGTGCAACTTACAGGCAACACGTACTACAGAAATATTAAGTCGCGTACTTACAATGGTGATATCAACGATGAGTCATTGCCAGAATTTGTTGGTGATGGTGGTCAACGCGTTCTTCCTACAACATTCGCTGCTAACAGCCCTTATACACTTGCGGGTAATCAACTAGCTTGCCGACAGCAACTGAGTGCTGGTGGAGAGCCAGGCGAAAAATGCACAGGCATTATTAACCGTACACGAACGGAAACTGACAATATGGGTATATTTGGTCAAGTTTCAGTCTCCAATACCTTATTTGATAAAGATAACAAGTTTATTGTTGGAAGCGGCGTAGACTATAGTCGAATTAAGTTTAATCAGTCGGCTGAGTATGGTTCTATTGATGCTGATAGAGGGATTGTAGGTTCTGGATTTTATGCCAACGCGTCTACACTTGGAAATCTTGACGGCAAGCTGGATGATCGAAGTGCGAAACTTAAAAGTAATGTGGCCACTTGGAGTCTATTTGGAACAGATACATTAGCATTGATGGATAATTTGCATCTGACAATGTCAGGCCGATATAACTATACGACTATCAGAAACAAAGATGGTCAACTTCATCCAAATGCTGGCGACCCTGATGGTAACGGTCCTCAACCATTCCAGATTCTACCTGGCGAAGATGAAAATGCTTCATTAAGTGGAAAACATAACTTCCACCGCTTCAATCCAGCGATTGGTCTGACCTACAGTCCACTTCCTAACCTGAACACCTATATTGGCTACAATGAAGGTAGTCGTGCACCAACTTCGATTGAATTGAGCTGCGCCAACCCCGATGCCCCATGTAGCTTACCTAACTCATTTGCAGGTGATCCTCCACTTAAACAGGTGGTATCTAAAACTTGGGAGGCAGGTCTGAGAGGTAACAATTCTGGCGTTTTCTGGTCTGCAGGGCTCTTCCATACCCGCAATCAGGATGATATCTTGTTTGTAGCGGCCAATGCCAGCCAAGGCTATTTCCAAAACTTTGGTCAAACCTTACGTCAAGGTTTTGAGGGCTCGATTGCAACCAGCTTCGACGCTCTCAATGTAGGGGCTAACTATACCTTCTTGGACGCAACCTATCAGAGTGCTCAAACATTGATTGGCAATACGAATAGCAGTCAAGACGCTAATCATGAAATAAGCATTAAATCAGGTGATCGTATTCCTTTAATTCCAAGAAACATTCTCAAAGTTTATGCCGATTATCGAATCAATGATCAGTTTAGCGTAGGGATTAACAGTCTTTCAGTTTCTGGCACAAACATTCGTGGCAATGATAATGGCGATCACAAAGCGGGAGGCTCATATCGTGGGGATGGTGAAATCGCTGGATACACCATCTTTAATGCGACGACAACCTATCGTATAAAGCCTGAATGGATTATGTTCGCAAGAGTAAACAACATCTTCGACAAAGAGTATGCAACAGCAGGCCAGTTAGGACAAAATCCTTTCAATAACGCTGGGACATTAAACTTAGCCTCACGAAGAACCACCTCAGTAGGTGAAGACTTTATTGCTCCTGGGGCTCCACGTACTGCTTGGATTGGCGTTCGTTATGAGTTTGGTGGTAAGAAATCCGTTGCCGCGTACGACAAAGACTAAGCTTCAAACAACATTAGTCTAATATTTATTAATTGACGCTTTTGCCAGGTCAATTCATCGCCCGATGAGCATCATCGGGCGTTTTTATTTTGTCGATTAAATGCTTAAAAACTGATTATCAACTAGCGCTAGCTTAATAACTCTAGTCATTGCCAATGGCAGAATTACCGCTCAACCCAAGCCTTTGCTCATATCTAGAATACTTAATAATTAATTCACGACTAAATGCGAATGCACCTTGCCTGCATGACAACCTATTAAAATTCAAGATGTTTCATGTGAGTCACGACTAACTAAGTCGCTATAGATATTTTTATTAAACGGTTAATTTACCGCACCCAAAACACAGATTATTTTCCTAGCTTGATATCACAAAAGACTAGGCCTGCTGTTGGTCATACCAACAGCAGGCCTAAAGACTGAAAACCAGAGTTATCTGAGAGTATTAACTTTAGTCGCGGTTGCCTAATACTGCCAACAAGATATTCAACAGGTTCACAAACAGGTTGTAGATATCCAGATACAGATTCAAGGTCGCCATCACATAGTTGGTCTGACCGCCGCGCACGATCTGGTTCACGTCGTACAAAATGTAGCCGGAGAAAATCAGCACTGAGACACCAGAGATTGCTAATGACAAGGCTGGAAGCTGGAAGTACATATTCGCCAAACCAGCGACAATGGCCAGAATCAGACCTATCATCAGGAACTTGCCGATACCGCTGAAGTCACGGGCTGGGGAAGAACCAATGCCAGCCAAGCTTAAGAAAGTGATCCCAGTCCCGGCAGCAGCCAAGCCTACAATTTCAGCGCCGTTGCGCAGATGCAGGGCAAATTGCAGGATAGGGCCAAGCATCACACCAAAGACAAACGTCAGTGCCAACAACAACCACACGCCTACACCGCTGTTCTGGTTAACCGCAATCAGTTTAAACATACCAAACATGACAGCCATAAAACCGATAAAGAACATGAACGGGTGTGCCGCCATCCAGCCAAAATTCATCTGCAGGCCAACATAGGCACCGATCACGGTTGGCACCATGCTCAAACCCAGCAAGGCGTATGTATTGCGCAGTACGCGATTTTGCGTTTCGGATAATTGACCGTCACGACCTAAAACTTGCATATCTGACATAGTGTATTTCCTCTTTTCAATTAAAACTAAAAACAGCTTCTGTAGTTAAGATAATGGCAAACACCTAAAGTTTCAAGGCTTTGCGTGACATTTGTATGAACAATCGTTCAGTTTACAGCTTCCACAGCCCGTAAATGACTGACGCAATCAGCACGATGCGCGTGATTTGATAAACGGTTTTATTCCACTTTTTAAAACGGCGGCGGTACTGACCGATCACCCAGGCATAATGGAACAGACGGTTAATGACGCCGGTCTGGTCCCCGGCTTCATTTGGCGAGCTGGCCGCAGTAACGATGGTATTGGCCAGAAAGCGGTTGACTGTCTGCGCCCAGCGGTAGCGCATGGGGCGCTCGATATCGCAAAACAGAATCACACGCGTTTCATCGGTCTTGTTATAGGCTTCATGGATATAGGTTTCATCAAACATGACGGCCTGCCCATCGCGCCAGCTGTAGTCCTCGCCATCGACGCGGATAAAACACTGATCGTCATTAGGGGTGGCAAGCCCTAGATGAAAGCGCAAAGAGCCAGCATAGGGATCACGGTGCGGACGAAGATGCGCGCCAGGCGGCAGCTCGGCAAACATGGCGGCTTTGACGCTAGGGATGCTTTGCAGTAAGGCGACTGTTTTTGGGCAGTAAATGCTGGCAGAAGGATGATGTGCGTCATACCACTTGAGGTAAAAACGCTTCCAGCCAGTTTTAAAGAATGAGTTAAACCCGGCATCGTTATTGGTTTTGGCCGCAGCAATGCGCTCCTGTTCGCGTACATACAACGCTTCTTCACGGATCTCTTGCCAGTGGTCGGTGATCGCTTTCAGTTCCGGGAAGTCATGCACCGGCAAATACGGCGTGGTCGGCGCTTTGGAGAAAAGGTATAAAAATACATTGAATGGCGAAACAATGCCGGAATGGTCAAATATCTGGCGATAAAAGCGGTGCCTGACCTTGCCCCTGAAGTGCACATAACTGACCGAAGCCAAGAAAATGCCAAGAATGATCCATTTCATAATTGATACCGATGTTTACGCCTTGATTAGATTGTCATCAATAATTGTCTAGCTTACCGCAACCGTTCGGCTTCAAGCAAACAAATCCGCCTCTTTTTGACCGACCATGGCCACACGCTTGACCGCTTCTACATAGGCCGCAGACTCACGTAATGCCACCATATCCTGCGGATGATGACCGCCATGCATACGTGCCAGGCGTGCAATACTTTGTGCAGAAATCTTCCACGTTAACTTGTTCAACAACTCATCGGCCAAGTCCGGGCGGTTGCATAACAACACCATATCGCACCCGGCGTTCAAGGCAGCCATGGTCCGTGCAGTGACGTCACCTGCCACGGTGGCGCCCTCCATACTTAAGTCATCACTGAAAATCACACCATTAAAGCCCAAGCGCTCACGCAGCACCTTTTGCAGCCAGCGGGACGAGAAACCGGCCGGTTTATCATCGACCTTGGGATAAATCACATGTGCGGGCATCACCGCATGCAAGCCCTCGTCTATCATGCGTACAAACGGCTGCATGTCGTTTTGTGCAATCTGGTCAAACTCGCGGTCATCCACCGGAATGCTCACATGCGAATCAGCCACCACAAAACCATGCCCGGGGAAATGTTTGCCCACCGCAGCCATGCCGGCTTTTTTCAGGCCTTGCATCAGGCTAAACGCCAGCTCATTAATCGCCTGCGGATCACGGTGAAACGCGCGATCCCCAATCACCAGGCTGTCGCCATAGTCCATATCCAGCACTGGCGTAAAGCTGAAATCCACGCCATGCGCCCGTAACTCTGCGCCCAGCACATACCCTGCCTCTACCGCCAGCTCTTTCGCTTTGCGTGGGTGTTTGTCCCAAATATGGCCAAACTCGCGCATGGGCGGGATTTTGGTAAAGCCTTCTCGGAAGCGCTGCACCCGGCCGCCTTCATGATCCACGGCAATCAGCAGCGGCGGCTGACGCACCGCATGTATACTGGCTGTGAGCGCCTTGAGCTGCGCGCAACTCTCAAAGTTACGCGCAAACAGAATCACCCCGCCGACTAGCGGATGTTGCAAGCGGCGGATATCGTCGGCGGTGAGTTCCTTGCCGACCACATCCAGCATGACGGGACCTAAAGACATAACAAATTCCTATTATTCAAAATTCAAACGCATTTTAACCGATAAAGACTGGTTACTTCTTTGGCACGGGCAGCATATAACGGATCCGATTGATCGCTGGCCTTGGCATGTGTTGGCGCAATATCCAGCTTGTCGACCACCTGCAACCCTGCTTCATGGATCCATGTATTTAAGGCCTCAGGCTGGCGCAAGCCAATCTGCTCAGCCAAATTAGACATTATCAGCCACCCCTCGCCCTCAGGATTTAAATGCGCTTTCAAGCCACTTAAAAAGCCTTTCAGCATCTTGCTTTCGGGGTCATACACGGCATGCTCAATCGGCGCATTCGCTTTGGCAGGTAGCCAGGGAGGATTACAGACAATCAGGTCCGCACTACCCGCTGGAAACAAGTCTGCCTGCATGACTTGAATATGGCTTTGCATATTCAACCGCTGGATGTTTTCGGTGGCACACGTCAATGCTCGCGGCTGGTTGTCCGTTGCGACGACTTGCTTGACGCCCCGCGCTACTAAAATGGCGGCAATCACCCCCGTGCCGGTACCAATATCCCAGGCCACCTGCGGACTACTAAGCGGCGCCTGGTCAATGAGGTCGAGATACTCACCACGTACGGGCGAATACACCCCGTAATGCGCATGTATATTGGCATTCAGCGCATGAATCGGCACGCCTTTTTTACGCCATTCATGCGCGCCCACCATGCCTAGCAACTCACGCAATGAGAGCACAAGTCTTGCAGGCAGTTTGCCTGTGTTGTCATCCACAATCAAAGCCGCCTGCACAGCCGCTTTAACGTCTGGCGCACGCGGTAAATCGCAGGCACCATATTTAAGCTCGATTAATACTTTATTCGTAATATTGGCACGACCGATCTGGCGCGCGCGATGCTGGTGAAACGCTTCCAGCAGGCTAGCCGCCGGTTTGACTGGTTTTCGGTCTACACGCCGCGTAATCGCTTGCAGCAATTGCTTGGCATTTTGAAAGTCACCGCGATATAGCAAGGCGGTGCCCTCACACGCCAGACGGTAGGCTTCATCCGCTTTGGTGGTGTCGTCTGCAATCACCACGGCTTTGGGCGCAGGGTTACCCGCTTCTGACTGCCAGTCAGCGGCTTGTGTTTTGTTTTTTTCGTACCAGTTAATCAGGGTCAATGGGGTTCCGATAATCAGAAGTTGTCAAAGGTAGCCAGTTTAAAGCTTAAACGGGCTAAAGTCGGTATGGGTATCGTAATAGTCTTCTTTTTCTGCCCGTTTGAGAAAAGCGACGATTTTATAGGTGACTGGCGTAAAAGCGACTTCTACCAGCACTTTGGCCGTAAATTGCGCCAGCACAATTTGCGGCATCATGGCATCTGGGAATTCGCCTGAGCCATAAAAGGCCAGCGGAAAAAATAACATGGTATCAACCGCCTCGCCAAAAATGGTCGAGCCTATGGTGCGGCTCCATAACCAGCGGCCACTGGTCAACACTTTCATTTTGGCCAGGACAAAGGAATTCACAAACTCACCGGCCACAAAAGACACCAGCGAAGCCAGCGCTATGCGGGCGGTCGAGCCAAACACAGATTGATAGGCCGCCTGATCATGCCAGTCCGGTGCGGGCGGCAAGGCCACAATCACCCAGGCCATCAGGCTGGCAAAAGCCAGGCAGATAAAGCCGGTCCAAATGACGCGACGCGAGGCGGCATAGCCATACACCTCAGTGAGGATATCGCCAAAAATAAAACTGATGGGGAAAAACATGATGCCCGCGCCAAACGTGAGTGCACCCAGCACAGGGGCGTGGATTTCAGTGATTTTACCGGGGCCGATCAGGTTGGAACAAACCAGCACGACCGCAAATGCGGCCATGATCAGATCGTAATAACGGTATTGTTTTTTCATGCTTGCACTCCCTGACGCACATCCAGCTTGTCCCGCAAGACGTCCCCCCCCAAGTTAATTGCCAGGATCAGGCTCATCATGCACACGCCTACGGTCAACACATAATGGGGGGCGACCAGCATAAAGCGCACCGCATCACGCAACATGGCACCCCAGGAGGCTTCCGGGGCCTGAATCCCCAGGCCAAGAAAGGACAGCGAAGCTTCGGCAATCATGACACTGGCCATGCTGTAGGCAGCCTCAACCATTAAAATGGACAGCAATAGCGGCAAGATGTGGCGCAACATGATACGCCATGCGCCAGCGCCTAATGACTCGGCCGCCAGCACATGCAGGCGCTGGCGTAGTGCCAGAGCTTGCCCGCGCGATAGTCTGGCGTAGGTCACCCAGCCGGTCAGACACAAGGCCAGGATCAGGTTATTGAGACCCGCACCCAGCACGGCGGCAAACGCAATCGCCAGCAAGATCCCGGGAAACGCCAGAAAAATACTGGTGATTTGCATGAGTACATCATCCAGTCTGCCGCCATGATACCCGGCCAGCAAACCTATCGTCAGCCCTATCGCCATGGTCATGGTCGTCACGATCACCGTCACCATGAATGACACTTCTACGCCATGTAACACGCGCGCCAGAATGTCACGGCCCAGGTCATCAGTTCCCAGCCAGTGCTGTGCACTTGGCCATTGTAAAATCGCATCCAGATCAATCTGGTTGGGGCTCATCTCGACCAGGCGACCAAGTAGTACCGCCAGCAGCCAAAACGCCAGGGTCAACAGCGAAAAGGTTTTCATACCTGACCTCGCGTGCGTGGATCCAGCCAGCGATAGGCCAAATCTGTGCCCTGGTTAATCACCACATAGCTCAATGCAATCACCAGCACACAGGCTTGCGTCACCGGGTAGTCGCGTTTTTCTATGCTATCCACCAGCAGGCGGCCGACGCCATTCCAGCCAAAAATGGTTTCTGTGATCACCGCCCCGGCCAGCAAACTGCCCATTTGCAGACCGACAATAGTCACCAGCGGCAGCAAGGCCGCCCGCAGGGCATGTTTAAGGACCACTTGTTGCTCGCTTAAGCCTTTGGCGCGCGCCGTGCGGATATAGTCCTCATGCAGGACCTCGAGCAAGCTGGTGCGTGTCATGCGCGTGAGAATGGCACTTAAGCCCAAACCCAGGGTCAGCGCGGGCAACACCACACTTGCCGCGCTTTCCATCCCGCTCACGGGCAACCAGCCCAGCCAGACGGCAAATACCAGCATGAGTAACGGCCCTAGCCAAAATGCCGGCATTGCCGCCACACGGATACTGAACAAGGTGATCATCACGTCTTGCCAGTGTCCTGCCTTCAGTGCAGACCAGACGCCCATCGGAACACCAATGCTGATGCCTATGCACAAGGCCGACACCGCCAATAGCATGGTCGCTGGATAGGTTTGCAGCAACAAGGTTGAAATATCGGTATGCGTGTGTATGGAGACACCAAAGTCACCGTGCAAGAGATGGGCGGTATATTGCAAAAACTGCTGCCACATTGGCTGATTCAGGCCGAGTTCTGCTTTGAGCGCGTCGCGGTCGGCCACACTGGCAGACTCGCCCAGCATGACATCCACCGGATCGCCCGGCACCAGATGTAGTAGCAGGAATGTCAGGCAGAGCACCCCGAGCACCACAGGCAGCAATGTCAATAAACGCTTAATCATCCGCCTCGTGCAGATGGACTGGGGTACCCACAGGCACCAGATCAAATAACTCAATCAGGTCAGTATTGCGCATGCGTACACAACCGTGCGAACCGGGCTTGCCGAGCTCGGTGCTATCAGGCGTGCCATGAATGTAAATATACCGCTGCATGGTGTCTACTTCTCCGAGGCGGTTTTTACCTGGCTCGGTACCACTGAGCCATAAAATGCGGGTTAGAATCCAGTCACGTTCAGGAAACGCCTGTTTCAAGGCTGGTGTAAAAATCTCTCCCGTGGGCCGGCGGCCAACGAATACGGTGTTTTCCGGCGCACCCTCGCCAATTTTGGCGCGAACAATATGGGTGCCTAGCGGTGTACAACCGCTGTTTTTGACACAGCCTACCCCATTCGCCGCCGTTGACACTGCGTACTGTTTGCGCGGCTGGCCTTGGTCATCAAACAAGGTCAGTGTTTGCGCCGGAATTGAAATATCAATATACATAGTTATTATTCTAAGGCATTTAATCGCAATTGCATGGCCGTTGACCGCAGATTTGCAAGTCGAGCGTCTGCGGCAATATAAATTGCATTACAATCATTGCACCAATGCTTTTAAACTCGACCCTCTATCGCAACCCCTCAATCGTACAGGTGCGCCATGCAACATCATGAAAAACATTTTTTACAGCGCAGTGGCTGGTTGCGTGCAGCCGTATTAGGCGCCAATGATGGCATTATCTCTACCGCCAGTTTGCTGATGGGCGTGGCAGCGGCAGGGACTGCGCAACAGGCATTAATGATGACGGGCATCGCCGGGCTGGTCGCGGGGGCGCTATCCATGGCTGCCGGCGAATATGTCTCGGTGAGCTCGCAAACCGATATTGAACAGGCCGACCTGGCGCGTGAGGCGCAAGAGCTCACACAAAACCCTGAAAGCGAGTTGCGCGAACTCACTGGCATTTATATCCAGCGCGGTTTGTCGCCTGCGCTGGCAAAACAGGTCGCGCAGGAACTGTCACAACATAATTCTTTAGAGGCACATGCGCGTGACGAATTAGGCTTGCATGACATCAACCAAGCTAAACCACTGCAAGCCGCATTTGCCTCGGCATTAGCCTTTTCTAGCGGCGCGCTATTGCCATTGCTGACCACGCTACTCGCCCCGCATGCACAAGTGCAGTCGTGGCTGATGTTCAGCACCTTGCCATTTTTGGCCTTGCTAGGCATGGTGGCAGCACGTACTGGCGGTGCCAGTGTCAGCAAAAGCGTCATCCGCGTGGTGATCTGGGGCGCGCTGGCCATGGTCGCCACGGCGCTGATTGGCCACTGGTTTGGTGTTCAAGCCCCGGTTTAAGCAAGCTTAATGTGGCGCAGCGTGAAAAGCCACTTTGGTCAACCCATCCCAATTGCCATCCGGCGCCGGGGTATAGCGTTTAATTGATCCTCGATAGGCGGCAAACTGACCTTCATACCAGAGTGGAATCACGGGCAACTGCTGGTGGACACGTTGCGTGACGGCAGCCCAGTCTTCTTTCTCCAGCAAGGCATCCAGTTGGGCATCCTGATACCGCCCTCGGTTAAAACCTGTGGGCGGGATACTCTTGGAGCCAAAGACTTTGCCGTAGATTTCCGGGGTTTTAATGCCCACCCAGGTTAAGCCGTAAAGTTGAAAATTGCCTTTTTGCACATCGGCAAAAAAAGTGCCCCAATCCAGGCTCTTGATTTGCAAGTCTATGCCTGCGGCTTGCATCTGTGCCTGCAAAATCGTCGCCAGCCGCACCCGTTGCGGGTCTGTGCTGGTTTTATAGATCAGCGTCAATGGCAGCTTGACCCCGGCAGCTGCTAATAACTCCCTGGCGCGAGCAGGATCGTAATGATATGGCTGCAATTGCGCATTGCCCGCATAATGCTCGGGCGGCAGGATGGCACTGGCTTGCCGACTTTGACTGACCATGACTTTATCGATGATGGCCTGAGGATCAATCGCATACGCAATCGCTTGCCGCACGCGCGCATCCTTTAAAAAATCTGCCTGGGCATTAATGCCCAGATAAGAATAATTGGCGCCCACCCCGGTATTCACCGTGATATTCGCCTGTGTTTGCAGATACTTGACCAGCTCAGGCGGTAAATCGCCCTGAATCAAATCGGCCTCACCACGCTTGAGCTTGAGCACGCGCACATTCGGGTCTTTGACTTCTTCAAAGCGCACCTTGAGTCCATCTCCCAATCGCTCCAGCACCAGCGCAGATGACCAGCCATCGAACTTGAACGGCCCACTGCCCACTGGCGCATGGCTAAAGTCATGCGCAGCCGCAATTAATCGTGCGGGGAGGATGCCGACAATCATACGCGCCGCAAAATGGGGATCGGCATGCGCCAACGTAAAGTCTATGGTCTTTGCATCCGGGGTGCTAATGTGACGAATATGCCTGAATTCGGCAGTATGGGGCGAGTCTTTGAGTGTGAGCAGGCTATCGTACGTCGCCTTCACATCGTTAGCAGTCAAGGGCTGGCCATCATGAAATACTGGGGCCCGCAACAATTGAAAACGGTAATGCAGGGCATCCAGTTGCTGCCACGAAGCCAATCCGGCGACCTCGTGTGAAGCGGCATCAAACTCGACCAGACGCTGATAAACCAGGCGATTGACCCGCTCTGAAGCCGCATCGGTGGCATAGCGCGGATCCAGATTGAGTGGCGCCTGCGCCACTGCAAACACCAGTGTATTCGGTGCATTGGAGGAATGACAGCTGGCCACCCCTCCCCCTAAACAGATCAACGCCAAAAGGTGCGCCAGCTTGAGCCAGCGCAGAGGAACAGCTAGCACATCAATCCTTCTCAAACACAGCAATCGATTCAACGTGCGCCGTATGCGGAAACATATTCATCACCCCGGCCGCCTCTAAGCGGTAACCCTTGACCTGAGTCAGAATGGCAGCATCGCGTGCCAGCGTGGAAGGGTTACAAGAGACATAAACAATGCGCGAGGGCGCGTGACTGTCATTCGGATCTTCAGCCTCGGGCAATGCCTTGATCAGTTCAATCGCACCATCACGCGGGGGATCAATCAGCCATTTGTCAAACGCGCCCAAGGCCAATAATAACTCAGGCGTCATATCAAACAGATCAGACTCGGCAAACTCGACATTGGTCACGCCATTGAGGCCTGCGTTTTCAATCGCCCGCTTCACCAGCGCCTGCGCACCTTCCACCCCATATACCGTGGCGCCACTACGCGCAATCGGCAAGGTAAAATTACCGAGCCCACAGAAAAAATCGGCGATACGCTCACCCGCCTGCGGCTGCAACAACTGCATGGCACGACGGATCATGACACGGTTGATGGCAGGGTTGACCTGCGTAAACTCCGTCGGATTAAAGGGATACTCCAAACCAAACTCAGGCAGGCTGTAGTGCAATTTATCGCCATGATCAAACAAAGGCTTGACCGTGTCGGGACCTTTGGTTTGCGTCCACATTTGCACACCATGCGCCTCTTCAAAGGTTTTCAATAAGGCCACATCGTCCTCGGTCAGCGCTTCCAGAATGCGTAGCACCAGTACCGTAGCATCTTCACCTACCGCCAGTTCAATCTGTGGCAGCGACTGTTTAACTGAGAGCTGTCCAATCAACGCTTTCAACGGCAAGATCAAATCCGACACCGGTTGGGTCAGGACTTCACAGCTGTCCATAAAAGTGACATAGCTGCTGCCCTTTTCGTTAAAGCCCACCAGCACCCCACCCTTTTTCTCGACATAGCGCACGCGTAAACGGGCTTTGTGCCGGTAGTGCCAAGGCGTGCCCTGAATAGGCGGTAAAATCTTGGCTGGTTTGACGCGGCCAATATGCCACAAATCATTTTCCAGCATGCGTTGCTTGGCTGCGACCTGTGCCGAAAACTCCAGATGTTGCATGGCACAGCCACCGCAAATGCCAAAATAAGCACAGCCTGGGGTTACGCGCTGACTCGAAGCTTTCAGCACCTCAGTCGCGATCGCCAGCTCATAAGTCGATTTGACATGGTGCGAAACAAACAGGACTTCTTCAAATGGCAGGGCCCCTTCGATAAAAATCACCTTACCATCGACATGGGCAACGCCCCGTCCTTCCTGGTCGAGTGATTCAATGCTGGCATGGCGCGGGGTTTGCGCTGCCTTGGCAGCGGGGGATAAATTGGATGATCGTTGACGGCTATTTCTCATAACCTGTTATTTTACCTGATTTGGGCATACAATCGTTTCAAGGTCTAATCAAAATGAGGAGGTCACCATGTTAAAAAAATATTGCCTTTCACTCGCCATCTGCCTCTCGCTATTGGCGGCTGGGGTGTGCCATGCCGATGACATTTCCATCCAGCAGGATGTGCATGGGGTTCAATACGTCACTGGCGGCATAGGCTCAGAAGAAGTGGAGGCCATGGAAGCCTTTAAAAAACAATTCAATTTGTATTTCCTGTTTTCCGAGGGCAAGGCGGGTCGCGTCATTGATGATATCCAGCTGGCAATTCTGGACAGTAAAAATCAGGAAGTATTTGCGCTAGACCATGCCGCACCGAGACTGTTACTCAACTTGCCGAGTGGCAAATACCAGGCGGTTGCCAGTTATCTGGGTAGCGAGCAGCGCTACCGTTTTGTGCACGACGCAAAAAAATCTAAACGCATCATTCTTAATTGGAAAAACAAGATTGATGAGGATACTGTCGAACCGGTGACTGACGATCAAAGCGCTGAGGAACCCGCACCGACAGCGACGCCTTAAACAGTGGAATCCATTGCGCCCCAGGCTGCCATAAACTGCTGCCAGTGTTCGCCAGGATAGGCTGCCAGCGTATCCCGCACCAGCTGGATTTCTGACTGGTAACCGGCCTCATTCAAATGCCCACGCATTTTTAAAAAGCGCAGGTACACCAAATGCGTATTGGCAACATCCGTTTCGCAATAATCGCGGATCGCCTTGACTTCACCGTTAAGATAGGCCTGCCAGACCTTGCTGCCATCCATGCCAAGCTTGCCTGGAAAACCACACAGCTGGGCCATGTCATCCAGTGGGGCATTGGCACGTCCGCTATACATGGCCAGTACATCCATTAAATCCAGATGGCGCATGTGATAACGGCTGATGTAGTTATTCCATTTAAAATCCTTGTCGTCTTCGCCCAGATCCCAATAGCGTGGCGCAGCAATCCCATGCACCATGGCGCGGTAATGCAGCACCGGCAAATCAAAACCACTCCCATTCCAGCTCACCAGGTTAGGGGTATATTTTTCAATCCCGTCAAAAAAGCGCTGGATAATTTCTGCTTCACTGGCTTGCTCATCGCCCAGCGTCCAGACGCGAAATTGGTTCCCTTCACGTAAGGCGCAAGAAATCGCACACACGCGCTGCAAATGATGCGGCAGAAACTCCGTGCCATTTTGCTGGCGCCGCTGATGAAAAGCGATATTCGCGACCTCGTCGTCACTCAAACTGGCTGGCAGATCATGTAACTGGCGGATCCCGGCAACATCGGGAATCGTTTCAATATCAAACACCAAACTAAGCATCGGATTTCCTGTTAAAGAGTCGCTTTTAAAATAGCACAGCGCCAGTGCTGACAGCAATCTATGCAGTCAGCTTGTAGAAAAAAGACTGCGTTTGTATCAAAAGATACAATCAGTGCACTTTTGTATCAATTGATACATTTAAATGTATGATTTATAAAGGTTTTTTATGTTTTTTTAGTCTATCAAAACAAGAGGTGCCGTATTACTCTGTATCCGTTCAGTCAACAAGAGCATTGCCAGGGAGCAATGCTTGAGCCCTGAACCTTTAAAAACTTACGGAGTACTCATCATGGCATCTATCAGTTCAATCGGCAGTAACAATTACATTCAATCGCTTTCGCAAGTGGGGCAGCGCAATGGCATGCAACCGCCGCCTCCGCCCCCAGATGGCGACAAACAAGGCAAGGATGGCGGCGGATTTTTGGGGGCGATAGACGCAGCGCTGAAAAGTGCCGGCATTTCAGGCGGTCTGGAATCTCTCTTCGGCAGTCAGGGGACTAACAGTGCAAGTAGCAGCACAGAGAGCACAGATACAAGTAGCACAACAAGCACGAGTACAGATGCCAGTGATGCATTAAGCAGTTTTTTACAAAACCTGATGGGCGCCCTGCAATCACAGGGGACGGCTGGCACCAATACAGAAAATACGAGTGACAGTACAGACAAGACGAGTGTTGATGCCACCACAACAGCAGGCGTACACCGTCATTTCGGCGGCCATGGCAAACAAGATATGGAAGCAAAACTACAAAGCTTGATTAGCGCTTTAAATACAAGTAGTGATTCCAGCAACACAACGGCCAGTAACACGACCACCAATGAATCAACAAACCAGAACAGTGCGCTGGAGAGCAGTTTTCAGTCATTGGTTAGCGCACTCGGTGGCAGTAGCAGCAATGCCAGCTTGAGTGGCTTTTTGCAGGCCTTATCCTCCAACATGCAAAATCGTGGTCCAGCAGGGAACGTCGTCAGCACTGAGGCTTAGAGATAACAGCATCTGGCCCCAGATCCACCGCAACTACCACTGTCAGCGACTCTGTAATGGTGGTAGTTGTCGCTTGATTCCGATAATTTGGAATCAGGCTTGCTCCCTGATTAAAGCGCGGTCAGGCAAATTCCAGTTGCATAATATCTGTCTCAGAATCTTCCTCCAGCCATTCCGCAGGCGCTTTATGCAATCGGATAGGCGTTTGCATTTCTTCACCGTCAAACGTCAGAATCGCGTAACTGACTTCCTGGGGCGCGGCCATCGGCGTGAATTTACCAAAGCCAAAATGCGCATTGCGCATGACTTGCCATGCACCAGAGGGTTCAGTGTATTCAGGCTTGGAAAAGTAATGTGCAATTTGCTTGTCGGTGGCGGCCTTGAGCGCGCAGTCTTGCTCACGCGACAGCACCGACCAGCGATAATCCAGTCCATCCGCAATCGGTTGCAGCTGCATCAAATACCAGTGCACGTTTTCGCGCGCCAATTGGATCAATGATCGCACCCGACCGGTGTGATGATTCAGAATGTAGTAAATCCCCAGGTCTTGCTGATGAATGCTTTCACCCAGACGGGGTAGAACGAAAAGATTAGTTGGCACAACAAACTCCTTTCATTGGGACTCGCACTTTGATTGTATGCAATGAACATGCCTGAAACTGAAATCAATGACTTTTACCTGTTTGTTCTCAATCTAAATGAGAGAAGCAACCGGCCGGAATTGTGCAATGCGGCACACTTTGGGGTCGCTATTAGCAGTGGTGATTTTCTTTAAGCAATTGATTTGATTGATGACATACCTACTGTTTACCGAGAGGCAAGCCAAAAATAAGCATCGTGGTCATTTTGAGCAGGCCTGTGCAGCCACAGCACCACTGTGACCATCTATGGCAGTAGATAAGTTGCCTTTTTAGTCATTTAGCGCGGTTTTATGCACCATCCTGACACTTTATCTCTCTTTGGTCTTAGATGACCGATTTGTGACAACCCCCACTTAAAAACATAGTCACACCAAAAGTTACGTAATTTAACCTTTTCTGCTAAAGTAACAAAAAAACAAACCATTCCTCAATCAGACCGTAAAGGCACTTCTATGAAACTATTGCGTACAACTTCTCTTTTGGGATTATTGCTGATGTCATCCGCCAGCGCTGTGAGTGCCGCTGAGCCAGAAAGCCAGCATGGCTTGCAACAAACACCGTTTTATTTTGGTTTGGATGTCGCTTACCTTCGGCAAAAAAATCAAACACGTGACTTCAAGGAGGCGTGGTTTGATGAGTTTGGTACAACCCCCTCGGTAAAACAGGATAGAAATGCAGGCGCAGGACGGATATTTGCGGGCTACAGCGTCAATGAAAATCTTTCCCTGGAACTTGCGTACTTCAAGACCACTAAAGAAAAAATCGACGCCTCTGATAACAACATCTCAGCGAGCATCAAATATGATGTTAAAGGCGTTGAGTTATCAGGCTTATTCAGCCCTAGCCAATTCCCCAATTTTTTTGTTAAAGCGGGTGCCATTTACTCAGAGTTAGATGCACGTATTAGCGCATCGGCGGGTAACAATGTAGGAAGTAGCTCAGTAAACGATAAAGGCTGGGGCTATGTCGCCGGCTTTGGCTACAAGTATCCGATCAATCAAGTGGTCGATATTAAAGCGACCTATGCCTACTATGGCAGAGTGGCTGGCGACAGTGACTCACACCTGAACCTGTTGTCTCTGGGCTTCCAATATCACTTTTAAGCTTCTGCTGGCAGGCGGCTAACATCGTCTGCGTAAAACAATCAAGCCGAAATGGAGCTTTCCATTTCGGCTTTTGCATGTTCAGCCCACTTATTTCTTAAGCCACTGTCCATCCTTCTGCACAAACCAGCCCGCTTGCGCTTTATCCATCCAGCGTTGGGCAAAGGTGCGCTGAATCTCGCCTGTCCACTCTGGATGCCCATTGGCGGCAGCAATGCCCTGGTAGAGCTGGGTGCGATCGTTGTTCTCCTGATTGACCAAGCTGGTGACCATGTTACGTTGTGATAATGGCACTCCGCTGGCCTCTTTGATGGCAATATAGCCATCCGCGGTAAAGCCGATTGCGCCTGACTGGTAGTAAGGCAGTAATTGCGGATGGCGCGCTTGCATGCTGGCTTTAACTGCGGCCAGTGCAGGCGTGTTGATATCCAAATCTGCTGCCGCCAATGCGGCAGGCGGTGCGGCAACCAGCAAGATGACAGTTAGCATAGCGATTGCAGACTGACGATAGCGGCACAACAGGTTAGACAGTGCATGGATCATGGTTTGATCTCCTCAACTGAGGGTGACACAGGGTCTTGAGTCGTCGCCGGCGGGGTCGGTGCGGTCGAGCTGGCTGGCAGTTGCCAGACCTCATCAATCACCTTGTCAGCCGCTTTTTCAGCGGCAGCGGCGGGAAAGTAAATATTAATGGTGACACATGCACTGAGCAGCATGGCCAGGCTGAGTATCAAACGCTTGAAGACGACGCTGTGCCTTTGAACCGTGTGTTGTTGTTGCCTACTCATCACGCGAATTCCTTTCTTTAAAACTATCGCCATTGAGTGCGCTTATTTGACGATCATTTTGCTATTGCTATCAGTGATCCGCCGCATGCGGGCCAGCATATCTTTCCAGCTGACATATTCGGTATAGCCATTCACGTTGACTGAGGGAACCCCCTCACCTTTGACGATGACGAATCCGCCCGGAATCTGCTCAACGCCGCCCATTTTACAAACATCCCCACGCAGCTCGCAGCTTAAGCCCATTTTTTCATAGCCAAACTGTTTGAAAAAACGCAAAAACGTCCGTTGCAGGGCCGCCGCCGTGCCCTCACCACCCAATGCAGTGATGTTTTCAACCGCGCGTTGAGACACTTTTTTCTCAAAAGGGCCATCCGCAGTCTGTATCACAGCATTCATAGAGACAGGCTTCCAGTTTTGTAAGCGCAAATGCTGGACATCACCTTCCAGTTTGCCGGTAATCGAACCAAAATTAAACGTCTGCGTGATCTCACCCATATCAATCTCTCGCATGCGCAGATTGGCATGCAGCTTGGGGACAGGCCCCAGCGGATCATCGACTTCCAGATCAGAGAGCGCGACTTGCCCTTTAAACAAGCTCAGCTGCATCTCCCCATCCATGCGCAAGGCATGGTTGGCATAAGTCACGAGTGGAATCTGGCCTTTGATCTCACCACGCATGACAGGCCAGCCGAGCGCCTGGCTAAAGGTGCGCATGCTGATAGGCTGCATGTCCATCTTCAGGTGCCAGACCATGCTCTGATGTATCCAGGCGGCAGACACGTCTTCAAAGATCAAGGCGCCATCCAGCACAGGCAAGCTCAAAGTTGGACTGGTAATCGAAAACCGATTCACGTTTGCCTGCCATTGCGTTTTTCCGAGCGGAATCTTAAGCACATGGCCAGAGGCATAGCCCATGCTGATCTGCTGCGGCTGATCGTAATCCCAGGGAATATGCGCATTCAGATGGGCAAAGCCAAACTTGCCACGTTGATCTTCAACCGTGGCATCCGCAACATCCAGCTGAAACCTCACCGGCTGCAGGCCTTTGGCCTCAAAAGACCAGTCGGCTTTGCCATTCACCTTGAGCTGTCCGAACACGGAATCAGACAGCAAAGGCTGGATAAACGACTGGTAAAGGCCGTTAAAATCGACGTCTTTGGCATCCAGCTTTAAAAACTCAAATCGCTGGCTATCCAGATTAAACCGGCTCTGACTGTGTAAAGTGCCTACGCCTTGCAATGACAAGGTTGCTGCTTCAATCTCCAGGATGGGCGATGCATACAGGCCACGGATTTCAAAGCGTTTGTTGCCCTCGGCAAAATAAAATGGTTGCCAGAACAACTCGCCTTGTTGCCATTCAAATACGCCTTGCCAGCGCCAGCCATTCGCCACCTCATGCGCAGCAATATGCATCACCCCGGTCAGTCTCTCCGCCGCATGCAAGCCTGCGGCATCACTGAATTTGGCGTCTTTCACCGCCAGTTGCAGCTCAAGCCCTCTGCTGGACTTGGTGTTCGATGCAGTGTGCCAGGTCGGCATCACCGTCAGATTAAACGGGATATGTGAACGGACATCATGATACAAGCCATCATTACACTGCCAAGTCTCCTGACTGGCTTGTGTCGGCAACTGGCAATACACGTGGAATTTGCCCCAGACCTCATCTTGCATCGCTTTGACTTCAGCATCAACCGTCACCACTGGTTGCCGAGTTTGCGGACGGTAATCCAGATAGATGCGCGGTCGGCGTACCTGGTAATCAGGCATTTTTAACTGCTCAGAGGTAATCAGCAGGCTGGGGCGCGTACTGATCTCCAGTGTCATATCCGGGTGATCAATGCTGGCATTGCCCAACTGCAAGCGCTCGGCATGAATTTGTACATGCTGTTTGCGCTGCAAGTTGACCACCGCATGCGGGTGGTCGAGTTGAAAGAAATCGCCTTGGATGCTCTCGGCACTGAGGCTAAGCTCGGTCATGGCCCAAAGCGGCATAGACCAACAGCACAGCAGCAGTGCCCACAGGCGCATCAATCGGGAAACACACCTGTAGACAAGTAGCGGTCGCCACGATCGCACACAATGGTGACAATCACCGCATTGTTCACTTCTTTGGAGAGTTGCATTGCCGTATACAAGGCACCGCCGCTGGAAATCCCGGCAAAAACGCCTTCTTTGGTTGCCAGTTTGCGCGTGGTCTCTTCCGCATGCTTCTGGCTCACATACCGCAACCCGTCTATGCGTTTGGGGTCATAAATTTTAGGCAGATAGGCTTCTGGCCATTTGCGGATCCCCGGGATTTGCGCCCCCTCCTCCGGCTGCACGCCGATGATCTGAATGGCAGAATTTTGCTCCTTGAGAAAGCGCGAAGTGCCCATAATCGTGCCAGTGGTGCCCATGCTGGATACAAAGTGTGTCACCGCTCCGGCGGTATCACGCCAGATTTCCGGCCCGGTCCCTTCATAATGCGCTTGCGGATTATCCAGATTGCCAAACTGATCCAGCACAATGCCCTCGCCCTCTGCTTGCAACTTCAGTGCCACATCGCGTGCCAACTCCATACTGCCGTCTTTGGGTGTCAAGATCAGTTCAGCGCCATATGCCTTCATGCTTTGACGGCGTTCGACGGACTGGTTTTCCGGCATCACCAACACCATTTTGTAACCGCGCATGGCCGCCACCATGGCCAGTGCAATGCCGGTATTGCCACTGGTCGCTTCAATCAGCGTATCGCCTGGCTTGATTTGCCCGCGTTGCTCTGCCCGCACAATCATGCTGTAGGCAGGCCGGTCTTTAACTGACCCGGCCGGATTATTGCCTTCCAGCTTGAGCAAGATCGTATTGCTCGGATTCGGGTTCATACGCTGCAAAGCCACCAGCGGAGTGTTTCCAACAAAATTGTCCAGGGTCAGGTAAGGTTTCATAGGGACCGATAATCTGTTTTCGGGGTTGAAGTAGGACCACTCCGAAACATAAAGATTTGTGAATGCGCGCGTACGATGACACGCAACAGCTTAATATATGTAAAATTCAGCGCTAGTGTACAGCTACCGACAAAGTCTCAATTTTACATAATCTGATCGCATCACAAAAACAAATCTTATTTAGGATACCGGATGTTGAAGAAGTGGTTTAGCCAAGCGCTTGTCATGATGTTGCATCCCATCAAGCTTTTTCCAGAGTCTGGCGATGCGGACAACATGCGTTACAAGGTGGTTTTCCTGAACAACGTGTTCACCTTCTTTGGCATCGTGTCTTTTAGCATGGGCATCATCCGCTGGCGTGTGCATCCGTTCATCGGCATCGTGGATATTGTGTTTGGTCTGCTTGCGTTTGCCTTGCTATGGGCCTTGCGCCGCAACAAACAGCGCGTCGAGCTGATCTCCAGCATTGCCCTCTGGTTATGCTTGCTCCAGTTTTTGACGGTCTATTTTCTGGCGACGGGCAACAGTACCCGGAGTGGATTACTCCTCCTTATTCTTGCTGCAGCGTTTTACCTCAAAGGCAGGCAGATGGGCTACCAGATGCTGGCGATTTTACTGTTGCTGGTGGTGGGCAATCACTTAACGCATCTCTTCCCCTCAGAATATGGTCATCTGGATATTCTGAGCTTGTGCCTCTACCTGCTTGGACAGTTTTTCATCATCCGCAACTATGAATGCCTGCGTGAAAGCCAGACCAATCATTTAAAAGCCCTGAATACTGATCTCGAAGCACTGGTCAAACAGCGGACCGAACAACTGGCTGCGGCCAATACCGCCCTGCAAGTTGAAAAAGAAAACTTAAAAACGCTATCCAGCACCGACTTTTTAACTGGTTTGAGCAATCGTCAGCACTTTGAAACAGTGTTTGCTGAGCATACCCACATGGTCGGCAGGAAAATCTCTGATGCGCTGATTCTGATAGACATAGACCGTTTTAAATCCATCAATGACACGCACGGCCATGTCATCGGTGACCAGGTCATTAAAACCGTCGCCGAATGCATCAAGAAAAATACGCGCCTGTCTGACATTGCCGTGCGCTGGGGAGGCGATGAAATGATGATTTATGCGCCCCGCATCACCCTTGCTCAGGCGGCAAAGCTGGCCGAAAAAATCCGGCAGCAGGTGCATGCCAGATCTTTACCCGACATTGGCCAGATCAGCATCAGTTGCGGCGTGGCAATGTTGCGGATGGGGGACAGCTTGACACAATTGCTGCATCGAGCAGACCAGGCACTGTATGAGGCCAAGCAGGCCGGACGCAATCAGGTCGCTATCTCCGCCGCAGAATAATCATTACAATGGCGGCCACTTGCCGCTGCTTTCTATCTATGACCATTGATTTTATGCTATTTAAAAACGCACTTCCCGCCTGTCTGACGCTGTTTACAAGCTGCCTGTTTACCAGCCCACCACTGCATGCCGAACAATGGCATACGGTGCAAGGACGGGAAAAGTTTCTGACGGTGTCGGTTGATTTAGACTCCATGCAAGTCGGCCAGCACGAAGACATTATCCTTTTCAAGCTGCGTACAGACGATCATGACGATACGATTGCGACCAAATTGGTACAAGCCTCCTGCAGCGAGTTTTCGATGGAAGTTGAACGCGAAGTGGTATTTCACAAGTCCGAGCTTGCCTCAGAGACGCTGGACTGGAAAAACGATCAGACGCTCAAGCAAAGGCCAGATTATGCCTCTGCCAGACTGTCGTTCTGGGGGGTGACGCAAGCCTACGGCCAGGCCATTTCGCTGGCATGCCGCATGACGGGCAATCGCGCACCGGAACGCCTGCAAAGCATGCAGCAAGACCAGTGCAGCGTCTCTAACCCGCTGTATAAAGTCGCCTGTGCCAGCCATCCCAATTGGCGGGCCAATTACAAATTGTATCTATCCCGCTCGCACGACGTCATCCATAACTGTGGCATTTCTGACGAACGCATGACCAAGCAAGCAGCCTGGTTGTTAAAAAGCGTGATGCGCTGTCAGGATGAACGCTGTGGCAACGAAATTCTGGAATACTGGATTAACCAGCGTGGCCGCGATATTGCCAGTGTGATCCATATGCAAAAGACCTCGGGCAAGCCCTGGACCATCCCCAGCGAACCCGTTCCCTTGTGCCAATCGCTGAATCAGGCTGATCAGGCAATCGCCAGCCTGCAAACCGAAGAGGTGTATGCCAAAGCCAAATATCTGGGTTGCCTCAAGCGCGAGACTGCCAAGCTTAAGGCCGCCAGCGTGCCGGCAGAGAGCATCTCGCAACAAGCCGAGCAGTCATGCGAAGCGCATTTTAAAGCCTGGCATGACGCGATTGAAAAACAAGCGGCCATGCTGGATGAAAGCACACCCGAAGTTGAGATCGAGACTTTTGCTATCCAGCGCGACGGCTACGAAATAACCAGCCAGCATACACCGCAAACAGAATAAAACTGATCAGACCCAATTGGGGCAAGGTTAACCCCAGAAACGTCCAGTCTATGGCGGCACAATCGCCCGTACCACGAAATACCAGGGTAAGTGCTTTTTTCAGCGGGAAGTTTTCAAACATGTAATCAAAGCCGACACCACAATCGGCAAAGATTTCTTCTTTGTGTGCCTGTAGCCACCAGTGGCGTATCGCCACCCCCGCGCCGCCAAGCGCCGTCAACACCTCAATCAGGGCCAATCCGGCATGTAGCCAAGATCTGGGTGAGGCAAAGGCGTGCAGCAAAAACAACAAGCCCAGACTCATGAAAATGATGCGTTGCGAGATACACAAGGGGCAGGGTTCAAGCTGATTTTGTACTTGAATATACAAAGCGAGTGCCACAATGCCAAATCCGGCAAAAAATCCCAATACATAGCCGCCACGCCCTTTAAACCATGCTGCCATTGCCCGCTCCTACCCGATGATCAAATGCAAATTGTAATGGATAACGCAGCTAAGAGGCAGTCTGGGTGTGGGTGGTTCCCGGTTTTTTAAGTTGGCCGGGATCTCCCGGTCAAACAGCACAAACAGTCAGCAGAAAGATTCAGGAGTTGGCCGCCGGGCTCTGCCCGTCACGCATGGCCGCAGTTTGCCTGATTTCGTGATGTTTTTTCTTGTAGTAACGCGCCACGCGCTTCACATAGTCGCGTGTCTCCGGGTAAGGCGGGATGCCCTGATGCCTGGACACCGCATGTTCCCCGGCATTGTAAGCCGCTACGACGCGCTCGACATCGCCATCAAAGTAATTGATCAACCAGCGCAGGTAGGACAAGCCCCCTTTAATATTTTGCTCGGGATCATAAGCATCCTTCACGTGAAACCTGGCTTGCGTCTCGGGTAGCAATTGCATCAGGCCCTGGGCCTTTTTGCGTGAAGTTGCTTTGGGATTAAAGCCGGACTCCACCGCAATCACAGCCATCGCCAAATCAATATCTACTCCATAAGCAGGCGCATGTTTTTTGACCAGCGTGTAAATGGGGCCGCGTTTACGGAACAGCACCTCAGCCGCTGACTGACCCTGGTTTTGCATGCAGGCGGGCAGCTTGGCCACAGAGGCATCACCAGCGCCCTGATCCAACCAGATCCGGGCATCGCGATGGCCTTGAATCGCCGCCAGGCTGAAAAAACGCGCGGCAATATCATGATTGACCTCCACGCCTTTGCCCATGCTGTAAAACCAGCCCATGGCAAATTGCGCATCAGGATCACGGGTTTCTGCGGCAAGCGCACAATAATGGGCGTGCGCCTCTGCGTAACTGCTGATCCCTAGCGCATTTTTTGTGCCCGTTGCCAAACTCACCTGTAATTTAATGAATTGCTTGTAGGCGTCATTCTGCATCACCGCCTGCTCACGCTTGTAGCTGGCCACGACAGGACTCGTGGTCTCGACCGCGGCGACTTCCGTCGCGGGCGGCGATTTGTCAGACGTTTCATCCGCCTGCGCCAGCGCAATCAGTCCCAAGCCATGCACAGCACTTGTGTACAGACAACACATAAAAAATGATCGCGCAAAAAATAAATATTTTTTCATTCGCATACAATCCTGAGGGAAATAACCTTGCTTCAAGGTCAGGCAGTCATCAACTATTCCCGTGCTGCTCATATCAAGACGCCGCTTTTACCCAAAAGTGCCCCTCTATCTTGAATCAGTGTTGAGCATCCCTTCACAGAGCGCCTCTGCTCAGACGCCGGCCATTCGATGAAAGACATAGCCAAATCCAGCGGGGCTGAGGGATAATGTGCAGCTATGGCTAGCTTGTTATCGACATCATTCAAACAAATCTTGAGTGTCAGCGACCTCACCCGACTCACAAAAGAGTTGCTGGAAACCAGTTTTCCCCTCTTTTGGATCTCGGGCGAGCTCTCAAACTTCACCCGTGCCGCCAGTGGCCACTGGTATTTTTCGCTCAAGGATGAACGTGCACAAATCCGTTGTGTGATGTTTAAAGGGCGCAATAGCGTATTAGGCATGGTGCCGCGCGAAGGGGACCTGATTGAGGCGCGTGCCACGATCACGTTGTATGAAGCCAGAGGCGATGTGCAACTGACAGTGGAATTTATCCAGCCCGCTGGCCTGGGCAAATTGTATGAAGCTTATGAACAACTCAAGCAACGCTTACAAAACGAAGGGCTGTTTGCTGCCGAGCGTAAACAAGCCATTCCAGCCAATCCGCAACGCATAGGCGTGGTGACCTCAGCGGATGCCGCCGCCTTACGCGATGTGTTAACCGCCATCCGCCGCCGTGCGCCGGCCATGTCTGTCATCATCTACCCGACGCCGGTGCAAGGCAAAGGCGCTGCCGAACTGATTGCGCAAGCCATTCATCTGGCTGATCAGCGGCAAGAGGTGGATACGCTGCTGATTTGCCGCGGTGGTGGCAGCATAGAAGACTTATGGTCATTTAATGAAGAGGTGGTTGCACGCGCAATCGCCGCTTGTCGCCTGCCGACCATTAGCGGGGTGGGCCATGAAACAGATTTCACCATTGCCGATTTTGTCGCTGACTTGCGCGCGGCCACACCGACAGCGGCAGCCGAACTGGCCTGCCCGGATCAGGCGCAACTTCGCGATCAACTCAGGCAATTACAATCAAGGCTGGGCCGGGCCATGCAATCTTGCTTGCGCCAGCAAAGCCAGACCCTGGACTATTTGTCCAGACGCCTGATCTCCCCCACCCAGCATCTGCAACAACAGCGCCGCGGTCTGCAGCAATGGCAACACAGACTGCAACTGGCCATGCAGCAAGGGTTACAAACGCAACAACGCAAACTGCAATACCTGTCCGCCAGCCTGCAACAACTCAACCCGCATCAGGTGTTGGCCAGGGGCTATGCCATTGTGCAAAAAGCCGATGGCCGCGCAGTGACCACTGCCAGTGAACTGAGTCTGCAGACGCCCTTGAAACTGACCTTGCATCAAGGTCAGGCAGAGGTAGTGGTGACGCAAATCAGCCCCGACTAAGCGCTCCACTTTTCGTGTAATCGTCCACATGCATTTAGGTCTTCAAGATAATTTGCGTCAAAATCTTTGGTGAAGCTCTAAAATTACCCGATAATAATCGTTTGTCTTTAGCTGTTCACACAATGGACCATACAAAAAATCAGCAAACGGCGCTCCATACCATGGCTCTCGCCGCGCTAGGTGTCGTTTTCGGTGACATTGGCACCAGCCCGCTTTACACCATGAAAGAAGTCTTTGCAGTCGGGCACCACCCGCTGTTACTGACACAAGCCAATGTCTACGGCATCTTGTCGCTGATCACCTGGGCGCTATTGCTGATTGTGTCGTTCAAATATGTGGCCTTTATCATGCGGGCAGATAACCGTGGCGAAGGCGGCATCATGGCGATGCTATCTTTGGCCAGCCGTTATGCGGGCGGCGAACCCGACCAGCGCAAACGCATCATGCTGCTAGGTATTATCGGGGCCTGCATGTTTTATGCTGACGGCATGATCACCCCCGCCATTTCCGTGCTCTCAGCGGTTGAGGGCCTAGAGGTGGCAGCACCGCAACTGGATAGCTGGATCGTCCCCATTACTTTGTGCGTCCTGTTTGTACTGTTCTGGGCACAAAGCAAAGGCACCGCTGTCGTCGGTGCTTTTTTTGGTCCTATCATGCTGACCTGGTTCTCGGTATTAGGCATTTTGGGCATACTCAACATCAGTCATCACCCCGAAATTCTTAAGGCTTTAAGCCCCTTCTACGCTTATCAGTTTTTTGCCACCCAGCCCAAAATTGCGTTTATTGCGCTCGGTGCGGTGGTCCTGGCCGTGACCGGTGCCGAAGCCTTGTATGCCGACATGGGTCACTTTGGCCGTAAACCGATTCGCTTGGCCTGGTTTTTGTTCGTGTTGCCTGCACTGATTTGCAACTACTTTGGGCAAGGCGCACTTATCCTAGCCGAGCCAGAGTCCATTCAAAACCCGTTTTACCACCTGGCCCCAGACTGGGCCTTGTTCCCGCTGATTATCCTGGCAACCCTGGCGACCGTGATTGCCTCCCAGGCCGTGATTACCGGCGCGTTCTCTGTTTCGCGCCAGGCGTTGCAACTTGGCTTTATTCCGCGCATGCATGTTTCGCACACCTCAGAGCAAACAGAGGGCCAGGTCTACATGCCGCGCGTCAACTGGGGCCTGATGGTCGCAGTCATGGGCCTGGTGCTGATTTTTGGCAGCTCTGGTGACCTGGCGGCAGCCTACGGTATTGCCGTCACCGGCGATATGGTCATCACAACCTTGCTGGCGGCCGTGGTGTTCCACCACCTGTGGGGCTGGAGCAAACTCAAAACGGCCTGCCTGATTTCTCTATTTCTTGTCATTGACCTCTCGTTTTTTGCGGCCAACATTCTCAAAATCCCGGATGGTGGCTGGGTGCCTTTATTGATCGGCATCATCATCTTCACGCTGATGCGTACCTGGAAAACCGGGCGCAGACTGCTTTACCAAATTCTCAAGTCCGAATCCATGGAGCTGATCCCGTTTGTGCAAGCGATTGGGGCGCACCCGCCCGCCCGCGTCAATGGTGCAGGCGTGTTTATGACGCCCAACCCGGATGGTGTGCCGCATGCGCTACTGCATAATCTCAAACACAACAAGGTACTGCATGACAAAGTGGTGATCCTGACGGTGCGTTTTGTTGATTACCCCTACACCACGCTGGAAGAGCGCGCCTCGATGGAGGTGCTGCCTTACGGTTTTTACCGCGTGACCTTGCGTTACGGTTATATGGACGAACCAGACTTGCCACGTGACCTGCCATTGACCGAGCCCTTTGGCCTCACGCTGGACACCATGGATACCTCGTTCTTTATCGGCAAGGAAATCCTGCTGGCCTCGGATAAACCTGGCATGGCGTTCTGGCGTAAAAAAATCTTTATTGGCTTGTTTAGAACGGCAGAGTCGATTACCAACCAGTTCAAATTACCACCTAACCGGGTGGTAGAGCTAGGCTCGCAAGTCAAAATTTGACCGGAATGACTGATACTTAAGAACCAGGATTCAGCGATCAGCAACGACATGCATTCCGCACTGAATGGGTAGACTGATCGCAGCACCTGAATGGAATGATCATAAAAATGAATGGTCACTGCCAATAAGTGACCTAGATACAAGAGGAGAAACACATGCCGACCATCAAAACCCTGGGGATTGCCTGCCTGTGCGCCTTGTTGTCTGCCTGCGCCAGCACCACCAACAATAGTGTCTCGGGTGTACAGCGTAGCCAGCTCTTGCTGTTACCCTCAGCGACCGTGGATAAAATGTCTGCGCAATCGTATACGCAAACCCTGCAAGATGCGCAAAAGAACCATACCCTTAACGCGGATAAGGCCTTGCTGAATCGCGTGACTACCATTTCTCACCGCCTGATCGCCCAGGTCGGCGTGTTCCGGCCAGATGCCACCAAATGGAAATGGGAAATCAATGTTGAAAAAAATGACCAACTCAACGCCTATTGCATGCCTGGCGGCAAGATCATGGTGTTTTCCGGTCTAGCCGAAAAACTGAATGCCACCGATGATGAGTTAGCCGCGGTGATTGGTCACGAAATCTCGCATGCCTTGCGTGAGCATGGCCGTGAGCGTATGTCACAAGCCTATGTACAGCAGTTCGGTTTACAGGCACTCGCGGCCTACATAGGCGGCACCGCTGGCAATATGGCGGCACAAGGCGCCAGCATGGGCAGCCAGCTGTTCTTCTCCTTGCCCAATGGCCGTGAACAGGAGCGTGAAGCGGATCGCATAGGGCTGGAGCTGGCGGCGCGCGCCGGGTACAACCCGGAAGCCGCAGTCAGCTTATGGAAGAAAATGATGGCGGCCAACAAGGAAGCGCCCCCCGAATTCTTAAGTACGCACCCTTCCAGTGAAAACCGTATTAAAGACCTGCAGGCACTGGTGCCCAAGGTCATGCCGCTCTACTTAGCTGCCAAAGGCAAGTAAGTGCTGGCGTAAAGGGCCGTCTTTCATCGACGGCCCCTGCCCTTTCAAAATTAGGTTAAAATTTCGGGTTTACTGTTTTTCAATCGAACAAGAGAAGATTATGGATCCACGTCAAAGCATTATTGAAGCGGCCTTTGAAGACCGCGCCAACATCAACCCTGCCAATGCTCCGGCAGACGTCAAAGCCACCGTGGCTTCTATTCTGGATGATCTGGATGCGGGCAAACTGCGTGTGGCTACCCGGATTGGCGATAGCCAGCAATGGGAAACGCATCAGTGGATCAAAAAAGCGGTCTTGCTGTCCTTCCGCCTTAAAGACAACTATTTGATGGATGATGGCGTCACCCGCTACTTCGACAAAGTGGATCCAAAATTTGCCAACTACACCGAAGAAGATTTCAAGGCAGGTGGCTTCCGCGTGGTGCCTAACGCCATTGTGCGCAAAGGCTCTTTCATTGCAAAAAATGCTGTCTTGATGCCGTCTTACGTCAACATTGGCGCCTACGTTGGTGAAGGCACCATGGTAGACACCTGGGCAACCGTAGGTTCCTGCGCACAAATCGGTAAAAATGTGCACTTGTCCGGCGGTGTTGGCATTGGTGGCGTGCTGGAACCTGTACAAGCCGGTCCAACCATCATTGGCGATAACTGCTTCGTCGGCGCGCGCTCAGAAGTGGTTGAAGGCGTGGTGGTTGAAGACAACTGCGTGATTTCCATGGGCGTCTACATCGGCCAATCCACTAAAATCTATGACCGCGAAACCGGCGAAGTGCATTATGGTCGCGTGCCTGCAGGCTCTGTGGTCGTTTCAGGCAACCTGCCTTCCAGCGATGGCAAGTACAGCCTGTATTGCGCCGTCATCGTGAAAAAAGTGGATGCCAAAACCTTGGGTAAAGTTGGCATCAACGAGTTGTTGCGCGGCATTTAATACGCCTGCCGAAATAAAATAAAGAGTCACTTCAACCGGCCTGCTCAAGTTATTGCGCGCCAGTTCCGATAAAGAAGTGACTCTAAATACCGTAAAGATGTCCCGCAAGCAAGACAGCGTGAGCATTCTTGAATAGTTGAGTGTTAACCCGTTGGAGAGTCAGTAGTCCGAGCAATCCCAGCAGTAAAGCAATGAGCAATACAGAGCAAGCACAAAGAACAAGTAGTCGTGCCACACATTAAACAATCAAAATAAACGTGCAATTACTTATGATAACAACGCAAATGCTATTGGTCGCACTCTTTACATCCAGCGTCGTTGGATGCTTTTTTGCGTTCAAACTGGTTGATCGTTTGCGTGTTGCCACTCCCAAAGAGCATGACTTCATGCTCAAAAAATATGCCGTCGTCATGGCAGCTGGTATCTTCAGCCTGCATGCTGGCTACCAGTTTCTCGCAGATAATATCCCTAAGGTTAGCCAACATCCCATCGACCTGATTGGCTGCATGCTGTGCAGCTATCTGTTGGCCGCCGCTATCCTCAAAACGGTCCATAAAAAAAGACTGCCCTTACGTGATCTGCTCTCCGCTTCTACGGCCACCGGCATTAGTGGCTACCTGCTGTCTTATTTTTATCAGATCAGTGCCGGGGCCATCAATATCCGCATAGACAGCTGGACCGCCCTGTTTTCCCTGTTCCTGGCTTGCCTGACCGCAGCCCTGGCAATTGTCACCATCCTCTGGCTCAAAGGCTATAGCGGCAAACTCGAAAAACGTTTGAAGTGGATGTTTTCGATAGAAATTGCATTGGGTTTTTTAGCCTCGCACACGGCCATCAACCTCAGTATTGTGCATAACAATATGCTGATTGGGCAGCCCAGCGATCAAGCCGATAATTATTTAATGCTGCTGCTGGTTCTGGTCCCGGTCTTTTTATTTATCACCTCGTTTATTCTGGTGATTTTTTATGAGCGCAATATCGATCTAGCGCAAAGCAAACTGACCTTCCGCAATACGCAAACCGTCAATAAAAAATTCCTGGCCTATGATCCGCTCACACACCTGCCCAACCGGGATGCCTTGAACCAGCACCTGATCCTGAGTGCCAAGCGCTGTGACCGTAACGGGGAATCGCTGGCCCTGGCTTATATCGACCTGGATCACTTCAAACCGGTCAATGACCAGTTTGGTCACCATATTGGCGATTTGCTGCTGATTGAAGTCTCCAAGCGTATCAGCAATGCCATCCGCAATTGTGATTATGTGGCACGTGCCGGTGGCGACGAGTTTATTGCCGTATTGAGTGAGATTGAAAATCACCAGAGCGTGGTCACCGTGATTCAGCGTGTGGTGGATGCGTTACGCGAAACGTTTGTGATTGAAGATCACGTGATTGAGATTTCGTGCTCGGTGGGCGTATCGATGTATCCACAAGACGGCAACCTGCAAAAACTCAAACTGAATGCAGACGCCGCCATGTACAAGGCTAAGGAAAACGGCAAAAACCAGTATCGATTCTTTGATGCCGAGATCGAGCAAGCCTCTGACGAGATGCAACAAACCCGTATTGAGCTCAAGCAAGCCATTAGCGAGCAAGAGTTCAGGCTACTGTTTCAGCCCAAAGTGGATGCCATCACGCGCATGGTCCATGGTGCCGAAGCGCTGTTACGCTGGCAGCATCCGGCCCGCGGACTGCTCTCCCCCAACAGTTTTATTGAGGCGGCGGAGCGCTTTGGCATGATTGAAGAAATCAACGCCTGGGTCATCTCCCAGGCCTGCCGCACGATTAGCCAGGCACGCGATCGCGGCATAGACCTAAGCATTTCAGTCAATATGTCCAACCAGCAGTTCCGCAACAAACAGTTGGGCGCGCTGATTCAATCGATTCTTGAAGCGCATGCCGTAGAATCCCGCAACCTCATTCTGGAAGTGTCTGAAACCAACGCCATTCATCATCAGGGCCAGTTCAAGGACACCTTGCGCCAATTTAAACAGCAGGGCCTTAAAATCTCGCTGGATGATTTTGGCTTGCATCCGTTCAGCCTCACACATTTAGAGGACCTGGAAGTCAGCGAAGTCAAACTGGACCGCTCCCTGACCAAAAACGTGGCGGTTTCGCACACCTCGCTCTCGATTGTTGAGGCTATCGTCAAACTGGCGCATGCACTCAATCTGAACGTCGTCGCCGAAGGCGTGGAAGACGAGGAACAGCGCAAAGCGCTGGTCAACATCGGCTGTGACCAAATGCAGGGTTTCCTGTTCTCAAAACCGGTAGAGCAACAATACCTGTTTGATGTATTCAGCAAACTGCAATCGCAGTCAGCAACCCAAAACCTGTTCTGAGGTTATGTGAACACCGCAATAAATGGCGACGCCATCTGCCGTGGCTGGTAAAATAAGTTTTTTAGCTTGATGATCAGCCATGAAACTATACGGCATCCCCAATTGCAATACCGTCAAAAAAGCGCGTGACTGGCTGGACCAACACGCCATTGCATACGAATTTCACGACTTCAAGAAACAGGGCCTGGATAGCGTCACCGGCCAAGCCTGGCTGCAACAATATCCTTGGGAAAAACTGGTGAACCGCAGCGGGATGACCTGGCGTAATTTGGCAGAACCGGAAAAAAATAGCGTGGTAGATGCTGCCTCTGCACTTGCCCTGATGCAGTCCAAAACCTCGGTGATTAAACGCCCGGTATTGGTCAACGCCGATAAAATCATCGCCCTCGGTTTTAATGAAGCCGATTACCGCCAACTGTTTGCTCAAGAATAACCACTATGTCAAAAACACTGGATCTTGCCATTGATTTGCTTAAACGCCGCTCGCTGACGCCAGAAGATGCTGGCTGTCAGGAGGCCATGATTGCCCGCCTGGCGCCACTGGGGTTCAAGATTGAGCGCATGCGTTTTGGCGAGGTCGATAACTTTTATGCCAGACGCGGCACCACCGGCCCACTGATCGTGTTTGCCGGCCATACCGATGTCGTCCCCACTGGCCCGTTGGACCAATGGCATACGCTACCGTTTGAGCCTACAATTAAAGACGGCATGCTGTATGCACGCGGCGCGGCAGACATGAAAACCTCGCTCGCTGCGTTTATCACCAGCATCGAAGAATTTATCGCCGAACATCCTGACCATCCTGGTTCGATTGGCCTGCTGATCACCTCAGATGAAGAAGGCATTGCGATTGAGGGCACTGTCAAAGTGGTGGAGGCGTTGCAAGCCCGCGGCGAAAGCTTTGATTACTGCATTGTGGGTGAGCCCACCAGCAACAAAGTGGTCGGTGACATGATTAAAAATGGCAGACGCGGCTCCCTGTCCGGCAAACTCATCGTCAAAGGCATTCAGGGCCATATTGCCTATCCGCATCTGGTGAAAAACCCGATTCATCTGGCGGCACCGGCCATTAAAGACATGGTTGAAACCTTATGGGACAACGGCAACGAATATTTTCCGCCGACTTCCTGGCAGATTTCTAACATCAACGGCGGCACCGGCGCGACCAATGTGGTGCCTGGGCATGTCGAGATATTGTTTAACTTCCGCTACTGCCCTGAAGTGGATGGGCAAGGCAGCTCTGAACAAAGTTTGCGTACGCGCGTCCACGCGATTCTGGACAGCCACGGCTTTGAATACAGCCTGGACTGGGAACATAACCAGTCCTATATCACGCCACGCGGCAAGCTGGTAGAAGCTATCAGCAACGCGATTGTGCAGAGTTACGGGGTCACGCCCGAGCTGTCTACCACTGGCGGTACCTCCGATGGGCGCTTTATTGCCGATATCTGCAAAGAAGTGATTGAATTCGGGCCGTTGAATGCCACCATCCATAAATTGAACGAATGCGTCGCCGTGGCCGATATCGAGCCTCTCAAGGAAACCTACAAGCGCACCATGGAATTATTGTTGCTGGGTTGATTTAACCGCCGATAAACGCTAATGAACGCCGATCAAGAAAGACTGGCACTTGACGCACTCACCGGTAGAGTTATCGGTTGTGTATATGCAGTCAGTAACTATCTTGGGTGTGGTTTTTTAGAAAAAGTATATGAAAATGCTCTGCTATTGGAATTGAGGAGTGCAGGCCTGACTGCAAAAGCTCAATATCCGGTCGCGGTTTATTACAAAAATACTATGGTTGGTGAGTATTTTGTCGACATCTTGGTGAATGAATGCATCATTTTAGAATTGAAAGCATGCAATGCACTCTCACCAGAACACCAGTCACAATGCATGAATTACCTTAAAGCGACCCATTTGAAAGTATGCCTACTTATTAATTTTGGCAGAGCAAAAGTGGATATCAAGAGAATCGTCAATCAGTTCTGAATCGACACCTCTTCGTATCGGCGTTTATCTGCGTTTATCGGCGGTAAATTAAAACCATGACAACTAACCTACATACCATCCGCGACTGGCTGCGCTATGCCGTCAGCCGTTTTGAAAACTCTGACATTTTTTATGGTCATGGCACCGATAACAGCTATGACGAAGCTGTCTGGCTGATCATGAGCGCACTGCATTTGCCGCATGACACCCTGAATAACTTTCTGGATGCGCGTTTAACTACAGAGGAAAGCCAGCACCTGGCAACCTTGATCGACAAGCGGGTCACAGAACATACGCCAACCGCCTACCTGGTGAATGAAGCCTGGCTGCGCGGGTTCAAGTTTTACGTCGATGAACGCGTCATCGTGCCACGCTCATTTATTGCCGAATTGCTGGAAGATGGCTTGCAGCCTTGGGTTGAGTTTCCGGAAATGGTGGAATCCGCAGCGGATATTTGTACCGGCTCGGGCTGCCTGGGCGTGTTACTGGCCGAGGCCTTTCCCAATGCGCATATTGATGTGGTGGATATCTCCCCGGATGCCATTGAGGTCTGTAATATCAACATCCAGCGCTACGGCCTTGAACATCAGGTGCAAGCGGTGCAATCCGATATGTTTACCGCACTCAAAGGCCGTAAATATGACGTGATTATCAGCAATCCGCCTTATGTAGATGCCCCTAGCATGGCTGAGTTACCAGAAGAGTACCGCAAAGAGCCGCAACTGGCTTTGGGCAGCGGCGTTGCCGGGCTGGACCATACCCACGTACTGCTGACGCAGGCAGCTGAATACTTGAATGATGGCGGCGTGCTAGTGGTAGAAATCGGCCACAACCGTGACGCCTTGCATGAAGCCTATCCAGACTTACCCCTTACCTGGCTGGATACCAGCGGCGGCGACCAGTTTGTGTTTATGCTCACTAAAGAAGACTTGCTGGAAGCCGGGCTGCACACTGAATAACGTGTTATCAGCGCAGGCACACAGCAATACTGAGGTCTACGCTGTTCTTCTTGGCTTGGTAGCGATTAAACGCTATTCGCCGTAAACCTTCATTGCTTCGGGTGCAAAGCCATGATTGAGTGGTCCGACGCCCTCGCCTGTGCGCACATGCGAGCCCGCATATAAGGCACCGCGCACATAGGTTCTGGCCGCCAACACAGCCTCTGACAGGTTACAGCCCAAGGCAAGATAGGCAGCGATCGCGGATGAAAGCGTACATCCGGTGCCATGCAAGTTATGGGTAGAAATACGCACTGAATGCAAGCGCTGGATTACATTGTCCTGCCCATTGGCATGGGCTTGCACCAGAATATCCAGCACTTCATGGCCAGGCAGATGCCCCCCTTTGAGCAAGATGGCATGCGCGCCTTGTGCAAGTAAGGCTTGCGCGGCCTCGGCAAGTGCATCGCTTTGCGTCAGCGGACGGCCCAGCAACAACGACGCCTCATCCAGATTCGGGGTCACCACCAAAGCCCGTGGAAACAACTCGGATACCAGCACGGCAATCGCCTCATCAGAAATCAGTTTGGCACCATTGGCTGCCACCATCACCGGATCCAGCACCACTTGCTTGAGACCATGGGCATCCAGCGCTTGTGCCACCGCCTCCACCACTTCAGGAGAATGCAGCATACCGATCTTGACGGCATCGACACCGATATCTTCGACCACCGCATCAATCTGGTCACGCAACATGCTGACCGGCACGCTATGAATGGCGCGCACCCCTTGCTTATTTTGCGCCGTCAGCGCGGTAATGGCCGTCATGCCATAGCAACCAAGGGCAGAGAATGTTTTGAGGTCGGCCTGAATTCCGGCACCACCACTACTATCAGAGCCAGCGATGGACAGCACACGCGGATATCGGTGAGTGACCAGAGTTTCTTGCATACGACTGTCAGTCATGCGATCGGCTTTTCCGTCAACACACGACGCGCAGATTAACCACGCCCCCGATTACGGTCAGTGCGTTTTTTAGCACCGCTATTGATACGCGCATTTTGCATGGAGGCCTGCTTCAAATCTGAATCCTGACGAATACGACGGTTGCCAGTTGGCGCGCGTGCAGGACGCTCTTGCTGCGTATCAACGGGATTATTCACAGTATCCAGCAAGCTACGGCGCTGCTTGCGTACTTTAGGCGTAAACACGCGCGTCGCACGGTCACGGTCATGCGGGCTCATTTGCTTGAGCGGTTTGCGCGGCACAGGCAAGCCTGCCCACTCCAGCAAAGCCACCACCTGTTTTTGTTCCAGCTTGAGCATGGTGCCGCGCTTGAGGCGGGGCGGCAACGCAACTGGGCCGAAACGCACACGCATCAGGCGGCTCACAGGCAGGTGAAATGCCTCAAACAGGCGACGGACTTCACGGTTACGGCCCTCTTTAATCACCACTTGGTACCACTTGTTGGCGCCTTCGCCCCCGTTAGGGAAAATACTTTCAAAGTTGGCTGGGCCGTCTTCGAGCTCAATGCCGTGTTTGAGTTGCGCCATCTGTTCTTCAGTCAGCTCCCCCAGAATACGCACCGCATATTC
The DNA here is from genome assembly GCF_056314085.1 of Methylophilus sp. DMC14. Lineage (NCBI taxonomy): Bacteria > Pseudomonadati > Pseudomonadota > Betaproteobacteria > Nitrosomonadales > Methylophilaceae > Methylophilus > Methylophilus sp. DMC14. The sequence continues at coordinate 251,886 of NZ_JBQUZA010000003.1, read as the reverse complement.
GCGCTCCACCTCATAGCGTGGATGCATAAACCGGTTAGCCAACTCGCCGGAGTTAGTAAACATCAGCAAACCGCTGGTATTCATATCCAGACGCCCAACGGCAATCCACTTACCCTGTTTGATGCGTGGCAGCTTGTCAAATACCGTGGCACGCCCTTCCGGGTCATCCTGACTCACAATCTCGCCTTCCGGCTTGTGGTACAGCAATACTTGCGGTAACTCCGCCTCAAACGGCAAATGCAGAATCCGGCTATCCATGCGCACCACATCATGCTCATCAACCACCGCACCCACCTGCGCCACCTGGCCATTAATGGTAATGCGGCCGGTTTCGATCAAAGCCTCCATGTCGCGACGTGAGCCAAACCCGGCCATCGCCAGCAGTTTATGCAAGCGCTGCCCTTCACGCGGCGCTGGCACTCCTTCTTCGCCATCCTCTACTGCGGGCGGAGTAACTTTGGGTGCACGTGGCGGACGAATCGGACTTTTGGGAGCTTTAAACGGACGGGCCATACTTCAACCTCTTGAATGAAGGCTCTATTTTAACTGATTTAGGGTAAAGGGCCTAAAGCTGGTTTAACGTAGCCACAGCCCCCCTACCCAGAAATGATACCAGCGGCTTTAGCAAGATAATTAGAGGCTTTACACCATATGCATTTCGCACTTAGTGCGTAAACTAAGACGCAACACGGCTTGTATCGCATTATGCTGAGGACAGACAGTTGGGCAAATGCTTTGGTCATTGAACTGACGTTGAGTAATGATAGATAAAACTTCATTTTACTTCGAGTCCAATGACTGTTGACTAAAGCAAAGTAACATTCAGCGCCCTGCGCCTTGTGCAAGTGTCGCCATACTCAGTACAGGCTACGCTTGCTGGGTTATTGACATGTACAAGCCAGCGTCAAGAATTGGAATCAGCTTATAAAAATATTGTGAAGTTAGCAATTTTCGTCAGGCTTTACTTCATATAAATAAGCATACTCCTGTTCGTGGATAAGGAAAAAACATGAACAAGCAAAAAGAAAAGTTGTACGCTGCACGATTTCAAGAGGTGCTCAATTACATTGAGCATAATCTTGATAAGCCGTTAAATGTGGATCAACTTTGCGCTATTGCTCACTTCTCTAAATTCCATTTCCATCGGCAATTTGACGATTATGTTGGTATTAATGTCGCTCGGTATGTATTACTGCTTCGATTAAAACAAGCTTCGTTTAAGGTCGCTTTTCAAGATTCTGTAACAATTATTGATGTCGCACTGAATGCCGGTTTTGAATCCCCAGCAAAATCAATGGGGTCAGACTCGATTGATTCCACTCTTTAACTTTTGAAACTCACTAGATTTCCTGTCCCCGCCTTTAGCCATCTTATACGACCGTCGATTTAATTGGCTAGCGATACTTTGTTTGAAATAGTCACTGCCCAACACCCACGCCTTATTGGTCGCTTCACGTATTTGCTCCAGACTGATCTCGTCTACCTGCCCATCAAACAGGCTTCGATAGTGTGATTGCCTTTGTCCATCATCATTGCCCAAGGCCCAATACATCGCATGCGGCGTCACGATTGGGTCATGCTGCCCCAAGGCATTTACACAATAACTGCTCCAGGGATATTCAGCAGGATGGCCGACCATATTGGCTCTTACTGGATTCAGCTCTATATAGCGATAACAAAGCAGCGCATATTGTTCGCTGTCGATCAGGCTGGCTTTGTAACGACCTTCCCATAAAGTGCCACTGCGCTTGTAGGTGTAGTTATAGTACTGCACATAGTAACGCCCCAACATTTGCATCATTTTGGAAAGCCCATCTTCTTTGTGGGGTGTGGCTAACAGATGTATGTGATTGGTCATTAATACATAGGCGTGAATATCGCATTGATGCTTTTTGGCCGCGTCTGCCAATTTATCTAAGAAGAATTGATAATCCTCTTCCGCAGCAAAGACTGCGGCGCGGTTATTGCCTCGGATAATAACGTGTTGTGGGTGACCAAGCAAAACAAAACGAGGGAGTCGGGCCATGGCAGATACCGCTCTTAAAAAACACAGATAGATGCACGATAGTAAATTAATCCGACTAAATCAATCGAGTCTGACCCCATTGATTCAGACAAGCAAATTTGAAATTGCGTACTGGGCGTAGCTAGCCATTTATACGGCGAACCGCAGGCGGGTACGCCCTACGGGGCCTGACTTTTTTATTTTTACTCTGACCCCAATTATTCCCCTTCACCAATAGGTTTTCAAACCTTCTCACCAAATGAGAGATTTATTGCATCTATTTTGTACAGCATGGCTATCCATCTTTCTGAATATGCATCTGGCACAGTATCATTTTCGATATATTTATCGGTGAACACTTCTTTTATCAAATCATAACGATTCGGATTCACTGCTTTTGCACAGAGCAAACTAATGATGACCTGAATGGTAGGGTCTACTCCACCGGCTGTGTAGGGCCAAAGGTTAGCCATTGGTGAGTCATTTATTTTTGCTTCAACTGCCCTCAAATCAGCATATTTTGCATAAAAGGGCAAAGCGTGCTGCTTAAAAGCATTTGTGATTATCTGCGCGACTTTCTGTATATCTTCAGCGCGGGTTTCTGGATAAATTTTCAACTCTGACTCTCTGCTTTGCCAAGGTATAAAGGGAAAAGAAAGAGCAAGTGTGACATTCTGTTTTTGTGCCTCTTCACCATAGATAAGACCCATTGAGTTAAACAAATTTTGGATGACGTCATGACGCACACCAAATGCACAACCTATAGTTTTATAACCAGACCCCAAGTGTCCTTGATCAACTATCATAAAATCATCAAATCCATAATCCGTGTATCTGACGAAACTATTCCAGTCTTTCTTAAGCGCGAATCCCTCAGCCTCTAAAGTTGGCTTTATAAGCTTACTTATCTCAAGTTCTGTTTTATTCATTTTTAACCTTTACTGTGGGCCTGCCTTTTTATAGTTGATATTTGTGGGTGGGTACACCCAACCTTTTGGCATAGTCTTACCAGCCAAAACACCTTCAACAATAAATCCGTTACGCATTATATAAGGGTCATGCAAAAGCTGCATTGGTTGATGGGGTGAGCCCGCGTAGGGCGGACTCGTTTACAGCCCGCCGTATGAAAACTAACAGCCAAGGGGATGCAACAAGTTGATCACATAACGCTTTGTAATTTTTAAAGTCATCAATCAGCAAGCTTTTCAAACAACTGCATGCACCACTTGTAATTGCAAGCTACGGTTACCGTTGTACTCATTCACTTGTAACGAGTAGGCAAGTTCGACTTGTTCTGGCAACGGTTCAGCGTGCTGAAAATAAATGGCATCAAATTGCTGGTTGTGTTTTTGCAGGCGCAGTTTTAAGTGCTTTTCGGCCAATAATTTTTGTGACAAGACGTCAAACTGATCATAAAACACCGGTTGTGGAAAGCCTTGGCCCCAGACATGCTGGGTCAGTAATTCTGCGGTCTGCAAAGACATCTCAGTGAGCGCAAGCCCGCCATCGGTTTCCAGCATCTCTTGCAAGACTTCTGCGCTGATCAGGCTTTGCACGACCTGCTCAAACGCCTGCTGAAAGCGCGCAAAATCTTCAGCGCGGACACTCAAGCCGGCCGCCATGGCATGGCCGCCAAACTTGACGATGAGGTCGGGCTGCTGCTTGGTCACCAAGTCGAGTGCATCGCGCAAATGCAAGCCGGCTATCGAGCGGCCGGACCCTTTAATCAGGCCGTCTCCGGCATCGGCAAAGACAATGACGGGGCGGTGAAAGCGCTCTTTGATGCGTGATGCCAGAATACCAATCACCCCCTGATGCCAGTCTGGCTGGAATACGCTAATCGTGTATTGCTCTGGCCTGAAATCCTGCGTTAAATCGGCCATGGCGTCGAATTGCATCTCAGCTTCAATCTGCTTGCGCTCGGCATTGAGGCGATGCAACTGCTGCGCATATTGCATGGCTTCTTGCGGCGTCTCGGCCAGCAAACAACGAATACCTATTGTCATATCATCAAGGCGACCAGCAGCATTCAGACGTGGGCCGACATAAAAGCCCAAATCTTGCGCACTCACTTGTTGCGGATCACGCCCGGCGAGCTTAAGAATGGCCTGAATGCCAGGGCAGGCTTGGCCCTGACGGATACGCTTGAGGCCTTGCCTGACCAGAATACGGTTATTGGCATCCAGCCGCACGAGGTCTGCGACGGTGCCCAGCGCGACCAGATCGAGCAAGCGCCCCAAGTGGACTTGGTCTTCAGCCAACTGGCCGCGCTGCTTGAGCTCGGCACGCAAGGCAATCAGCACATAAAACATCACGCCGACGCCAGCCAGATGCTTGCTAGGAAAACCGCAGCCACGCTGGTTGGGATTCACGATGCAATCTGCAGCAGGCGTTTGCTCGGCGGGCAAATGATGATCGGTAATCAGAACGCGTAGGCCCAGTGCCTTGGCCGCGGCCACGCCATCTATACTGGCGATGCCGTTATCCACGGTCAGCAGCACCTGCGGCTGCCGCGTGGCTGCCAGTGCGACAATTTCCGGCGTGAGTCCGTAGCCATATTCAAACCGGTTGGGCACCAGAAAATCGACCTCGGCGCCCATCATGCGCAAGCCGCGCATAGCAACACTGGTCGCTGTTGCGCCATCCGCGTCATAATCGCCGATGATTAAAATGCGCTGTTGTTGCGCAATCGCATCAGCCAATTGCCTTGCCATTTCCGCTGCGCCGGTCAAGGCCTCCGGTTTAAGCAGATGCGGCATGTCTTGCAGGCTCCAGTCAGCACTTGTCACGCCTCTCGCTGCGAGCAATCTCGCCATTAATGGCGGCAAGCCCTGCGCTTGCAAGCCCTCCAGCGCAGCGATGTCATAAGCTCTCTGTTGAATCTTCATGGGTTGAATCCCGCTTGCTCAGTGGCGGAAGATAGCGATTGCTCGAGTTGCTGCAATAGCTTGTTTAACGTGGTGGGCTTGCGCCAGAAATGCCAGCGCGGACGTTTCTGGTAATGAATCTGTACACTACGTTCAGCAAACGGGAGCACGATGTGAAGTGCTTGAAGCGTGCCAGCTTGCAAGGCCTGATTGAGCGCAGGCCAATCCAGCGTTTCAAGTTCATCGGTGATCCACAGCGCCTGTTGCGTACGCGGCATTTGCATCACCTCAGCCAGCGTGGTCGCCTTGCATCTGGGTAATTGCAAGGCACTCAACCCAGCAAAGACCTCGCCTTGCCCGGCAACCAAATCAAACCCATGCTGCCAATCTGGCACAGGGCCCACGCTGGCAAACCAAAGGCTGTTGAGCGCTCCTGGCCAGTCAGCCATGGATGGCTCGGTGGCCAGTTGATGCAGCAGCATTTGCATCTCGTTGGCCCATTGCCGGATCAGGCCGGCATCAGGCCCTTGCGGCTGCCAGTGCATGGCTTGCTGAAACAAACAATCCTGTGGCCAGCGGCACTGCACCTGAACCTGTCGCAAAGGTTGTACCCACCAGTACCGCTGACCTGAATCAATATGCAGCTCAAAATCTGCTGCAAAATGGGCTTGTAGCCGCGTTGTGAGCGTTTGATAAATCGCTGACGACAAGGGCACGACAGACTGCAAACTAAACGTATCACGTCGCATTGCCAAATGGACAGGCAGCAGACAAAAAGCCGGCAGGACAGTCTCCTCCATTCTTGACGACAATACGCGACTGACTGGAGCGTGTGGTGCACGGGAATCAGACGCGACCAACTGCGCAAATAAGGTATTTAAGGGTGGTTGTGCAACTGTTTGCCAGCTTGCATATTGCAACGACGGACACTGATTCAAGAGTGATTCAACTTGCGCAACAGGCTGCGCAGCCGCTCCAGACAAGTAATCTGTGATATAAATTTGCTGAATCATGAGAAAACCAATACACTAGAACGAATCGAAAACTTGAATGCTTGCGGATGTCACCGGAACGAGTCAAACCTAGGCTGAACACGCGTGAGTAAGCAATTTTTGCAGTGACAAACATTAAACTTATACACGAAATTGGGGGGGATGTCATGAATCACCGGCGACGGCAGTGTAACCCATTTGTATTTGTGCTGATGTTATTTAGTATTTGACCTGGAATCCATGCAATTCTTCCAAAACCTGAGTATACAGTCCAGACTACTGCTTCTAGTCATCGGCCCCGTCTTCGCGCTTTCCTGCATTTTTCTGTTGTTTGACTTTAAAGAGCAACTGCAACATGAAGAAGAAAAACTCAGTCAGCATGCCTTGACCACTGCAAAATTCTTGTCTGCGGTCATCCATAATCAAGATCAATTACATGGCAAGCCTTATATTGATCGCTTGCTCAAAGCAAGCCAGCTTAACCGCGAGCCCTATCTTTCCCTGATCATTGCAGACGCCAATAAACAACCGATCGCCAATGTAGGTGCAGTCTTCACTATGCAAGACGGCCTGCTCCAGCAAGACACGATGGTGATGCAGCAAGCCACGCACGACATCACCATGGTGAAAGTGTTTTCCACCACGCCCGCACATCAGCTTTTGGGATATGTATTTGTATCCGTAGACAAAGCCGCCCTGATCGAAGACCATAGGCAGGCATTTATTAAAAATGTCGGCTATATCACGCTGACCCTGATCTTGTGTTCCATCCTTGTCAGCTGGGTCAGCCGCTCCATCAGTCAGCCAATTCGCGATATGACCGCGGCACTCAAGCGCTTTGTGATCGGTAGCCAGCAGGTCAGCCAGGTTAAAAATACCCTGCCAGAGATCAAATCCTTACAAAGTACGATCAACCAGATCTCGCGTGAGATGCAGCACGTCGAGGCAGACATGCGTCACCGCATTCAAGATGCACAGGCGCAATTGCGTTATCAGGCGCGGCACGACGCCCTAACCGGACTGGTCAATCGACAGGAACTCGAAAGAAGGTTGCAGCAAGCCTTGCAAGACGTCAAACAGCATCGTGCCAATCATGTCTTCTGCTACATGGACCTCGACCAGTTCCGCGTCATTAACGACACCTGCGGTCACCTGGCGGGCGACGAAATGCTACGGCAGATCAGCATGATCCTGAGCCAACGCATTCGTGCCGAAGACACCTTTGCCCGCCTGGGTGGCGATGAATTTGGCTTGTTACTGAGTTATTGCCAGGTTGAAAAAGCCATTGAAATCGCCGCACAACTGCGGCAAATGGTCGAGGCCTTTCGTTTCATGCACGAAGGTCGGCTATTTCAAACAGGCATTAGCATAGGCATCGTTGAAATCACCGCAGACCTCAAGGATGTTGGCCAGATTACGCGCCATGCGGATGCCGCCTGCTACGTTGCCAAAGACAACGGCCGCAACCAGATTCACCTGTTCCATAATGAAGATGACGTGATGCTCAAGCGCCATGCAGAAATGGAGTGGGTACTGCGCATCAACGAAGCCATCGAACACAACGAATTTGTATTGTATTGCCAAGGTATTTTTCCGCTACAGCAAAAAGAACTGCCCCCCTTCTATGAAATCCTGATCCGCAAGCGTGACGAAAACGGCGGCATTATCCCGCCTGCCGAGTTTCTGCCATCGGCAGAGCGTTACAATCTCATGACCAAAATTGATCGCTGGGTCATTCAACATGCCTTTATGGCATTACAACCCCTGTTCAAACTGCAATCCAGCATCAAACCGTTTATTGTCAGCATTAACCTCTCGGGCATGTCTCTTGGAGATCCACAGCTACTGCCCTACATCAAAAACTGCTTTGAAACCTACGAGATTTCGCCCGGCCATGTCTGCTTTGAAATTACTGAAACCTCGGCAATTATCAATATCGACAACACGATCAAACTGATCAAAGAACTACAAAAAATGGGCACACGTTTTATGCTGGATGACTTTGGCAGCGGCATGTCCTCGTTCAGCTACCTCAAGCACCTGCCCGTCAACTTCCTCAAAATGGATGGTGCCTATGTCAAAGACATCACCAGCAACAAGGTAGACTTAGCCATGGCCAAAGCCATTCAAAGCGTTGCCCAATCCATGGAAATCAAGACCATTGCAGAATATGTTGAAGACCAAGCCACCTTGGACTGCCTCAAAGAAATGGGCGTCGCCTATGCACAAGGCTTCTACTTAAACCGCCCGATGCCACTCAACGAAGCCCTGGCCCGCCATATTGGGACCATCAGCCAACAACTTCAAGTACCCGTAACCATTACCCCCGATCTCGCAGTTTAATTGCACAACCAAGACGATCTGGATCAGACTTAAAGCCGCAATCTTCGCAGCCTCAGAGAGTTTGATCTCCTCACATGATCAACCTTGTTGACAGCTTGAAATGACGTAAATCTTCAGTATTAGGTGCTGCAGTACTCTTAAGACTTGAGGCATGCAGAAACAAGCCAGGATGAACTGCAAATGATGATTGGATGCAATCAGAATCACTATTTAAAAAGTACTCCCCCACCAACACTGTCGAATTAAACTGACCCTTGGATTGAACCCAATAAAAAGCCTCAGCTCCGCTGCTGCTCCAAGCTGGGATCCATGCCCTCAGCCACTAGCTTTATGGCTTCTTCACGCTCTTGATTGGCTTGCTATAGGGAGATATCTGGATAAGTACCTAGGGAAAGCAGCTTTTCTTTTGCTGCAAAGCGATACTAGAGCCGCCACCACTTGCTAATGTTGAGGTAACTCACACTGGGGCCAAGTGTTGTTACCCCGTCACTTACCCCACTTTACTCGTGGATATCAATGAACTACTTTGGATGGCTGATACGTAAAAATAGCCTTGAAAGGTCGTTTCAAGGCTATTCTTTGGATGGTATTGAACCACCTTGGATATGTGTTTGGTCGGGACGGCGGGATTCGAACTCGCGACCCCTTGCACCCCATGCAAGTGCGCTACCAGGCTGCGCTACGCCCCGAAGATTCAAAATCAAACGATAAAACCGTTTGAAAAAGAAGGTGGCATTATAAAGCAAAACCGCATATTCGCTAAGCAGAATATGCGGTTTTTATGGCTACGTTGTGCGCTTATGCAGGCACTTTGAGCAATTGCAGCACTTGTTGAATTTGTTCTCTAAGCGCCGCCACATCAATAGCGGATTGCGATATTTCTTCTGCCATCAAGCCCTGAGATTGTGGACTGCTTGAAACCGCTGATTCGGTGTTGCTGCGCGGTTTATCTGCTTTTTCTTCCACACCATCCAGGCGATTGCGGGCGCCACTGATGGTAAAGCCTTGCTCGTATAGGAGTTCGCGAATTTTACGGATCAGCAGGACTTCGTGATGCTGGTAATAGCGACGATTGCCGCGGCGTTTGACAGGCTTGAGCTGAGTGAACTCTTGTTCCCAGTAACGCAAGACGTGTGGCTTCACCCCGCATAGTTCGCTCACTTCACCAATCGTGAAGTAGCGCTTGGCGGGAATGGGGGGCAACGACACTTTTTGCGTTTCTAGCATAGGGTGTAATCAGATCAGGCTTGTGCTTGTAATGGATGTTCTGCGTAGTGTTCTTCTACGCGTAATTTCAATTTTTGGCTGGCATGAAAGGTCACCACACGGCGTGCAGAAATCGGGATTTCTTCACCGGTTTTTGGGTTACGACCTGGGCGCTCGGATTTGGTACGCAGTTCAAAATTACCGAAACCGGATAGTTTGACGCTGTCCCCTTCTTCTAGCGCATTCCGGACTTCTTCAAAAAACGCTTCGACCATATCCTTGGCTTCGCGCTTGTTCAGCCCTACTTGTTCGAACAACAAATCGGCTAAATCAGCTTTTGTGAGTGTCATTAACGATCCCCTGAACCTTCTTATTATGCGAGATGACGCTTGAGTTGTATCAACTGTTAATCCTTGGAGTAATGCAATGATGATTTAAATGGCATTATCCTGATGAATTACCTAAATGATGTTGCCCCTAAGTGATACTATCTTAGTGATGCAGCAAAATTGGATGACCAGTTATTGAGGATTCGCGCCACGATTGTATCGACTTCCTCATCGACCATTGTCTTGCAAGTATCTTGCATAAGTACAAGAAATGCAAGGCTTTTTTTGTTTTCTGGCACCCCTTTGCCTTGATAAACATCAAACAATTTTAGGGTTTGTAATTGCGGAATTTGCTCGGCAATAATGGCATCAATCATGGTTTGTGCTGACACATTTTGATCAACAATCACGGCAAGGTCACGGCGCACAGGTAAGAACTTGCTTACCTCGCTATACGCCGGCACTTGCGTCGCCAGCGCAGCGGCCGCATCAAGCTCAAACAGATAACAGGCGCTGGTCAGGCCATACTGTTGTTGCCATTGCGGATGCAATTTACCTAGCCAGCCTACAGCTTGATCGCCCAGATAAATGCGTGCTGACTGGCCTGGATGTAAGGCGGGATGCTGCTCAACCACAAAACGCACGGTTTGCGCGAACAGCGACTCGACGTGGGCCTTAGCATCATAAAAATCAAAAGCACGGGCTTCTGTCGCCCATTGTTCTGGCTGGACGCTGCCATAGATCAGGCCAGACAATGTCAATGTTTCGATAAAGCCCTGGTTACCTTGTTCATAGCGCGCACCGAGCTCAAACAGCATGGCACGGGTTTGCTGACGCTTGAGGTTGTAGTCCAGGGCATCGAGTAGACCGCCCCACAAACCGGAGCGCATCACGCTCAGATTGCTGGCAATCGGGTTTTTAAGTGTAATCGGTGCTTCATTCCCGTACAAATCACGCTCCCAGCTTGCATCCACAAAGCTGTAGGTGACCACTTCTTGATAGCCTTGATTAACCATGACATCGCGCAACCAATGCTTGCTGCGCTGCGCTTCTGGCGAGGCCAGCATGCCTTGCGGTGCCACAGGGGTCAGTGCCGGGATATGCTCGTAGCCATGCAAACGGGCAACTTCTTCAATCAGGTCTTCTTCACGTGCGATATCAAATCGGAAGCTAGGCGCATTGACCTGGAACACACCATTGCTTTCGGTATAGCTGAAACCCAATTGTGTGAGCAACTGCCCTACACGCGCCAGGCTGATTTCTATGCCTAACACTGACAGCAGGTAGGCATAGCGCAAGGTGACTTGATTGCGTACCGGCAAGTCGGCAGTCACTGCGGTGACAGCGGCGGCCTGGCCACCACAAATTTCGAGCACCAATGCCGTCGCACGTTCAAGGGCATTCAGTGTGTTACCAAAATCCACGCCGCGCTCAAAACGGTAAGAGGAGTCGGTGCTCAACCCCAAACGACGGGCTTTGCCAGCCATCACATCTGGCGTAAAGAATGCGCTTTCTAAAAAGATCGCTTGCGTAGTATCGCTGACTGCGCTGGGTTTACCCCCCATGATGCCTGCCAACGCCACGGGGCCGTTACTGTCGGCAATGACCAGATCATCGCCCTTGAGGGTGGCTTCAGTGTCATTAAGCAATACCAGTTTTTCACCTGTCTGGGCAAAACGTACCTGAATATCGCCTTGCAGCAGGTTCAGGTCAAAGGCATGCAACGGTTGCCCTTGCTCCAGCAAAATATAATTGGTGATATCCACCAGCGCACTGATGCTACGAATACCACTACGCTCAAGGCGGCGGACCATCCAGTCTGGCGTTTTAGCTTGTGCATTCACGCCTTCGATCACCCGGCCATAATAGGCCAGGCAAGCCGTACTGGCTTGCAGCGTCACGTTTTTGGTCAGGGTCCCTGTCACCGCAGCAGGGGCAACAGCTGGTGCAGTCATTGGCGCGCCGGTCATGGCAACCACATCGCGTGCAATACCGACGATGCTCAGACAGTCGGCACGGTTAGGCGTGAGCTTTAACGTGTAGGCATGGTCGTTCAAATCCAGATACTCACGAATATCCTGACCAACCGGCGCGTCTGCTGGTAGCTCCAGAATGCCGTTGGCTTCTGTGGCAATGCCCAGCTCTTTGGCAGAACACATCATGCCAAAAGACTCAACCCCACGTACTTTGGCTTGCTTGATTTGAATGCCTGGTTGCCCATTGCTTTCTGGCAACTGTGCGCCAACCAGCGCACATGGGGCTTTCAAACCGGCACGCGCATTAGGCGCACCGCAGACAATTTGCAAAGTCTCCTCGCCGACTTTCACCTTGCACACTTGCAGGCGATCAGCGTCTGGATGTTTGGCCGCCTCCAGAATCTCGGCCACAACGACGCGGCTAAAGGCTGGCGCAACAGGCGTGAGCGCTTCAACCTCCAGGCCTGCCATCGTCAGCGCATGACCAAGCTGCTCGGTATCCATCGCTGGATTCACCATGGATCGTAACCATTGTTCGGAGAACTGCATATCTGTCTTACCTTGTCTTAATTCTGCTGTTTAAAGTGCGCGGGTGCTGAAATTACTTGATGAACTGCTGCAAAAAACGCAGATCATTATTAAAGAAATGGCGTAAATCATTGACGCCATAACGCAACATGGCCAGGCGCTCGACACCCAAACCAAAAGCAAAACCACGGTATTTGCTGCTATCGATATTGACGTGCTTGAGTACTTCGGGATGCACCATACCGCAACCACCGATTTCCAGCCAACCGCCATTCCAGCTCATGTCCATCTCGGCTGACGGCTCGGTAAACGGAAAGAAAGATGGACGGAAACGGACGGTTAAATCGTCACGCTCAAAGAATTTTTGCAGGAAATCCTGCACAACGCCTTTTAGGTTAGCAAAACTGATCTGCTCATCTACCCACAAGCCTTCCACCTGATGAAACATCGGTGAGTGTGTCGCATCCGAGTCCACGCGATACACACGCCCTGGCGCAATAATTTTTAAAGGCGGCGTATTGTCTTGCATGTAATGGACCTGCACTGGCGAGGTATGTGTGCGCAGCACGTATTCCATGTAATCCCCACCGGTTTCCACATAAAACGTATCGTGCATGGCACGCGCCGGGTGGTTGTCAGGGATATTCAAAGCGGTGAAATTATAAAAATCGGTTTCAATTTCAGGGCCATCGGCCACACTAAAACCGATAGAGTGAAACAGCTCTTCCACACGACGCAAAGTCAGCGTCACAGGATGCAGGCCCCCTTTGGACTGCGCACGCGCAGGCAAAGTCACATCAATGGTTTCGCTCGCCAGTTGCTTGGCCTGGGCTGCGGCCAAAATACTGTCACGCCTGTCATTCAAGGCTTGCTCGACCGCCTGCTTGACCACATTAATCGCTGCCCCGGCTGCAGGACGTTCTTCGGCACTCAACTTGCCCAAGCCCTTCAATGCCTCCGTAATAGCGCCTGACTTGCCCAAAAATTTGGCCTTGGCGTTTTCCAGTGCAGGGATATCATGACAAGCGGCAAAGTCCTGTGCTGCTTCTGCGATTAAGTGATTAAGATCAGCCATCGTCGGTATTCTTTTAGGGTTTAAGTAACATTAAAATAAAAAAAGAGGCCGCAGCCTCTTTTTTTGGTAGGTCTGATTAGGCGCTTAAACCTGTTTTAGCCAATTCTACAAATTTGGCAAAAGCAGCTTTATCGAACACGGCCAGATCAGCCAGCACTTTACGGTCAACTTCAACCGCAGCTTTTTTCAAGCCATTCATGAAACGGCTGTAGGTCAAACCAGCTTCACGGGCTGCCGCGTTAATACGAGCAATCCACAATGCGCGGAATTGACGTTTTTTCTGACGACGGTCACGATATGCATATTGACCGGCTTTCATGACCGCCTGTTTGGCAACACGGTAGACGTTCTTACGACGACCACGGTAACCTTTAGCAGCATTTAATACTTTTTTGTGTTTTGCGCGTGCGATGACACCACGTTTTACTCTAGGCATGTCGGTCTCCTTATTGTGTTGGCATCATTGCGCGAACGCGTTTCACGTCGGTCGCAGAAATAATTGCGGTACCGCGCAGTTTACGTTTTTGCTTGGTTGTTTTCTTGGTCAGGATGTGGCGCAAGTGAGAGTGTGTACGCTTCACTTTGCCGTTACCCAAGAACTTGAAGCGCTTTTTGGCGCTGCTCTTTGTTTTCATCTTTGGCATTTTGGTCTCCTTAGAGGTTGAGTAAAGAGTGAGTAGGCAGCCAATTTAGCCATATCACTCCAAAAAACTTATTCTTCTGCGGACTTGTCCGCTTTTTTCGGTAGCACCTTTTTAGCGGGCGCCAGCACCATCACCATTTGGCGGCCTTCCATTTTCGGATACTGCTCGACCGCAGCATGCTCAGCAAGATCTGCTTCCAGACGCTTCAACAGCGCCAAACCGAACTCCTGATGCGTAATTTCACGGCCACGGAAGCGCAAAGTAATCTTGGCTTTGTCACCGTCGCCCAAAAAGCGAATAATGTTACGCAACTTGATGTTGTAATCGCCATCATCGGTGCCAGGTCTAAATTTGACCTCTTTAATCTGCACCTGTTTTTGTTTGAGTTTTTGCTCGTGTAGACGCTTACTCTCGGCGTATTTGAATTTGCCATAATCCATCAAACGGCACACGGGTGGTGCAGCATTTGGTGCAATTTCAACAATATCAATATCAGCTTCTTCCGCTTTGGCAAAGGCCTCTTTGAGACTCATCACACCTAACGGTTCGCCATCTACACCAATCAGACGCACTTGTGGCGCGGTAATATCGCCATTAATGCGTGTATCTTTATCCTGAGCTATAACAATCCCCTAACAATAAACAAAGCCGCACGGCACCTAAAAAATTAGACCCGGTTTTGGATGTCTTGCTGTACACGCGCAACAAACGCATCTACCGACATTGCACCCAGATCTTCACCTTTTCTGGTACGTACGGCCACATGACCATTTTGCATTTCCTTATCGCCAACAACAATCAGATAAGGCATTTTTTGCAAACTATGTTCGCGTATTTTATAGGTAATCTTCTCGTTTCTCAAGTCAAAATCGCATCGAATGCCATTTTTCTTCAATTTTTCAACTACTTGGCGCACGTAATCGGCCTGATTGTCCGAAATATTAAGCACCATGACCTGCACAGGCGACAGCCAGACCGGCATGGCACCCGCAAAGTTTTCGATCAAGATGCCTAAAAAACGCTCCATGGAACCCACAATCGCACGGTGCAGCATGATAGGCCGCTGGCGCGTATTATCTTCAGCCACATACTCGGCGCCCAGGCGCTCTGGCAGGTTTGGGTCGAGCTGGATGGTGCCACATTGCCACATACGACCGAGCGAGTCTTTGAGGGTGAATTCAATTTTCGGGCCGTAAAAAGCGCCTTCGCCCGGCTGATACTCGAACTCAAGGCCATTCGCTTTAATCGCGTTAGCCAAGGCATTTTCTGCCATGTCCCATGCTTCTTCAGTACCCACACGCTTTTCTGGGCGGGTAGACAATTTAACGATCACATCGTCAAACCCAAAGTCTTTATAGACTTCGTACAACATTTTGATAAAGTCCGCCACTTCGGCTTCGACTTGCGATTCCATACAGAAAATATGGGCATCATCTTGGGTGAAGCCACGCACGCGCATCAAGCCATGCAAAGAACCAGACGGCTCGTTACGGTGGCAAGAACCAAACTCTGCCAGCCGCAACGGTAAATCGCGGTAGCTATGCAAACTGCTGTTGAAAATCTGGATATGACCAGGGCAGTTCATCGGCTTCACGGCATAATCACGGTTTTCCGACTGGGTGACAAACATATTGTCACGGTAGTTTTGCCAGTGGCCGGATTTTTCCCAAAGAGTTTTGTCCAGTACTGTTGGCGTGCGTACTTCCTGGTAATCGTACTCCCTGAATTTGGCGCGCATGTACTGCTCTACCTCTTGCCAGATGACCCAGCCTCGCGGATGCCAGAACACCATCCCCGGCGCATCCTCCTGCATATGGTAAAAATCGAGCTGCTTGCCGAGCTTGCGGTGGTCGCGCTTCTCAGCTTCTTCCAGCATATGCAGATACGCTTCCAACTCTTCTTTATTGCGCCAGGCAGTGCCATACACACGTTGCAGCATTTCGTTATTGCTGTCACCGCGCCAGTAGGCGCCGGCCAGCTTCATCAATTTAAATGCCTTGAGCTTGCCGGTATTAGGCACGTGCGGGCCACGACACAAGTCGGTAAACGCGCCTTCTGAATACAGCGAAACATCCTCATTGCTGGGAATGCTGGCAATGATCTCGGCTTTGTAGTGCTCGTTAATGCTTTTGAAGTAAGCCACCGCTTCATCACGTAGCAGCACTTTGCGCTCGACCTTTTCGTCTTTCTTTGCCAACTCAGCCATTTTTTTCTCAATGGCCACCAGGTCATCCGGCGTAAATGGGCGCTTATAGCTAAAGTCGTAATAGAAGCCATTTTCAATGACAGGACCTATCGTCACCTGTGCATCCGGGAACAGCTCTTTTACCGCATAGGCCAACAAGTGTGCCGTTGAGTGGCGGATAATTTCCAGCCCCTCTTCGTTCTTGTCCGTGATAATCGCCAGCTCAACATCTTGCGTAATCTCATGAATGGTATCTACCAGCTTTGCTTCCTGACCGGGATAAGTCACCTTGCCAGCCAGCGCGGCTTTTGCCAAACCGGTGCCGATATTGGCAGCCACCTCCGCCACCGTTACAGCGTGTTCAAACTGTCTTACAGAACCATCGGGTAATCGAATATTTGGCATGCCAGATCCGTCAAAATTTTAGCGAACAACCTTGAAACAAGGCCTATACAAAGCATTTGATAAAAACAACAAAAGCCGTTAATTATAACGGCTTTTTGAATTTTGGTAGTCGCGAATGGACTCGAACCATCGACCCCCACCATGTCAAGGTGGTGCTCTAACCAGCTGAGCTACGCGACTATTTTAAGATTGATCACATGGACTGCAATCAATTAAGGTTGCGCATTCTATCCGAAAGCCAGTCGTTAGGCAATGGGATCACGCTTATAATATTGCCATGCAGATTTTTCAGTTGCCCATGGGCGCACCGATCACCACATTGACCGACACGCTCGTAGAGTCCCTCAGTGAACACCAATATTGCCTGATTGATCAATGCTTGCCGTCCGACACCATCGCCGCATTGCGCACGCTGGCATTGGCGCGCGACCAGCAGGGGCAGATGCATCAGGCGGGCACGAGTAAAGCCGCTATTACCAATCCCAATCTTCGTGCTGACCGCATTGCCTGGCTGGAAGCCGACGACCCCAACCCTGCCTTGCAAGCCTACTTTAGCCTGATGGCTGAGGTGCAACAGATGGCGAATCGTCACCTGATGATGGGACTGGCCACTTACGAAACCCATTTTGCCCTCTACCCCGCCGGTTCCAACGGCTACGCCACGCACATCGACCAGTTCCGCCAACACGCCCCCCAAATACCAAGCGGCGTCCGCAGCTTGACCGCAATTATCTATCTCAATGAGGATTGGCCAGAACAAGCAGGGGGGGCCTTGCGCCTGTATCTGGATGAACATCACAAGACCCCGGAGCAGGACGCCAGACATCTGGATATCTTGCCGCTAGGCGGCCGACTCGTGCTGTTTTTATCCGCCAGATTCTGGCACCAGGTATTGCCGGCCATCCAGCCAAGAGTGAGCGTGACGGGCTGGTTTAAAACACGCTAAATTACTGTGCCGTTTGCACGGGTGTCGTTAAACGGCTAAACAATTCGGCGCCTGCATAGCCATCTTGTGGCAACCCTTTGCTCGCTTGATATCGACGGATCGCGGCCTGGGTTTTGGCCCCTGGAAAGCCATCAGGGACCCCACAATCAAACCCTTGCGCGTTTAATGACTCCTGCAACAGCCACATTTGCTGATAGCTGAGCGCAGGTGGCTCAGGCGGCAGCTGTAAGGTATAACTGTCCTGACGCAACTGCTGGCTGAGCAAACTCACAGCTAGCGCATAATTAATGGAGCGGTTCCATTGCATAATGACGTCAAAATTGGGGAATACCATATATGCCGGACCATCAAAGCCCTGAGGCAATACAATCGACGCTTTTGGCAACGCCAGCGCGCTGGCTGGAACGCCCGCCACTCCGGCTTTCACCCACTCACTGACAGCTTTGGTCTGTTGCCATTGCGCCTGGCTGTAATCAAAGCCCGCAGGCAAGGCGACCTGAAAGCTCACCGGCTGGCCAGGCTGCCAGCCCGCCTGCGATAAATAATTTGCGGCAGAACTGAAGATATCTGGATAAGAGTCCCAGATATCAATCTTGCCATCCGCATCGGCATCCACCCCATATTTGAGCAAAGTGGATGGCATAAATTGCATATGCCCGGTCGCGCCCGCCCATGACCCCACCACCGGGCTATCATAGCGTTGATCACGCTCCACCACACGCATCAGGTTCAACAGCTCTTTTTTAAAGAACGCTGCGCGCCGGCCTTCAAATGACAGGGTCGCCAAGGCAGACGCTAACGGGATATCCCCGGTAAATCCGCCAAAATTGGTTTCCAGCCCCCAGAAGGCCACCAGCACCTCCTTCGGCACCTGATACAACTCTTCTACCACATAGAGAACGCCACCATAGTCCTGCATCATGAGTTTGCCCTTGCTCACCACACGCGGATTAATGCGGCGGTTCACATAGGCAGAAAAGCTGGTGACGAATTCCGGTTGCTTGCGGTCAAGCTCAATCACCCTTGGCAAATAGACGACGCCCGTTAGCGTCGCGTCAACCGCGGCCGGCGCAATCTGCATCGTTAATGCTTCCTGACGTAATGCCGTTAACCAGGGCTGAAAGCCTTCCGGCGAGGCCTCTTGCGCCGTACCCGCCTTTGCAGACAGGCCAAGCGCTGTCAGCAGCAAGCCAAGAAACAGTGTGAGAATATTTTTTTTATACATGATCCATTTTAGAGAGTATGGCTGCATAGCCTGCCTGATAATCGGCAAATAAAAACGGGTAACCGGATTGCTGCAAAAACGGGTTGCGGATCCGTTTACCGCTCTGCAAGTCACCGGTCGGGGTCACAGGCCCTGGCCGCTGCAGTTGCTGCGCCAGCCATTGCAACACCTCATGTTGTGGCACTGGCGCACCATCCGTCAAAATAATATGCGCTGGCAAGGGCAGTGCGTGTTCAATCTGGCGGTAAAAATGCACCACCGCACCTGCAACGTCCAGCTCATGAATGCGATTGGTCCATTGGATATGTTGTGGCCAGCGCTCAGGGGTTTGCAGCAACTTGAGCAGATAGAGCCGTTGCGGACCGTAAATTCCGGACACGCGTAACGCGGTATGCGAGCAAGGCAAGCCGTCCAGCAATTGCTCGGCTGCCAGGATCGTCTGGCCATTTTCTTCAGCCGGCATGGCAGGCGTATCATCATCAACCCACTGCCCTTGCTGCTCGCCATACACACTGGTACTCGAAATAAAAAACACATGCTTTAACGCGCGCTGATCCACATTGGCCAGCACATGCCGCAAGCCATCGACATAAGTTTGCTGGTAGCTCTGCCCTGCCACGGGCGCCAGGCAATACAGCAGGATTTCCGGGGCCTGGTCTGCCAGGGCAGACAGGCCATTTGCAGAGACGACATCCAGGTAGAGGGCGGCTGCGCCGTCAGGCACAGACTGCTGAGAGCGCCTGACGATTGTCAATGCATACCCTTGGGCCAGGGTCGCCTGGGCAATCAGCTTGCCCAATGCACCACAGCCTATCTGCAAAACACGCATCGTGGCCCTTTACCGCGCCTGGCCAGGCAGAGGATGCTTGCGCAAGTAACGCTCGGCCATCAGCATGGCGGACATCGTCTTGCTATCAGTAATTTCACCGTCTTCAATCGCTTGCATAATGCGTTCAAACGGCCAGACCATCACATCCATCGCTTCGTCGATATCTCTGGCATGATCACCCAGTGAGAGGTCTGTCGCCAGATAAATATGAATCACCTCATTGGAATAGCCGATGCAAGGATGCTGTATCCCCAGCTTGGTCCAGTTCTTGGCCGCATAGCCGGTTTCTTCAAGCAACTCACGCTGGCCTGTGGTCAATACCGGCTCACCTGCATCGATCTTGCCAGCCGGTAACTCTATAAACACCTGCTTGAGGGGATAGCGGAATTGGCGCTCTAGTACAACCTCACCGGCATCGGTGAGAGCGACTACGACGACAGCACCAGGGTGCACAACATACTCGCGACCGCTGATCACGCCGTTTGGCAAGCGTGCTTCGTCGTAGCGGACAGTGAGCATTTTTCCCTGCGCCATCACCGCACTGGAAACCGTTGTTTCAATTAAATGTGCATCCTCATTGAGTACTGTTGCTTCTGTCATATTTCTCTTTACTGATTAACACTATTTTTATATTCAAGGTTGATTGACTACTTAACTGTTGAAGGTATTGCACTGATTAAGGTCGCCAGACTGCAAGCCTTGCTTGAACCAATATACCCGCTGTGCAGAACTGCCATGGGTGAAACTATCTGGCACCACATAGCCTTGGGCCTGCTTTTGCAAGGCATCATCGCCAATAGCCGTTGCCGCCTGCAGCGCTTCTTCCACATCGCCGGCTTCCAGCACATGATACTGTTGATCAGCATAATAGGCCCAGACACCCGCATAGCAATCGGCCTGTAGCTCTAGTTTGACCGAATAGGCGTTGGATGCAGCCTCAGACCCGGCCTGTTGCCTGGCTTGTTGTACCTTGGCTGAAGTCCCCAGCAGATTTTGCACGTGGTGCCCCACCTCATGCGCAATCACATACGCCTGTGCGAAATCTCCAGGCGCTTTAAAGCGGTCTTGCAACTCCTGATAAAAACTCAAATCAATATAGACTTTTTGGTCTGCCGGGCAATAAAACGGCCCCATGGCCGACTGCCCCTGACCACACGCAGTGCTGGTCATGCCACTAAACAGTTGCAGATTGGGCGCCGTATATTGCCGTCTACTGGCGGAGAACTGTTGCTGCCAGATTTTCTCGGTACTCCACAGCACCTGAGAAACAAACTTCACCTTGGGGTCCTGGCTTTGCTCAGGACGCTGCGGCGACTCGGCCACAGGTTGGGCTTGCTGCGCCAGATTTAACACCAGCTGGGGATCGACGCCAAAATACATGGCGACCAGCACCAGTGCAATGGTGCCTATGCCGATACTGCGCCCACCAAAACCGCCACCGCGGCGGTCTTCAACATGCTGACTTTCTTCCAAATCGTCCAGGCGCACAGAAACCCTCTATCCGTATGAATGAAAAATGTTGCGGGAATGTGATTACTTTAGCATGCAGCACTGATAAAATCACACCATGTTTACTGGGATTATTCAAACCGTCGGCAGGATTGCCGAAGTCGTTCCACATGGCGAAGATTGTGCATTACGCATAGAAGCGCCGTCTTTGGGCATGGAAGATGTGCAGTTGGGAGACAGCATCGCCGTCAACGGTGTCTGCCTCACCGTCACTGACTTTAATTCACACAGCTTTCAGGTCATGGTATCCAAAGTCACGCTAGAGGTCACCACCGGCCTAAGCCAACCTGGGCCTGTCAACCTGGAAAAAGCCATGCGACTGGCTGATCGTATGGGCGGCCATCTGGTGACCGGGCATGTGGATGGTATAGGCAGCATCACGGCACTGGAGTCCGTCGGCGAATGCTGGCTACTCAAAGTGCGCGCGCCTCATGCCATCAGCAAATACATTGCAAAAAAAGGCTCACTCTGCGTGAATGGCATCAGCCTCACCGTCAATGAGATTCAGCAGGATGAGGTCAGTATCAATTTGATCCCGCATACCATGCAGCACACCATGATGCAGCATGCCAAAGCGGGCGACCCGGTGAATCTTGAAATTGACGTGATTGCGCGCTATGTCGAGCGGATGCAAGCTTGGGAGCAGGAATAATGTCGGCGCAAATCAGTCCTATCGAGGCCATTATTGCCGATATCCGTGCTGGCAAAATGGTGATTCTGGTCGATGATGAACACCGTGAAAACGAAGGTGACTTTGTCATCGCCGCGGAATTTGTCACCGCTGAGCATATCAATTTTATGGCCAAATATGGCCGTGGCCTGATCTGCCTGACGTTGACCGAACAGCGTTGCCGTCAATTAAACCTGCCACCTATGGTGCAAAAAAATGGCACGCGCCTGGGCACCAACTTTACCGTCTCGATTGAGGCTGCTGAGGGCGTCACCACGGGTATTTCGGCCGCAGACCGCGCCACCACCATCCGTGCCGCCATTGCCAAGCAGGCCAATGCAAGCAGCATTGTTAGCCCCGGGCATATTTTCCCGTTATCGGCGATGAATGGTGGTGTACTGGTGCGCGCAGGCCATACCGAGGCAGGCTGCGACCTGGCGCAACTGGCAGGCTGTGAGCCCGCCAGCGTCATCTGCGAAATCCTCAAAGACGATGGCGAGATGGCAAGGTTACCAGACCTGATGCAGGTCGCCACCGAGCACAACATCAAAATCGGCACCATTGCCGACTTGATCCACTATCGTGCGGCACACGAAAGACTGATAGAACGTAGTGCAGAACGCGAAATAGAAACCGTGTTTGGCACTATGCGACTCATCGCCTATCGCGATCATATTGCCCAGGAAACCCATCTGGTGCTGATCAAGGGCCAGCCCGAGCAAAGCGATGAAGTGCTGGTGCGGGTCCATGAGCCGCTGTCGATGATAGACCTGCTAGATAGCAGCCACCAATCACATAGCTGGAATCTGCTCCAGGCCATGCGTACCATCAGCACGGCCGCGTGCGGCGTCATCGTACTCATCAACCATGATGAAGATGGCCTCGGCCTGACTGACCGTATTTTGCGGGCAGACCAAAAACTGGTCCTCAATCAGGAGTTGCGTAATTACGGTATCGGCTCACAAATCTTGCTCGACCTTGGCGTGAAAAAAATGCGCCTGATGGCTGCCCCGCGCAAAATGCCGAGCATGGATGGCTTTGGTTTTGAAATTACCGGATATTTGAGCGCTGAGGAAGCACATGCATGAAACGCAGCCATAAAGCCTATCCCCAATGAGTGAGCAACTGACTTTGAATGACCAGACAAGCCGTCTGGACCTGACCGGCCAAATCCTGATTGCCATGCCAGCCATGCAGGACCCCTACTTCAGCAAAAGCGTGATCCTGATCTGCAATCACGACGAAGATGGCGCCATGGGCATGATCCTCAACCATCCCTTGCAACTGAATGTGGGCGACCTGTTTGAACAGCTGGAGATGGAGTGCCATGTTGCGCAACAACAGGCGCGCCCGGTGCATTTTGGCGGGCCGGTTCAGGTAGAACGTGGCTTTGTCCTGCATGCGCCAGCCACTGAATTTAATACCACCATGGGCTTATCGGATAGGCTGGCCATGACCTCATCCAAGGATATCCTCGAAGCCGCCGCCCGTGATGAAGCGCCACAAGACATGTTTATTGCGCTCGGCTACACCGGCTGGGCAGCCGGTCAGCTGGAACAGGAAATCCAGGCCAACGCCTGGCTAACCTTGCCATTGGCAGATCACCACCAGCTGCACAAGTTGATTTTTAAATTACCCAGCGATGACAAGCTGTTCTGGGCCATGCAGCAATTAGGGGTGGACTTTGCCACCTTGTCCGAGGTTGCCGGGCATGCCTGATGCAACCAGGCTTGGCAAACAGCCACTGAACCAAAGCCATTTACCGATCACCCAGCGTCGCTATCCCGATATCACCGGCACCCTGCTGGCGTTTGATTTTGGTGAAAAACGCATCGGGGTGGCCGTCGGCGACACCCTGCTCAAACTGGCACACCCACTGCTGACCATAGAGGCTGAAGAAAACGCCGCCAAGTTCGCGCAAATTGAATCCTTGCTAAAAGAATGGCAACCGGCGCTGCTGGTGGTTGGGCTACCCATGTCCCTGGATGGCGAGGCCCATGCCATGACGGCCTTGGCGCAAAAGTTTGCCCAGCGTCTCGAGGGCCGCTTTAACTTGCCGGTGGTGATGGTGGATGAACGCCTGTCGTCGGCGGAGGCCTCACAATCCCTGCGCGAAGCAGGCATTCGTGGCCGTGCGCAAAAGCAGATGCTGGATCAAGTTGCCGCCCAAACTATATTACAATCTTATTTTGATGCTTATCATGCACGTAAGTAGCACAGGATACTCATGACTTTACCTGATCCCGAACAATTACTTGATCATCTGTACGCTCAACTCAAACCGCGTATTCAGGCGGAAACGGCTCTGGTTGGCATTTATACGGGCGGCGTCTGGCTCATGCAAAAACTGTTGCAGCGCTTGCAGGCCGAGCTGGGGCAAGACATTGTGCATGGCAAGCTGGATGCAGCCATGTATCGCGATGATTATGCGCAACGTGGCCTCAAAACCGCTGCGCAGCCCGCGCAAATTCCGTTTGATGTAAATGGCAAACACATCATCCTGATTGATGACATTTTTTATACTGGCCGCACCACACGTGCCGTCATGAATGAATTATTTGATTACGGCCGTCCGGCTTCGGTGCAATTGGCGGTACTGATTAACCGTGGTGGCGCCCAACTACCGATCCGCCCCGATATGACTGGCGCCGATCTGCCATTGCAGGCCAATCAATCGTTTGAACTGGCAATCAATACTCAGGGCAAACTGCACCTGAGCATTGCCACCTCGGCAGCGAATGGAGTGGATGCCAATGTATAACCCGCAACTAAACGCCCAGGGCCAGCTGCAACACTTGCTAAGCATCGAAGGTCTGCCCAAGCGCATCCTGACCGATATTCTGGACACCGCCGAAAACTTTGTCGGCGTTGCCGAACGCGAAGTGAAAAAAGTGCCGCTGCTGCGTGGCAAAACCGTCTGCAATATCTTTTTTGAAAACAGTACGCGTACACGTACCACGTTTGAAATTGCTGCCAAACGCCTGTCGGCCGATGTGCTCAACCTCAATGTCAGCACCTCGTCACAATCCAAAGGCGAGACCATCCTCGATACGGTGAACAACCTGATTGCAATGCATGCGGATATGTTTGTGGTCCGTCACCAGCAAAGCGGTGCCGCGCATTTTATTGCGCAACACGTGCCACCGCACATCAGCGTGATCAATGCCGGTGATGGCCGCCATGCGCACCCGACCCAAGGCTTGCTGGATGTATTCACTATCCGCAAATACAAGCCAGAGATGCACAACCTGCGCGTGGCGATTGTGGGCGACGTCTTGCATTCGCGCGTCGCCCGCAGTGAAATCCATGCGCTCACCACGCTGGGCGTCCCAGAAATCCGCGTCATCGCACCGCGCACCCTGTTGCCTGCCGATGTGGAAAAGCTGGGCGTGCAAGTGTTCCACAATATGGAGCAAGGCCTCAAAGACGTAGACGTCGTCATGATGTTACGCCTGCAAAACGAGCGCATGTCCGGCGCCTTGTTGCCCAGTTCACAGGAGTTTTTCCAGACCTTTGGTTTGACCCCTGAGCGCCTGGCACTGGCCAAGCCGGATGCCATTGTCATGCACCCAGGCCCGATGAACCGGGGCGTAGAAATTGATTCGGCAGTGGCGGACGGCAAACAGTCCGTGATCCTGCCACAGGTCACGTATGGGATTGCAGTACGCATGGCGGTGATGGCAATTCTTGGAGGAGGCAACGCCGCATGAATATCCTGATTACACAGGGCCGCTTGATGGATGCCAGCCAGCAGCTGGATCAGGTGCAAGATCTTTATATCAGCGCAGGCAAGATTGTTGGCATGGGTGCAGCGCCCCAAGGTTTCCAACCAGACCAGACATTGAATGCCGAAGGCAAATGGGTGTTACCTGGCCTGGTGGATTTGTGTGCGCGCCTGCGGGAACCGGGCAGCGAATACAAAGCAACCTTACTAAGTGAGTTACGCGCCGCCATGGCGGGTGGCGTCACCAGTCTGGCCTGCCCGCCAGACACTGACCCGGTACTGGACGAGCCTGGCCTGGTCGAGATGCTCAAGCACCGAGCAAAATCCCACGCCCTCGCCCATGTCTATCCACTGGGCGCAGTCACACGGCAGCTTGAAGGCCATTTACTCACAGAAATGTTCGCCCTGACCGCCGCCGGTTGTGTGGGCTTTTCACAGGCGGATACAGCGATTGTTGATACCCAGGTCTTGTGGCGGGCGTTTGAATATGCCGCAACCTTCGGCTATACGCTGTTCATGCGTGCCGAAGATCCGTACCTGGCAAAAAACGGGGTCGCCCATGATGGCGAAGTCGCCTCCAGACTGGGGCTCAAAGGCATCCCAGCGGCGGCAGAAAGCATTGCGCTGCAAACCATGTTGCGGATCGCCCAGGCCACAGGCGCCAAATTGCATATCGCCCGCGTATCCACGGCTGAATCGGTTGAGTTGATCAGGCAGGCCAAACAGACTGGCATGACGGTCACGGCGGATGTCAGCATCCAGCACCTGCACCTGACCGATATGGATATCGGCTTTTTTGACAGCATGGTACATCTGAAACCGCCTGCACGCACCCAACGCGACCGTGACGCGCTACGTGCTGGCTTGCTGGACGGTACGCTAGATGCAATTTGTTCAGATCATACGCCAGTAGATGATGACGCCAAAGCATTACCGTTTGCCGAGTCGCACCCTGGTGCCTCCGCGCTTGAGCTCTTGCTGCCACTGACCTTGAAATGGTCTGCGCAGGCCAAACTGGCCCCCTTGCAAGCCCTGACCAAAGTCACGCAAATCCCCGCGCGGATTCTGGGTGTTAATGCAGGCACTTTGCAAACGGGTGCCACGGCCGACGTGGTGATTTACGACCCGGAAATGGAATGGCGCGTAGATGGCCGCGCCCTGCTCAGCCAGGGCAAGAATACGCCATTTGTGAATCACAGCCTGACCGGCAAGGTCACTGCCACCATTACGCAAGGCAATCTGGTGTTTCAACAGGAAACCGTGCAGCTTGCAAGATGAATCTTGCAAGCATGCCGGATGGCTGCCCGGCATGCCTGTTGAATAACGTTTACAAAATATCCAGATCAGAAATTTTGCCGCGTTCCTGGTTTTCCGGATTAACGACTTTGCTGTTGAGTTTAAACTTGAGTCGCAAGTCGTTGACCGAGTCGGCATTACGCAAGGCGTCTTCGTAACTGATCTGGCTGGTTTCAAACAGGTCAAACAAGGCCTGATCAAAGGTCTGCATGCCCAGCTCTCGGGATTTGGCCATGACTTCTTTAATGCCGTGTACATCACCTTTATAAATCAGATCTGAAATCAGCGGTGAATGCAGCAGGACTTCGACGGCAGCCACCCGGCCCGAGCCATCCACTTTAGGAATCAACCGTTGTGAGGCAATACAGCGCAGGTTGAGCGACAAGTCCATCAGCAATTGCTGTCGGCGCTCTTCGGGGAAAAAATTGATAATGCGGTCCAGCGCCTGGTTGGTGCTGTTGGCGTGCAAGGTGGCCAGACACAAGTGACCGGTTTCAGAAAAGGCGATCGCGTAGTCCATGGTTTCACGGTCGCGGATTTCGCCGATCATGATCACATCCGGCGCCTGGCGTAGCGTATTTTTGAGGGCGGCGTGCCAGTTGTCCGTATCCACGCCCACTTCACGCTGAGTGACAATGCAGTTGCGGTGGCTATGCACAAACTCTACCGGGTCTTCAATGGTGATAATGTGCCCATAACTGCTTTCATTGCGGTGCCCCAGCATGGCGGCCATTGAGGTCGACTTACCTGATCCCGTGCCGCCAACAAAAATAATCAGGCCGCGCTTTGCCATCACCACATCCTTGAGTACGGGCGGCAAATTCAAGTCATCAAATTTGGGGATATTGGTATTGATCACCCGAATCACCAGACCTACGGCACTGCGCTGCACAAAGGCATTGACACGGAAACGGCCCACCGATGGCATGCTGATCGCAAAATTGCACTCCATGGTTTCTTTAAACTCTTGCGCTTGCTTGTCATTCATGACAGTACGCGCAATTTCGGCCGTTTGCTGGGTACTCAAAGTTTGTGAGGTAATGGGTGTGAGCTTGCCATCAATCTTCATGGCCGGCGGAAAGCCTGCGGTAATAAACAAATCCGAGGCTTTACGCGTGACCATGAGCTTCAACAGGTCATTAATAAATTTCTCGGTTTGCGCGTGATCGGCACCGGTCTGCATGCTGCTATCCATCTTTAATATTTATCCGATAATGCCATCACGGTTAGCCGCTTTGGTACGCGCCTCATCGGCGCTGATGACGTTGCGTCGCACCAGATCTTGCAGATTCTGGTCCAGCGTTTGCATGCCCACACTTTGGCCCGTCTGAATTGCCGAATACATCTGCGCGATCTTGTTTTCGCGGATCAGGTTACGGATGGCGGGGGTTCCGATCATGATTTCATGGGCAGCCACCCGGCCCTGCTCGTCTTTGGTTTTACACAGGGTTTGCGAGATCACAGCGCGCAAAGACTCTGAGAGCATGGAGCGCACCATTTCTTTTTCTGCCGCCGGGAACACATCGACCACCCGGTCTATGGTCTTGGCCGCAGAGCTGGTATGCAGGGTCCCAAATACCAGATGACCGGTTTCGGCCGCAGTCAGCGCCAGGCGGATCGTTTCCAGGTCACGCATTTCACCCACCAGAATCACATCCGGGTCTTCACGCAAGGCTGAACGCAGCGCATTTTCAAACGACATGGTATGCGGCCCGACTTCACGCTGGTTAATCAATGACTTTTTCGAGGTATGCACAAATTCGATCGGGTCTTCCACGGTCAGGATATGCGACATCTGGGATTCATTAATGTAATCAATCATCGCCGCCAGTGTGGTCGATTTACCGGAACCGGTCGGCCCGGTCACCAGCACAATGCCACGCGGCGTATCGGCCAGGTCCTTGAACACGCGTGGGGCGTTAAGCTCTTCCAGCGTCAACACCTTGCTAGGAATGGTACGGAATACCGCACCGGCGCCGCGCTGGTGGTTAAATGCATTGACCCGGAAACGCGCCAGGTCAGGGATCTCGAATGAAAAATCGCATTCCAGCTTTTCTTCATACACTTTGCGCTGGCTGTCATTCATGATGTCGTACAACATGCTATGTACTTCAGCATGATCCATGGCGGGCAAGTTGATTTTACGCACATCGCCATGCACGCGTATCATCGGTGGCAACCCGGCTGACAAATGCAAGTCTGAGGCTTTGTTTTTAACTGAAAACGCCAATAAATCTGAAATATCCACAATCCACTCCAGTGATTATTTATATAATGTTATTTTTTACCGCTACCCGGCACCGTGTTGCTTCCAATGACTGATATTGCTGACAATCTGGCACTCATCCGCCAACAACTGGCCCAGGCACGTGCAAGCTACCAAGCCACACAAACGGTCACCTTATGTGCGGTGAGTAAAGCACAACCTGCCTCAGCTCTCAGGGAGGCCTATCAGGCCGGTCAAACGGTGTTTGGTGAAAACTACCTGCAAGAAGCGCTCGCCAAACAACAGCAACTGCAGGACTGTGCGATAGCATGGCATTTTATTGGCCCGATTCAAAGCAACAAAACACAGCCAATTGCCTGTCATTTCGATTGGGTGCATTCGGTGGACCGCCTTAAAATTGCACAACGCTTGTCTGACGCGCGCCCTGCAGACATGGCGCCTTTGAATATTTGCGTGCAAGTCAATATTAGCCAGGAATCAAGCAAAAGTGGTGCCAGCGCTCAAGAGGTGCTGGATCTGGCTTTAAATATCAGGCAGTTACCGCGCTTGCATTTGCGTGGCCTGATGGCGATTCCGGCCCCCGTGGAAGATTTCGACCAGCAACGTGACCAATTTCGGCAGGTACGGGCCCTGTTTGATCACCTGAATGCGCATGACTTGCAGCTGGATACCCTCTCCATTGGCATGAGTGGTGACTTTGCCGCAGCCATTGCCGAAGGCGCGACGCTGGTGCGCATCGGCACGGCCATTTTTGGTGCCCGCCCGCGCAAATCCGATAACGACTCAGTTTAAAGAAGGAACTTGAATACCATGCAATCACTGTCAGCCACCCGCATCGCCTTTATTGGCGGCGGCAATATGGCACAAGCCCTGATGATAGGCCTGCAACAACGAGGCTTTGCCATGTCACACATTACCGTGATTGACCCAGACACCAGCAAGCATGCTTCGCTACAAGCCAAATTAGGCGTGCAAACCAGCGAGACGCTGTCGGCAGCCTCGCTGGCGGCTGAAGTTGTGGTGCTGGCGGTCAAACCACAGCAATTGCAGGCGGTGGCACACTCGCTGGCTCCCTACTTACAATCACAATTGGTGATCTCAGTTGCCGCCGGTATACGCACTGGCGACTTGTGCCGCTGGTTAGGCGGCTACCAAACGCTGATTCGCACCATGCCCAATACGCCTGCGCAAATTCAGGCGGGCATCACTGGCGCTTATGCCCTGCCAGCCGTCTCAGCGGGCCAGCGTGATATTGCCGACCAGTTGTTGCAAGCGGCGGGTGAAGTAGTTTGGCTAGAAGCTGAAGACCAGCTGGATGCGGTGACCGCGATTTCAGGCAGTGGTCCGGCTTATGTCTTTTTGATGATAGAAGCACTCACCGCGGCAGGGGTCGCTTTAGGACTCAGCGAAGCCCAGTCACAACAACTCAGCCTGGCCACATTCAAAGGCGCCAGCTTGCTCGCGGCCTCGAGCGCTACCCCCGTGGCGACGCTGCGTGAGCAAGTGACCTCCAAGGGCGGCACCACCGAACAAGGTCTGCTCAGTATGCGTGAGCACGATATTCATGGCATGATGCAACATGCCGCGGCACAAGCAGCGCGCCGCGCCAAAGAACTCGGCGATCAATTGGGAGCACAATAATGTTGCAAAACATGACAACTTTTTTACTGAATGCGGTATTTGGCATTCTGACTTTTTTACTGGTATTGCGTTTTTTAATGCAGTGGACCCGGACCTCGTTCCAGAATCCGCTGGGACAAATGGCCATGGCGCTGACTGACTTTATGGTGAAGCCGGCCCGCAAACTGATTCCCCCTGCCCGCCAGCTGGATTTATCAACCCTGTTGCTGGCCTGGCTGGTACAAGTAATTCTGTTCGCCTTGCTGACCTTGCTTGCAGCCGCCCCAGTGTCCCCGGTGTTTTGGTTCTGGCAGGCCTTTGTCGCCGTCCTGGGGCAAATGCTGGATGTGTTTTTTTACGCCATTTTGCTCATGGCCATTTTAAGCTGGATCAATCCATACAGCCCGATTTATGGCGTGCTGAACCAGTTATCAGCGCCTATCCTCAATCCGTTGCGTAATGTTTTGCCTTCGATTCAGGGATTCGATTTTTCCGCGCTGGTCGCCTTGCTGTTGTTGCAAATGATCAGCCGTATCGTGCTGCCGGGGTTGGCTGGCGGCATGCTGTGATACGCATACGCAGTGCTGCGCATCGCGGGGACGGCCTTACCTCTGGCCGTCCTCTCCAGAACAACAATTTTCTAGACCCAAACGATATCAAACTCTTCGCGGCCGTATTGCGTATCCGGGTGCAGCGACACCGGCCGTTTGATAAAGTCTGACAAATTGGCCAGGCTTTGTGACTCTTCATCGCCCAGCATATTGATCACCTCGGGCGAGGCCAGAATCTTGAACTCTTTGGCATTTTTAAACTGCTTGGACTCACGCAATAACTCACGCATGATTTCATAGCAAATGGTCTGGGCGGTCTTGAGCTCACCACGCCCCTGGCAAACCTGACACGATTCACACAGCAAATGCGCCAGGCTCTCGCGCGTCCGTTTGCGCGTGAGCTCCACCAGCCCAAGGGCAGAAAACCCGTTCACATTAATCCGCGCACGGTCCAGCGTCACAGCATTGCGCAGTTCTTCGAGCACTGCCGCACGCTGCGCATCTTCATCCATATCAATAAAGTCGATGATAATGATGCCGCCCAGATTACGCAGGCGTAGTTGACGGGCAATCGCTTGCGCCGCCTCCAGATTGGTTTTAAAAATGGTATCGGACAGGTTTTTACCACTGACAAAACTGCCCGTATTCACATCCACCGTGGTCAGTGCCTCGGTCTGGTCAAAGATCAGGTAGCCGCCCGATTTGAGCTCCACCTTACGTGCCAGCGCTTTCTCAATCTCGTTTTCAATGTCGTAAAACTCAAACAGCGAGCGTTCGCCTTTGTAGTGCGTCAGCGGTTTTACCGCATGCGAGACGTAGAGTTCGGCAAACTCTTTCAGCCGCTCAAACATCTCGCGCGAATCGACACGGATGCTGGTGGTTTCGGTACACACCACATCGCGCAAAATGCGTCGCGGCAAACTCAGGTCATAAAAAATCAGCGAGCGTTCACCGACCTTGGTGCTCTCGGTCTGGATTTTTTGCCACACTTTGCGCAAATACTCGATGTCGGCCAACAACTCCTGATCGGTGGCGTTTTCTGACATGGTGCGGATGATATAGCCACCTTCACGCGCTTCAGGCAACAAGCCAAGCAAACGATTGCGCAAAAACTCGCGTTCTTCTTCGTGATCAATACGCTGCGATACGCCGATATGTTTCTGGTAAGGCAGATAGACCAAAAAACGGCCGGCAATGCTGATTTCAGTGGTCAGGCGTGCGCCTTTGGTGCCTATCGCCTCTTTAATCACCTGGACGATAATCGACTGGCCTTCATGCAACACTTCCTGAATCGGGCGGTCGGTTTTCACCGCGCCCTCCTCGGTATGACATTCCATGATATCGGCCGCATGCAAAAAGGCCGCACGCGGCAGGCCGATCTCGACAAAGGCAGATTGCATGCCAGGCAACACGCGCACAACAGTGCCACGATAAATATTACCGACAATCCCCAGCGAAGAGGCGCGTTCAATGTGCAACTCCTGGACGATGCCCTGCTCCAGAATCGCCACGCGCGTTTCCTGCGGCGTGACGTTAATCAATACTTCCTGTGCCAACGACATAGTGCTTATCCAATCCCGAATCTGTTTTTTTGATAGCAGTTTACCATGCGTTCAGCAGCTGCGCCGTTTCATGCAGCGGCAAACCCATCACCCCGCTATAACTGCCCTCAATGCGCGCAATCCAAGCCCCGGCACGGCCCTGAATGCCATACGCCCCGGCCTTGTCCATGGGCTCCCCCGAAGCCACATAGTCTTGTAGCACCGCCAATGGCACAGGCATCATATGCACCCGCGTAGTATTCAACAAGCACTGCGCTTTACCCTCGTGCATCACCGCCACTGCCGTGTGTACCTCATGCAAGCTGCCACTTAGCCGCGTCAGCATGGCCAGCGCTTCCGCCGCATGCGCCGGCTTGCCCAATATTTCGTTGCCCAGCGCGACCGTGGTATCTGCCGCCAGAATCGGCAACCCGCGGTGACCATACTCTGCATGGATCGCTTGTGCCTTGGCTAGCGCCAGGCGCTGCACATAACGGGCAGGATCTTCACCCGGCCAACATGACTCATCAATATCCGCGGGCATGATGTCGCAGCTTATGCCCAATTGCGCCAGTAACTCGACGCGGCGTGGGCTACGCGAGGCCAAAATAATCTTGCGATTGTTCATCATTCTCTGTCTTTATCAAATGCAAGGCATGCAGCGCTGAGCACCAGCATGGGCAGCCAATCATTAAAACGCTATTATGGCTTATTCCAACCGCGGTTTAGCGAGACTTTGCAAGTTTCGCTAGCCCCGGCCGCTTTGTGTACAATACCCCCTCGTTTCACACTTGCAGCCTCGCCATGAATGCCATCGAACAGCTGATACAGCGCGCCGACCAACTGATTACAAGACTTGAGCACCTGTTGCCCACCCCACCTGCTGAGCCAGACTGGCAAGCCGTGGCCTGGCGCTGGGTCAAGCACAACGGACAAGGCCAGTTGCAGGCCGTCGGGCATCCACACCAGATTCTGCTGGACGATATCCGCTTTATTGACCGGCAAAAAAATGAGGTGGTACGCAATACACGCCAGTTTTTACAAGGCCTGCCCGCTAACCACGTGTTGCTGACAGGCGCACGCGGCACGGGTAAATCCTCGCTGGTAAAGGCCGTGCTCAACGCCTATGCCAGCGAAGGCTTGCGTCTGATCGAAGTCGAAAAGCAAGACCTCACAGACCTGCCGCAAATCACTCAATTGATCCGCCAACGCCCGGAAAAGTTTATTATTTTTTGCGATGACCTCACCTTTGAAGCGCATGATCTGGGTTACAAAGCCCTCAAAGTCATCCTAGATGGCTCGATTGAAAATGCCTCCTCCAACCTGCTGGTCTACGCCACCTCCAACCGCAAAAACCTGATGCCGGAATACATGGCGGACAACCAGCCTATTCTTGATCAAGGTGAAATCCGCCAAAACGACACCATCGATGAAAAAACCTCGTTGGCAGAGCGCTTTGGCCTATGGCTATCGTTTTACAGTTTTGATCAGGATGAATACCTGAATATTGCCGCCCACTGGCTACAAACTTTCGGCATTAAGATGGATGATGCCGCCCGTCACGCTGCCCTGCAGTTTTACCATACGCGCGGCGCCCGCAGCGGCCGTGTCGCCTATCAGTTTGCCAAAGACTACGCAGGCCAACTGCAACTGAAGTCCTGAGCCATGACAAAACTCGTCCAAGTCGCCGTCGCTATCCTGATCCGCCCCAATGGCGAATACCTGCTCGCCAGCCGTCCCAACGGCAAAGGCTGGGCAGGCTGGTGGGAATTCCCCGGCGGCAAAATCGAATCTGGCGAAACACCAGAAAATGCCTTGATCCGAGAATCGCAAGAGGAACTTGGCATTACCCCCACGCAAATACAACCGTGGATCAAACGCCGCTACGACTACCCGGCCACGCATGACGCCGAAGCCAAAACCGTGCTGCTGCACTTTTTCTTTGTGCATGCCTGGCAAGGCGAATTACAAGCGCGCGAAGGCCAGCAGTTTGCCTGGCAGCACCCACGCACACTCAACGTCAGCCCCGTGCTGCCTGCCAATGCGCCGATTATGCAAGCCCTCAGCCTGCCGTCTGTATATGCCATCAGCAATGTCCAGGAAATGGGTGAACACGCATTCTTGCAAGCGTTAAAGCAGCAGCTCGACCAAGGCCTGCAATTGCTGCAAATCCGCGAATCCCAGCTTGATGACGCAGCACTCGCCAAATTGAGCGAGGAAGTATTGCAGCTATGTGCGCCATACGACTGCCGCTGCCTGCTCAACGGCAACCCAGAACAAGCATTGCAAATCGGCTACCAAGGTGTGCATTTAAATAGCCAGCGCCTGATGGCCCTCGCACAAAAACCGGATAACTTATTAGTAGCTGCCTCTTGCCACAATCGAAGAGAGTTAGCGCAAGCACAATCACTACAACTAGACTTTGCACTGCTCTCCCCTGTGCTACCGACAAAAAGTCACCCTGAAGCAACTGGACTAGGCTGGGGGCAATTTGGTGAAATGTTAAATGGGCTTGAAATTCCAGTGTATGCACTGGGTGGGATGCACTTTGAACATGTATCGCAGGCGCTATCCTTTGGTGCGCGCGGCATTGCCATGCAACGTGAGATTTGGCAAAAAAGATAGATATTTAACAAGGCATGGCATCCAAAGTGCTAGAACACCCCGATACAAAACAACAAAGCAGACAAGACCTAACTTTGTGTACTGGCAGAAACATTACCCACAACCGCCAGGTGAGATAAAAAAGCTTCAACTTCTTTGCCACCTATCTCTTTGGGATGCCGCTTGTGATGAAACAAAATGTACCGCTTTGCCCATTGTAAATATTGCGTTTCCGTACGAATACTGTAATGATTAAGACGTATCTTTTCACGCATTAACGCTAGTAACTTTGGCGGGTGTGTTTCCTGTTGCAGTTCTGAACCAGTCATGTAAATTGACCAAGAAAAAACTAAGATAAACAATAATTTATTTGAGCAATCAACAAAAGTAAGCAAATGTTAATATTAAGTTATACACCGATTTCGGTGTCTACATTACGTTAGCAGTCAAGCATGCGAAAAACACCGAACCCTCGTGAACTATTGATAGCATTGTTATGCGGTTTGCCCGCGAGTTTTATGGTTGCTTGCGGCCTCCCATGGATGTTAGTAGCATCTCTTGCTATGTTGATTAGTTCGCCCACAATCTCTGCATTTTACGGCGTAGCATTTGTCGCAGCTTGCCTTCTCGCAATCGTTACGTATTGGCGCCTAGCACTGGTAACTGCACTTCAACGACCATACACCTTTGGTCCAATCTTTTGGCTAGCTACTCTGTGTGCGTTCTACGTTGTTGTTGAAGTTAGTGGCTGGTTCAGTGGTATCCAATCACTGTTGTTGCTAATCGGTCCTCCGGTAGGTTCCGCTATCTACTTTTCTATATTGCAGTGCAGAGGGTTCACCGGAGAAGAACATGCCTGCTAATAATTCATTATTCAAGCGTTAGAGCTACCCAATGGCAGATATTCCAATCCTCAGCGAAACGATCACGGCCGCAGGTGGAGTAGCTGCCGTCATCTCTGGTTTAGTGGCGGTGCTTGGAAAAATTTGGGTGGGACGTATCCTCGAACGAGAACGCGCAGATACAGACTCTGAGCTACAAAAGCTCACCTCATCACTTGAGGCGACAAACCGCGCATTTCAACTCGAATTGGATAAGGGGCTTCACGTCCACAAGATACAGTTTGAAAAAGAATTTGCTGTATACGAACTGATCTGGTCAAAGCTCGATGACGTCAAATCGGCTGCACTAGCCTTGCGACCGACGCTTGATTACGTTGATCCTAAGGAAAGTGACGAAGATCGTAAAAAACGCAGGCTTGAGAAATTTTCAAGTGCTGTCGCTGCATTCGGCGATCAAGTTAATAAAAGCCGACCTTTCTATGCCCAATCGGTGTATGTGATCATCGAGGAAATATGGAAGCTGGCGCATAAAGAAGCCAGTGAATACAAAAACCGAGATCCCTATTCTGATGGCTATTGGGAGCGTGCAACGAAAAACCAGGACACAATCCTTGCCGCAATTGATAAGTGCTGCAACACCATCCGGGAGCGAATACGCGATGTTCGAGTCGCTGATTAACTCTAACTTTACAGTCGAGAGGGAGCCACAAGCTGCGCTTGTGGCTCCCTCCGCTTCGCTCCGGCTGCCCCTCACTTCCACGTTAGCCCAGTACTGAATGACACAAAGAACAACCTCTAAGAACGAGCGCTTTAACAACCGCATGCACAGGTATGCAAGTCTTGAACGTTTAATGCTCATGCGCAATCTGAGCTATGGAGGTGCCGCAGCTAGCCTTGTTATTCTGTTAGGGTTAATTCAAATTGGCGCAAAAAACATTTTCCTTCAGGCTAGTACAGCATCCATTTCCGCATCACTTCCACTCTGGTTATTACTTGGTGTCATTTACGAGTTTTATATTTTCTTGGGTAAAGAGAGCTACCCCCATTACAGAAAGAAATCCACACTGAACTTCTTAGGCGTTATTCTGCTTTTCGCTGGGTTAGGGATGGTTGTCAGTATTGGTTTCATCCTTTGGTTTCTGCTACCCGAGGCCACGTACATTTTTGGCGCAGCTTCCTTAATAAGTCTAGTATTAGGTGGGCTGTTTCATTTTCTTTTGCAACGCTGGTGGTTTGGTCCAGACGGCCCAGAACCAGAAGAAAAGAACCACAGTGGCTAACCTATTCATCAAGCGGGACGCTGCGCCGACGCGCATCGCCCCTTATGTCAAACGCTACAAGGGCTTTCCCATTCTAAGCAATAGTCATCTGCAAGATTTTTGTGTGTTTTAAGTTTTTCAGCGCATAAATATCCTTTGCTGTAGCCAGTGTTAAGCGAGAAGGTGAAGGACTGCGGTACTACAACCGGTCATATTGGGCATGATTGGCCCGGACCCTGATGAAAGACGCACGCCGGGGCCTCATTCGTTAGTCGGGATTACCTTGCTCCCCCTAGAATTAATCAGGTACGCCCGGTGCGGGTCCAACCCGCTGCTTATCAACGCTGGCAGTTAAGCTGTGATGCAACCATTGCATTCAAAATAAGGATATTGAGGCTTTAAACATATAAAGTGCTACCATCGTACTATCGAATGACCTTGATATGGCTTTTATCAAATGAACACAGAACAACCGAACAATCCATTGCACGGCATCACGCTTGCAGAAGTGGTTGAGCAATTAGTGGCGCATTACGGTTGGGAGGCGCTGGCGACAAGGGTTAATATCAACTGTTTTAAAAATGAGCCTTCAGTTAAATCTAGCCTGAAGTTTTTGCGCAGAACGCCTTGGGCAAGGGCTGAGGTGGAGGCGTTGTTTTTGCGGACGTTTTCAAACTAAACGATTCTTACACCTGCCCGAGTTGGCAGTTTGTTACTGCCGATGTTCCCATGATAAAAAAGCCAGCAAACGCTGGCTTTTTTGCTGGTGATTCTGCCATATCGCAGATAAGTATGTTTAGGGCGCTGCCTTCACGGGCATGGTGACAAACTGATCGGTGATGTTGCCTTGTTTATCTTTAAAGCACAGCCTGAACTTGACCTGCTCACCGGCTTTAAACGGGGTGGGCAATTCAAACAGCATCAAATGCAATCCACCTGGCGCCAGCTTGACGGGCTTGCCCGCAGGGACAGGCAACGCTTCCATGCTGCGCATTTTCATGACACCGTTTTGCATGGTCATGCTGTGCATTTCTACGCTCTCTGCACGCTCGGTTTCAATGTAGACCAGAGTGACATCTTGCGGACTGGAGAGCGTGAGGTAGGCGGCGCCGACGGACTGGCCGGGATTGGAGGCGCGCACCCAGGCATCGGTGAGTTTGACTTCTGCATGTGCAAAGGCCGTGGAGGCTAACAGGCACAAGCTCGCGAGCAATTTCAGGCAGAGGTGTTTTGTTTGCATACTTAAATCCAGTCTCAGATTATTCTGGCTCGTATAAGTCTGGCGGCGTGCTATCGGGGATGCGAAATTTTTCCGAAGCCCAATCGCCCAGGTCCATCAGTTTGCAGCGTTCGCTACAAAAAGGCCGGAATGGATTTTTAGGGGAATACTCGGTGGTTTCTCCGCAGGCGGGACAGGCCACCTTGCGCGGTTTGACTACTGCTTGCGTCAATTGTGACTGGCTCCGGTAAAGTTGCAGACGATCATCTTGAACGGGATATCCTGTTCACAGCCTTTGGGGCGTTGCACGAAGTCCAGCTTTTGAAAGCGGATGTTGATCGCATATTTGTTGGCACTGACTTCCGGGAAGCATTCTTCATGGTCAATTTCAATGCGCAATAACTGGGCAGGTTTGTGTCCGGAAAGCTGTTGCTGATAGGCGCCATGGTGGGCAACCAGGGATAACACCTGACCACTGCCACGCAATAACTGCATAATCAGGCTGATGGCTTCATACATCGGCATCAAGCGGGATAACCACTGTGTAAAATCTTGCTTGCGGCGCTCTACACTCAGGTAGAGCCAGTGGCGGTATGAGGGCAAGTCAAACTCGCAGACGCCGCCTGGAATACTGGTCCGCTGCTTGACGCTCATGAGCCAGTCATTGTCGCGCAAGGTTTGGCCTAGCTTTTGATGATCGGCTCTCAAGGTAGTTGCGCAACGGTCCAGATTGTTTACGGTGCTTTCGAGCGCCTCTTGGTCGATATTGGGATTATGTTGCAGCAGGGAAAGCTGGACTTTATGACGGTCCAGCTCTTGCAGCAAATCTACCTTGAGATCACCACGATCAATGACATCCAACACTTGCAGCATGGAAATCAGCGCCACATGATGACTGACCTCGTGACCAATGGCAATGTGATGCAGCATCTTGTTGAACAGGTCTTCAAGACGAAGATAGGTTCTGATGCGCTCGTTAAATGGAAATTCGTAGCTCGACACGGCAGCCTTTTCTGTCAGCTGATACTTGAAAAGTATGCAATAAAAGTTTGATTATGAAACCCTTTTAACTCAGAGGCAAGTTTTAGAGAAATTTTTGTGAAATTGAAGCACTTTTTGCTGTAAATCGGCGAGTGTCAGCTGGTTTTCAATCACGGTATCCGCAATCGCCAGCCGCGCCTCTCGCGGACTTTGCGACGCCATGATGGCTTGTGCCATTTCGGCAGAGAGCTGACTGCGTTGCATGACCCGCTGCAATTGCGTCTCCTCATCGCAATCGATCACCAGTACATGATCTATCATGGACCAATCCTCGCGGCTCTCGACCAGTAATGGGATCGCCAGAATCACATACGGATGACTGGCATACTGGGCAATTTGCTGTACGGCCTCAGCACGGATCGCCGGGTGCATGATCTGATTCAGTTGTTCGAGGGCCTCTGGGTGCTCAAACACGTGCGCGCGCAGTGTTGCCCGGCTGAGACGTCCATCTGCCTCAAACATGTGGTCGCCAAAAGCCACCCTCACCGCTTGCATGGCCGGACTGCCGGGCTCACTCATTGCGTGCGCAATGTGGTCCAGATCCACCACAGGCACGCCTAAGGCAGAAAATGCTGCACACGCCTCGCTTTTACCACTGCCGATACCGCCGGTCACGGCCACCACTTTTGCCATGTGCTGCTCCCGTTAAGGCACTAAATAATAAGCGGCCAGAGTTTGCCCATAAAACAGGGCTGCGATGCCGCCCAGGGCTAAAAAAGGACCAAAAGGAATCGCAGTTTGTCGGGTTTTGCCTTTGAGCAGAATCAAGCCAATGCCGATCACACTGCCAACCACCGAGCTCAATAAAATGACCGCTGGCAACAGTTGCCAGCCGAACCAGGCACCGATCGCAGCCAGCAGCTTGAAATCACCGTACCCCATGCCCTCTTTACCAGTCACGAGTTTAAACAGCCAGTAGACCGCCCACAAGACCAGATAACCCGCCATGGCACCGATCACGGCTGACGAGAGATCGATAAACCCATCTTTAAGGTTAAGCAACAGCCCCAGCCACAACAGCGGCAGTGTAATGTCATCGGGCAACAGTTGCGTATCAAAATCAATAAAGGTCAATGCGACCAGCGCAAACACAAATGCCAGTGCAAACAAGGTCAAATGGCTATAGCCATATTGCACAGCCACCGCAACCGACAGACCGCCGGTCAGCAATTCAACAAATGGATAACGCATTGAAATCGGCGCATGACAGGCTTTACACCGTCCGCGTAAGAATAGATAGCTGATCACAGGAATATTCTCGAGTGCCGTAATCTGGTGTCCGCAATGCGGGCAGGCCGAACGCGGCACCACAAGATTGTATTTGGGTTGATCAGGCACCTCTTGCCCCTGTAAATCCAGGCAACTGGCCTGCCATTCACGCTCCATCATTTTGGGCAGACGATGAATCACTACATTGAGAAAGCTGCCAACCAGCAAACCAAAGACCAGACAGGTGGCTTGCAGGGCATGAGGCTGCGTGCGCAGCAGACTTAAAACAGGTTCAAGGATTTCGTGCATGATGCCGATAACAAAGATAAGGTTGCTGCATCATCTCATCGTTGATGCCCATAGGCAAGGCTGACAAAGTGCAAAACTGCTTTAAAAGCGCATTCTTCTGGCTTGAAAACTGTTTGCAAGTCACCATTTATGTGTAAGATGGTCATGACACAGCAACTTTAGTGGTTTGCGTCTGTGTGAAGTGGCATCTGTTATCTAGAGAAGGAAGTTGCCTATGTCTGATCAAATCAAATTTACATCGCCAACCGAAGTTGAGTTGAACGAGGTTGAGCATCCTGCCTGGGATGAGCCAGTGATTTGTCGAGTAGAAGTCGATTTACCTGGATGGCTCACCAAACTGACCGGACAATCACACTG
This sequence comes from Methylophilus sp. DMC14, assembly GCF_056314085.1. Lineage (NCBI taxonomy): Bacteria > Pseudomonadati > Pseudomonadota > Betaproteobacteria > Nitrosomonadales > Methylophilaceae > Methylophilus > Methylophilus sp. DMC14. The sequence continues at coordinate 210,353 of NZ_JBQUZA010000003.1, read as the reverse complement.
GGAAGTCTACAGTGAAGAAGAAGAGGAAAACTGCGTAAGCTTTGCGATGCGCTCTTCGAATCATCATCGTTTGCAAAAAGCGATGGCGTCAGCAGAGAGCGACCTGCAGGCAGAGGTGACCTTGTATCACAACGGCTATGCCGTCGTCGATGTCAATGGAAAATCCTTGTTTGATGGCGCATTGACCCATGCGACCAACGACTGCGCGCGACTCAGCTACTACCACATGAGTGGCGAGCCTATCGCCCTGAATTAACCCGGTGTTTGGTTCAGCCGGTATTTTTTAAGTGTTGTCGCCTGCGTACAAGCAGGAAACACCTTAATGTTGCCGGTTGACCGAAAACTGGGCCAAATCCAGCAAAGCCTGTTTGGCGGGCGTCAGTGCAAAAACGGCCAGTGCTTCACAGGCCTGTTCTGCTTCTTTTTGCGCCACGGCCCGCACATAATCAAATGCCTTCACGGCATGCAAAATCTCCAGCACGGCATCTAGCTGGGTGACCTGCCCTTCTAACAAGGCCTGCTTGACCAAGTCCGCTTGCGCGGTTGGCGCTTGCTGGATGGCATACAACATCGGCAAGGTTACCTTTCCCTCGGCCAGGTCATTGCCCAGGGTTTTGCCAATTTTTTCGCTGTCACCAGTCAAATCCAGCACATCATCTATAAGCTGAAAGGCCGTGCCCAAGTGCATGCCATACTTGGCCAGTCCCTCTTCTTGCGCGACGCTGGCCTGACACTGCACCGCTCCCAGGCGGGTCGCCGCTTCAAACAGCTTGGCGGTTTTAAAATGAATGACCTGCAAGTAATCCTGCTCGCTAACACCAATATTGCGCACATTGAGCAACTGTAGCACTTCGCCTTCGGAAATCACATTGGTGGCATCGGCCAGGATTTCCATCACACGCATGTTTTGCAGCCTGACCATCATCTGAAAGGAACGTGAATACAGAAAATCGCCGACCAGCACGCTGGCAGGATTGCCATACACATGATTGGCGGTAGATTTGCCTCGACGCAGTTCAGAAGCATCAACCACATCATCATGCAATAAAGTGGCTGTATGAATAAATTCGACAATGGCTGCCAGAGCATGGTGGTCCGGTGTTACACGCCCGGCCAGATCAGCTGCCATCAACACCAATGTCGGACGCAAGCGTTTGCCACCACTATGAATGATGTATTCCGAAATTTGATTAATCAGCGGAACTTGGGATGACAAAGACTGGCGAATAACGGCATCCACCTGCTGCATATCGCCTGTAATCCGCGCCAAACAAGCCTGAAGAGACACTGAAACACCAATTAAATGAAAAGCTGAAGCATATCATACCGCCAACATCATCGCTATGTTCAGCGCGTATCAGCGATGTATCAACGCACTGATGAGCTTTAAGAAATGTAATGTTGGACGGGGATCACTAAAAGAAAAAAGCCCTGTTTCTCGGAAAGAAACAAGGCTTTTATTTTTGGCGCGCCCGGAGCGATTCGAACGCCCGACCCTTTGGTTCGTAGCCAAATACTCTATCCAACTGAGCTACGGGCGCCAAGGTTTGTTGCTTTGCAACAAAAACAGCATTATAACATAAGTTTCAGCTTTGTGGAGGGGTCCAAGTAACGATGACACCCTAATTTACCAAACCCTTGAATCGTTAAACCCAGGTATTTGGCGGTGAGCGAGGGATTCGAACCCTCGATACAGGTTTAAGCCCGTATGCTTCCTTAGCAGGGAAGTGCCTTCGACCACTCGGCCAGCTCACCTTATTAAAACAAAGACGCCTTAATAATACCAACACAGCTGATGCTGTTTTCTTTGCAGTATTGCTACTGCATTGAAGGGCGCCATACTACGTGAAAACCCTTCAAAAATCAACGCAAAAAAGAAGAATGTTTTATTTCTTTATTCGTGCGTTTGCGATTATGCGTTTTCCAGGCCAAACGCCTTATGTAACACGCGCACAGCCAGTTCCATATACTTCTCTTCGATCACCACTGCGATCTTGATTTCACTGGTAGAGATCATTTGAATATTGATGCCCTCTTCGGCCAATGTGCGGAACATCTGGCTGGCGATACCCACATGCGAACGCATGCCCACACCGACTACAGACACTTTTGCAATCTTGTCATCGCCAGTCACTTCACGTGCCTGGATATGGCCTTGAACCTTGTCGCGCAGAATTGTCAGCGCCTTGTTCATTTCGTTTTTGTGTACGGTGAACGTGAAGTCTGTCGTGCCGTCCGCGCCCACGTTCTGGATAATCATATCCACATCAATGTTGGCATCGGCGACAGGACCAAGAATCTGATAAGCAATCCCTGGCTTGTCAGGCACGCCTGCTACGGTAATTTTCGCCTCATCGCGGTTAAAAGCGATGCCGGAGATAATTGGATCTTCCATGTTTTCCTCATTTTCTTCGAATGTAATCAGCGTGCCGTCACCCTCTTCTTCAAAGCTGGAGAGCACACGTAACTTAACCTTGTATTTGCCAGCAAACTCAACCGAGCGGATTTGCAGTACTTTGGAGCCTTGCGAGGCCAGTTCAAGCATTTCTTCAAAGGTGATTTTTTCCAGCCGGCGCGCTTCTGGCACCACACGCGGGTCAGTGGTATACACACCATCCACATCGGTATAAATCTGGCATTCATCGGCCTTGAGCGCTGCTGCCAACGCTACACCTGTCGTATCGGAGCCGCCACGGCCCAGCGTGGTGATATTGCCATGGGCATCCACGCCCTGAAAACCGGCGACCACACAGACATAGCCGTCATCGAGGTCTTGTTTCAGGTTATGCTGGTCAATGTCCAGAATACGCGCTTTGGTAAACGCATCATCCGTGAGGATTTTCACCTGGGTGCCGGTATAGCTCTTGGCCTTGATGCCAAGCTCCATCAGCGCCAATGCGGTCATGCCTATGGTGACCTGCTCACCGGTAGACACCATCACATCCAGCTCGCGCGGGTCTGGATCCGGCATGATTTCCTTGGCCAGTGAAATCAGGCGATTGGTTTCACCTGACATGGCTGACACCACGACCACCACTTGATGGCCCATGGCCTTGTAACGTGCCACACGACGCGCCACATTGCGGATACGCTCGGGATTGGCGACTGAGGTGCCACCATATTTTTGTACGATTAATGCCATTATTTTGCTCTGTTAATCAATTGAGTTAATTTAGTTTAGCTTCTGCCCAGGCTTTGACGCTCGCCAGTGCCTGCGGCAGATTTGCGGGTTCAGTGCCGCCGGCCATGGCCATGTCTGGCTTGCCACCACCCTTACCACCCACCTGGCCTGCAACATGATTCACCAGTTCGCCCGCCTTGACTTTGCCAGTCAAGTCAGCAGTCACGCCCGCAGCCAGACTGACCTTGCCCTCTGCCACGCTCGCCAAAACAATGACGGCAGATTTGAGTTTATCCTTGAGTTTATCCATGGTCTCGCGCAAGGCATTAGCATCTGCACCGTCCAAGGCAGCAGCCAATACTTTAACGCCATTGACTTCCAGGGCTTGCGTCGCCAGATCGTCGCCTTGTGAAGAGGCGAGTTTGGACTTCAAGCGCGCCAACTCTTTTTCGAGCGACTTGACGTGATCCATCACTTGCGCAATTTTGGCTGGGACTTCATGCGCAGGGGCTTTGAGCTCACCTGCCACCTGATTAATCAGCGCTTGCTGGGATTGCACCAGCTTCAACGCGCCCTCGCCCGTGGTGGCTTCGACACGGCGTACGCCTGCCGCCACGCCACTCTCGGAGGTAATTTTAAACAGTCCAATATCGCCAGTGCGGCTGACATGGGTACCGCCACACAACTCGCGCGAAGATCCGATATCCAGCACGCGTACTTCATCGCCATATTTCTCGCCAAACAGCATCATGGCGCCCGTTTTTTGCGCAGACTCAATATCCATCAAGCGCGCTTGTGTCGCCGCATTGGCCAAAATCTCGGCATTGACCAACGCTTCTACCCTGTCAATCTCGGCATCAGTCATCGGCGCATTATGCACAAAGTCAAAACGGGTTTTTTCCGTATCGACCAGGCTGCCTTTTTGCTGCACATGCTCACCCAGCACTTCACGCAAGGCCTTATGCATCAGATGCGTTGCCGAGTGATTACGCATGGTGCTGGCGCGCGCCTGCAGATTGACTTTAGCCGCCAACGCATCTCCCACAGACAAAGACCCGGTTTTGAGTACGCCATGATGGCCGAACACGGCTGCCTGAATTTTTTGTGTATCTTCTACGGCAAAAATACCGTTGGCAGACTTGAGCTCTCCGCTATCGCCAATCTGGCCACCGGATTCAGCATAGAACGGTGTATGGTCCAGCACGACCACACCCAAATCGCCTTCATTCAGCGTTTGTACAGCACTGCCGTCTTTATATAACGCCAGGACTTTGGCAGCGGTTTCCAGCTTGTCATAACCGTGGAATGTGGTCGCAGCGCCATCATATTCAAGATTGAGCGCCATTTTGAACTTGCCCGCCGCGCGCGCTTGTTCTTTTTGGCGCGCCATGGCCGCATCAAAGCCAGCGGTATCCACCGTCACGCCACGTTCGCGGCAGATGTCGGCGGTGAGGTCCAGCGGGAAACCAAAGGTATCGTGCAGTTTGAAGGCGAGATCGCCGTTGAACACGGCAGGCTTGGTCGCCAGTTCGGCTTCCAGAATCTGCATGCCGTTCTCTATCGTTTCGAAGAAACGGTCTTCCTCCTGCTTGAGCACCTCGGCCACTCGCGCCTGGTTGCTGGTCAACTCCGGGTAAGCCTCACCCATTTCAGCCACCAAATCTGGCACCAGCCTATGGAAGAAAGCAGCACGACAACCCAGTTTGTATCCATGACGAATCGCACGGCGAATAATGCGGCGCAACACATAGCCACGGCCTTCATTGCCTGGGATCACGCCATCGGCAATCAGGAAGCTACAGGCGCGGATATGGTCAGCCAGCACGTTGAGAGAAGGACTGTCCAAGTCAGCGGTGTTGGTTTCGCGCGCTGCGGCTTTGATTAATGCTTGGAACAAATCAATTTCGTAGTTGGCATGCACGCCTTGCAACACGGCAGAAATACGCTCCAAGCCCATGCCGGTATCGACCGATGGCTTAGGCAACGGATGCATCACCCCCGCTTCATCGCGGTTGAACTGCATGAAGACGTTATTCCAAATTTCGATAAAGCGGTCTCCATCTTCATCGGGCGAGCCTGGAGGGCCGCCTGGAATATGCGCACCGTGGTCATAAAAAATTTCGGTACAGGGGCCGCAAGGACCGGTGTCGCCCATCATCCAAAAGTTATCTGAGGCATAACGCGCACCTTTGTTGTCCCCAATACGGACAATCTTGTCAGCAGGGACGCCCACCTCTTTGTTCCAGATATCGTAGGCTTCATCATCCTCCGCATACACGGTGACCATCAGGCGTTCTTTGGGTAAAGCGTAGACTTCAGTCAACAGCTCCCAGGCAAAGGTAATGGCATCGCGCTTGAAGTAATCCCCAAAACTGAAGTTACCCAGCATCTCGAAGAAGGTATGGTGACGCGCGGTATAGCCCACATTCTCAAGATCGTTGTGCTTACCACCGGCGCGTACACATTTTTGTGCGGTCGCCGCACGCGTATAGGCACGCTTGTCAAAGCCGAGGAACACGTCTTTAAACTGGTTCATACCTGCGTTGGTAAACAGCAAGGTGGGGTCACCATGCGGCACCAGTGAACTGGAAGCTACCACTTGGTGGCCTTTGGAAGCAAAGAAATCCAGGAAGGCCTGGCGGATTTGTTTGCTGGAAGGTTTTTGCCCGTACTTAACTGTCATCTTCTGCGTGTCTATTCAAAATGTGTTTAATTACATCAAACGTAAAACCCCGACTCTGTAAGAAGCGGGCCTGTTTTGCCCATTCCTCGCGTGTTGTCGGGGCCGCTTTAAATTTTTTGCGCCAGACTTCGCTGGCACGTGCAACTTCATTGTCCTGCAGGCCTGCAACCGCTTCTGCAATCAACGTATCGTCTACCCCTTTTTCACGTAACTCGTTGGCGACACGCGCACTGCCAAATTTGGCTTTACGGGCATGGACCAATTGCTCGGTGAATCTGGCATCACTCAACCAGCCGCGCTGTTTAAAATCTTCCAACAAAGCCGGGAGGTCATCTGCTTCTTCGGCATAGGCCTTGAGCTTTTGCCCCAACTCCGCGTATGAATACTCGCGCTTGGCCAAGTATTCTAAAGCGCGTTGGCGTAAGGTTTTTTCCAGATTAGCCATTGAGTTTTTACGCGACAGTGCGTACAGCGCTCACAGAGAAAAACCAAACGTCAAAAGCACGCCTCACTCGGGCTCGCAAAAACCTTAATCATCCTCGCCGCGCGCTGAAGGCAGAATATCTGCCAGCACTTTGGCATTGGCGCGAATTTTCGCTTCAATTTCCGCTGCGATTTCTGGATGCTCACGCAAGAACTCTTTGGCATTTTCTTTGCCTTGGCCGATTTTTTCGCCGTTATAGCTAAACCATGCACCAGCTTTTTCCACCATTTTCAGATTGACGCCCAACTCAATAATCTCACCCAACCGCGAGATGCCTTCGCCATACATAATGTCAAACTCGGCTTGTTTAAATGGTGGCGCGACTTTGTTTTTAATTACTTTGACTTTGGTTTCGGAGCCAATGACTTCGTCACCTTTCTTGATCGCGCCTGTGCGGCGGATATCCAGTCGCACAGAGGCGTAGAATTTAAGCGCGTTACCGCCGGTGGTCGTTTCCGGGTTGCCAAACATGACACCAATTTTCATCCGAATCTGGTTAATGAAGATGACCAGCGTATTGGTACGTTTGATATTGCCGGTGAGTTTACGCAAGGCTTGTGACATCAAGCGCGCCTGCAAACCCATGTGGCTGTCGCCCATTTCCCCTTCAATCTCAGCGCGTGGCGTCAACGCTGCAACCGAGTCGACCACCACAATATCCACTGAGCCGGAACGCACCAGCATGTCGGCAATTTCCAAGGCTTGTTCGCCAGTATCGGGTTGCGAAATCAACAAATCAGGGACATTCACGCCTAATTTAGAGGCGTATTGCGGGTCTAGCGCATGCTCCGCATCAATAAAAGCAGCGGTGCCGCCTAATTTTTGCATTTCGGCAATCACTTGCAGGGTCAAGGTGGTTTTACCGGAAGACTCCGGGCCATAAATCTCCACAATTCGGCCGCGTGGCAATCCACCTACGCCAAGTGCGATATCCAGACCCAGTGAACCGGTGGAAACGACTTGCAGGTCTTCGCCGATATCAGCATCGCCCATGCGCATAATGGAACCTTTGCCGAACTGCTTTTCAATTTGAGAGAGTGCGGCGGCGAGCGCTTTGCTTTTGTTGTCATCCATGCTGATTACCTTCTTTTAGCGATAAAATGCGTTGCTTGCACAAACGCGATATAATCCAAACAATAACCTCTAATTATTTCATAAATCGACCATCAGTGAAATGGCGTTGCCATGAATAAATGCCCAGCCATTCTGGCCTGAGGCAATTGCGTAGCTGCATGCGTGAATGGTGCTGTCAACCGCGGCCCGGCAACTGCGTTAAATAGATCAGGGAGCATGCATTTGTTTTCCGCTAGAGGAGCATTTATGAAAGTCTTTAAACTGATTCTGACGTTGGCGCTGGCGAGTATCGCGGCAGTCAGCGCGCAAGCACAAGATAACTGGTCGGTGGGCGTGGTGGTAGGCAACCCTTACCCACCCGCTTACTACGCGCCGCCTGCCGTGGTTTATGCACCGCCGCCAGTGGTCATTTACCCACATCCACAAAGCCGTTACTACTATAGCCCCCCTGCAGTGACCTATTCCGCACCAGTACCGCCACCAGGTCCTGGGTTTATTCAGTTCTCTTATGGCAATGGTGGCTACGGCGGTTACAACTATGGCCCGCGCAACTACTATGGTGGCGGATGGGGACGTGGTCACCACCACCATCACCACCACGACGATTAATTGATCACACTTCTGACGTCACACTACGTAACAGGGCCGTCAATAAATAACTGGCGGCCTGTTCACGTATCTGCTGGCGATCGCCGGTAAAATATTGGGTGTGCACCAGCACATGAGGCGGCCCCGGCTGCCGGATAGCCCAGGCAAAACACACCATCCCCACCGGCTTGTAAGCAGACCCACCGCCCGGCCCGGCAATGCCAGTTACCGCACCACTGATATTGGCCAAACTGTGTTCTAACGCGCCGACGGCCATGGCCTGTGCCACCGCTTCGCTGACAGCACCATGTTCGTCTATCAATTCAGCCGGGACGCCCAACATGTCGGTTTTGGCAGCGTTGCTGTAGGTAACAAAACCGCGGTCAAACCAGGCTGAGCTTCCGGCAATTGCCGTTATCGATTGTGCAATCAGGCCACCAGTACAAGACTCGGCCAGCGCCAATTGCCACCCTCTGGCCTGCAAGGCAGGCCCCAGGCTTGCGCTGAGTTCCAGCAGGGATGGCATTACATTATCCCTTTTAACCATTGCAGTACCACTATTGCCATGAACGCGGCCAGCACATCATCCAGCATGACCCCCAGGCCGCCTTTCACGCGCTGATCCACCCAGCTGATCGGAAACGGCTTCCAGATATCAAACAGTCGAAACAGTGCAAATGCAGCCGCTCCCCAGCCGAACCCCGAGGGGACTGTGACCAAAACCGCAGCCATGGCCACAACTTCATCCCAGACAATCGCACCGTGGTCACTGACCCCGAGCGCACGTCCGGTAAACGCGCAGCACCAGACGCCCAGCAAGAAAAGTGCGGCCAAAGCAAGCCATTGCTGGGTTAAAGGTAAATGCATCAACAGCCAGTACAAGGGAAAGCCCAGCAGCGTGCCCACGGTACCCGGTGCTTTGGGTGACAAACCCGTGCCCAGACCCAAACTCAGACAATGCAGCGGGTGTGACCACAGCAGCCGCCAACTCGGTAACGATGACTGACTATGCTTAGCCAAAATGCTGATATCCTTTCTTTGCAATATCCAGAGCCACGTTGCCGTTCAGCACGGTTAAACCGGGGCTGGCAGTGGTTTTACCAATGCGACTCAGCGGCAGATTCAATTGCTGCGACAGGGCCAGCAGCGCCTCCCGGTGCTGGGGAGCGGCAGTAAAACATAATTCATAATCATCCCCGCCTGCCAGCACGGCTTGCTGAAGTACCTCTTCACCCACTGGCGTTTGCAGTCGTGGCAGCGGCAACGCGCGCCAATCCAGTTCAGCGCCAACTCTGGACGCCTGCAAAATATGCCCAAAATCGGCCAGCAAACCATCCGAAATATCGAGTGCAGCGCTTGCCATGCCACGCAAGGCCAAGCCCAGACGCACTCTTGGCTGCGGATGATGCATGGCAGTGGCGAGCATCGCAATATCATCGGCATGCAGAGGCAGATGCCCTAAACGGTTTTGTAGCCATAGTGCCGCCTGCCCTAAACAACCACTGACCCAGATATCCTCCCCCGCCCTGGCGCCATTACGTTGCAAGGCCTGGCCACGAGGCACTTCACCCAGGATGTTAATGGCGATATTGAGTGGGCCGCGGGTGGTATCGCCGCCGATCAAGGCAACCTCAAAGGCATCCGCACAGGCAAACAGGCCGTCACTGAATTGGCGTAACCACGGATGATCCACCCCGGGCAATGCGATGGACAGCGTGGCCCATTTAGGCTCAGCCCCCATCGCCGCCATATCACTGATATTCACTGCCATCGACTTCCAGCCAATGGCAAAGGGCTGTGCCTCGGCAAAAAAATGTGTGCCTGAAACCGACATATCGGCAGAAACCGCCAATTGATAGCCTGGACGCACGCTAACCAGCGCAGCGTCATCCCCTACTCCCAGATCAACCGCTGCTTGCCTGGTGAAATATTGGGCAATCAGATCAAATTCAGCCACGGCGATGCTGCCACCAGCGCAGACACAAGATGACAACGCCCCATGCCAGCAAGATACCCACGCTATCAGCCAGCCAGTCATAGACGCTGGGCTGACGGGTCACGGTGAGCAGACCCTGTAGCACCTCCATGAGACCGCCATAAATCAACAAGCCGAGCATCAGCCATTGTTGCCGGGCGGGATAGGCCAATCCTGCCCAAAAAGTGACACCGCCAAACGCGACGATGTGCTGTAACTTGTCCAGATAAGGAAAGCGCTGCTCGGCAGGCGCCATTTCTATCAGCAACAGGTAAGTCAGTAGTGCCAAGCAGGCAATAAAGATAATTTTGGCAATCAGAGAAAAACGCATGAGTATCCTGAATGAAGATGAAGAGATCAAGCCTGGGGCTTGAGCGCCGACTTGGGCCGGAACGCCTGAACCACGCGTGCATCTGTTTCCAGATAAGGCATGGGCGCATCAGGGGTCGCCAGCAAGTCCAGGCAATATGGCACCGCCGCAAAGATGCCTGGCACTATTGTTTTACCTTCGCCATCCTTGAGGCCTTCCAGCGTTTCCTGAATAGACTTTGGTTGCCCGGGCAAATTGATAATCAGGCATTGCTTACGGATCACTGCCACTTGCCGCGACAAAATCGCCGTAGGCACAAACCTCAGACTGATCTGGCGCATTTGTTCGCCAAAGCCCGGCATCTCACGATCAGCGACCGATAAGGTCGCTTCAGGTGTGACATCTCGCATGGCCGGACCCGTGCCACCGGTAGTCAAAATCAGGTGGCAGGCTTCTTCATCCACCAATTGCCTGAGCGTCTCGACAATGGTGGCCTGCTCATCGGCAATCAGCCTGGGGATGACGTGGTAAGGCGAAGTGAGCGCCTGTTGCAACCACGCGGTCAGCGATGGAATGCCCTTATCCTCATAAATGCCCTGTGAAGCGCGATCACTGATGGAAACAAGTCCAACACGCGTGAATTGTTGTTGCATAACGTGGTCTATCAGAAGTTGGTCTGTGTTAATGTACCAATACATCATAACATTACAATGTGACAATCGATCATGGAGAACGAGATGAACCAAGCGCATGCAAGCAGGCATTCCCCCCCCTTAAAACGTCCGCTCATCCTAGGCGGACTCATGTGGTTGTCCATGTGTTTGGCCCTCGCCTGTATGCTCACGAGTCAACGCGTCTCTGCCGAAGAAAACCCCTACGTCACACATTACCAGGCACAAAACCAGGGGAACCTGCACTCCTTGCAAGCCAATCCTGAGCCGCAGTTGCTCAGTGGCGTGCGCCGGGATGACGACAACATCAGAATGCTCGAAGATGGTTATGACTTGATGGGCTTTAGCAGTTTTGAAGCTGGGGAAGTCCCGCCAGAACTGGCACTAGACCATGGCCGCAGCCTCCAAGCCGATAGCATTCTGGTCTATGTGAAAAAAGCGGGCAACACTTCGCCAGCCTCCAAGATGGAGATGATCAAGGAAGCCGTGAAAAAAGGTCAGTCGCTGACTGAAAAAGACATGGCTGCCAGCCCGGGCAAATATCGTTATTACGCAAGTTTCTGGGCAAAACTGCCGCCTCCTTTACTAGGCATCCATGTGATCAAACTGGTGCAAAAACAATCTGGTGGTGAGAGTGAACGCATGCCTACCCCCGGCGTGCGCGTGATTGCCGTAATTCATGGCTCGTCTGCCGAAAAAGCAGGCCTGCAACGCGGCGATCAGCTACTCAGCATCAACCAGGAAAAAGTAGAAGATGCAGCCACGCTCTCCACCCTCGTGCGCAAATACCGCGGCAAAGCGGTTAAGTTAGAGATGGAACGTCAAAGTGAACCCCTCTCGCTAGAGGCGCAGCTCTAAACGTTTGGCGTGTTATCCTTGCCAAATCAAGCATCCAAGAAAGCGCTTTACATGTTTCAACCGATTTTTGACCACCAGGCCGCACGCGAAGCGGCCGGTGATATTGACGATATTCAGTTTATTCGAGCGTTGTTCGACAATATCCGGCCCAAGGACTCTTCGGATATTGAAAGTGCGAGCAATGCCTTGCAGGCCTTGTGCTTCCTGCTGCAACAGCATCCACAGTTTGCCTTGTTATTGCGCAACAGCGTACTGAGACTGCTCAACGAAAAGAGCGTGATATCGCTGTATTCAGACCACGGCATTCAATCAGACCTCGGCTTTTTTACCGAAATTTATCGTCGGCTTTCGCATAAAATCCTGCCAGACGTACCGGACCCTAAATATCTCAAGGATATCTTTGGCCAGATCTTTCATCAAAACGATGATGCTGACTGGGTCACCGGCATGCCCGACCAGGTCTGGCGAGACTTTATGCAGACATTGGACATCAGCCGAGGCGACTGGCAATTGCAGCAAAACTGCATCCAGGAGCTCAAGGATGCCCTGCAAGTGCTGTCTTTCAGGCTCTCGGCGTCTGGCTTGGACCCCGAGCTGATTTTGCAGCATGAGGATCTCGAATCAAACAGCTCGCCCTTTATCACGCAAAATATTGAAATTCAAAAGTTTTTGGCGCTGGGCAGCATCCAGGCTGAAGATGTGCAACATCTCTACAGTGTGCTCAAGCGTTGCGAGCAACTGACCTATGAAATCCGCAAGGCGAATGCCAAAACCGGCACCAGCATCTCGCTCACGGCGCTGATGCAAAGAATTTTGCAACAGATTCAGCGCATGCAACTGGTGGTAGACATTCTGCATGGGCTCATTCTCAAGCATGATGTGAGCCAGGCAATCACCAGCTTGCTGAAACAGCTGGTGGATGCCGAATGCAAGAAAAATAACCTGTCGGATTACTGGCGCCAAAATACGGAATTGCTGGCCTTGCGCGTCACTGAAAATGCCAGCCATACCGGCGAGCATTACATTGCGCAACATCGCGGTGAATATTTCAAGCTCATGGGCTCAGCCATGGGCGCGGGCCTCATCATTGCCTTTATGGCGATGTTTAAAATCATGATTGCCAGCTATCACCTGCCACCGCTGACCGAGGCCATTTTGTTTAGCCTCAATTATGGCCTGGGCTTTGTCCTCATTCACCTGTTGCACTTCACGGTGGCCACCAAGCAGCCTGCGATGACCGCTGCGACCATTGCTTCAACCATAGATGACCATGGCCATGACAGCAAAAACATCCACAATCTGATCAATATTGTGGCACAAACCACGAGCAGCCAGACGATTGCGATTTTAGGCAACGTGGTGGTGGTGATTCCGGTGGCCATACTGATTGACTGGCTGTTTATGCAAAGCACTGGCCATCACTTTATTGGCAGCGAAAAAGCACATAGCCTGCTGGACAACAACAACCCGCTGATCAGCCTGACCGCACTTTATGCGGCAGTCGCCGGGGTATGTTTGTTTTTGTCAGGCCTGATTGCCGGCTACCACGACAACCTGGCCGCCTACAACCGGATTCCAGAACGCCTGCAACATTTGGGCTGGTTGCAGTCCTTGCTGGGCAAAGAACGTCTGGGGCGCATTACCGACTATATTCGTCATAACCTGGGCGCACTGGCGGGGAATTTTTACTTTGGTTGCCTGTTGGGATTTGCCTCAGGGCTGGGGGTCATGCTGGGATTGCCGCTCGATATCCGTCACGTGACCTTTGTTGCGGCTTTTGCCGGTTACTCGTTCCCGGCGCTTGATTTTCAGGTCAGCCAATACATTGTGGGCACCACCATTCTGGGGATTGCCCTGGTCGGCACCATCAACCTCATTACCAGTTTCGGCCTGGCAATCTACGTTGCAATGAAGTCACGAAAAGTGCGCTATCGCCACTGGAAGGCTTTTTGGCTGGAATTGTTAAGTGCACTGTATCGCCAGCCAGGCAAGTTCTTGTTACCCCCTAAGAAAACCAATACAGATCATTAAACGCACGGCTCGCGCCGTGTGTTGGAGCGGGTCAGACGAAGCCCGGAGCCCAAGGCCACACCCGCTCAGTGACTAGTCAGCCGCCAGAGTGGTTTCTTTCTGGATCAAAAAGTGAAAGACACCGCCTTCTTTGTGCACAGACAACAACTTGACCGGGTGATGATTAATCACGTTGCGGATATTCTGTTCGCTGCCTGCAGAGGTCGTTTTCACGGACAACACCTGACCGGGCAACAACTCCTCCAGTTTTTCGATGGTTTTCAGCATGGGCAACGGACTGTCCAGGCCCATCAGGTCGAGTTCGATATCTATTGGTGTGGTGTGCATACTTGTCCCCCCTTTTCAAAAGCTGCTGATGTCAGCATGATCAAGCTGTGTTGGCGACCGCCAATCACGTTCAATCTTCATCCAACTCGTCTTCCTCAGTACCCGCTATCGCCTGCAAGTCATCCTCTACCGCTACACCTTCCATCAATTCGCGGATTATTTTAAATAATTCGCGGCTGCTTTTAGGCGGCTTGCCGGCAGCATGCTCCTTATTCGCATTACGGATCAAGGTACGCATTTGCTGCACAGGGGTCTGCGGATATTCAGCAATAAATAATTCGATGGCCTTGCTGTCTTCGAGCAAGCGTGACCGCCACCGTTCCATTTGGTGAAAGCGGGCATTTTCCTCCTGATGCTTGCCTTCCCACTTTTGCAATTGTTCAACAATCGGGGCCAAATCTGTTTCACGCATCAGGCGCCCAATATATTGCATTTGACGACGGATGGCACCATTCGAGGTAATGCGCTTGGCTTCGGCAATCGCATCCATCAGGGATTCTTCCAGCGCCAGTTTTTTCAATTTATCCTTGGGGAGCGCCACCAGTTGTCGGCCAATGTCCTGCGCGGCATCCGCCTCAGCCTTGAGGCGGGTTTTACTGGGTTGGGAATCATCAAAGGTTTCAGATGTCATGTTAAAAGCAATCTCTGCCAAATCACGGTATGATAACAGCTTTAACCGCCAAGCTAAAAACAAGCCAGCCAGCATGCAAGCAGACCAACTACAACAAATCGCCCAAGACATTATTCGTTTGACACAAACAGCCGGTGCCAGCAGTGCCGAAACCGAAGTCAGTTTTGGCATGGGTCAGAGTGTGTCTGTGCGCCAGGGCGAGACTGAGAATATTGAGTACAACCGCGATAAGGGCTGCTCGGTCACGGTCTATTTTGGTCAGCAAAAAGGCTATGCCAGCACCTCAGACCTGAGTCCGCAAGCCTTGCGTGATACGGTCGAAGCGGCCTGCAATATCGCCAAGTATACGGCGCAGGACCCCTTCTGTGGTCTGGCTGACGCTGACTTGATGGCAACCTCGTTTCCTGACCTGTCTCTGCATCATCCCTGGCAAGTCGATGTCGATGCAGCGCTGGCGCTGGCCAAACGTTGCGAAAGCGCGGCACTGGCAGTAGATCACAGAATCAGTAACAGTGAGGGAGCCAGTGTCTACACGCAAAGCGGCGCCTTCGCCTATGCCAACAGTCACGGGTTTATCGGGGGCTATGCCAGTTCACGTCATAGTATCAGTTGCTCGGTGATTGCCGAGGCCGATGGCCTGATGCAACGCGACTACTGGTATAGCAGTGCCCGCGATGCACTAGACCTGGCCAGCCCTGAACAGGTGGGCCAGATCGCTGGTGAACGCACCGCCAGGCGACTGGGTGCGCGCCCGATCAAAACCGGGCAATACCCGGTACTGTTTGAAGCACCGCTGGCCAGTGGCCTGATTGGTACCCTCATGAGTGCCATTTCTGGTGGCAACCTGTATCGAAAATCCTCTTTCCTGCTTGATAGCCTGGGCCAAACCATCGCCAGCCCGTTGTTACAGATTGAAGATCATCCATTTCTGCTCAAAGGGGCGGCCAGCAGTGCCTTTGATAGCGAAGGCGTCGCTTGTCAAACCAGAACAGTGGTCGAGAATGGCGTCCTGCAAGGCTATTTATTGGGCAGCTACTCCGCCCGCAAACTGGGGCTCAAAACGACAGGCAATGCCGGTGGCGCGCACAATATTCTGATCAGATCCACTGGTCAGTCCTTTGAACAGCTGCTGCAAACACTGGGCACGGGGCTGCTGGTGACGGAGTTACTGGGGCATGGCCTGAATATGGTGACTGGCGACTACTCACGCGGTGCGTCTGGCTATTGGGTTGAGAACGGCGTCATTGTGCACCCGGTCGAAGAAATCACCATCGCCAGCAACATGAAAGACATGCTAAAAAGTATCGTCGCCATTGGTAACGACGTGATTCCCAACAGTTCCAAACTGACGGGCTCGATCTTGATAGAGCGCATGACCGTCGCCTCATCCGAATAAACTTGTTCGCTCAACCCAATTCCCATCAGTAAACAAGTTGTCACCAATAAAAAAGGCTTTGCAAATGCAAAGCCTTTTTTATATTTCCAGACAGGATTACTGTGGTGCAGTCTCAGCCGGTAATGCCATCAGCGTTTCATCTATGGCAGCCACGACCTCTGCCGCCTCTTTTTCAACCACAGGCATTTCGTCGCCAGTTTCGCTCGTTTGCTCGAGTAATGGCGGCAAAACTTCTTCAGTTTGCGCAGTCGCCTCAAAAGCTAAGGCATCCACCTCATCCAATGTCGTTGCAGCGATCGATTCTACGGCTTGATTCTCAGACACGACAACCGCGGCCATATTGCCGGGTTCAGACTGATCCACAGAGGTAACTGACTGCAGCAATACGGTTTCGCCATTGTTAGAGGAAGACGCCGCCGGTTTGGCAGGCACATCTTCGTCCGCGGGCTCAAAGCCGTCCTGCAGCAACTCCTGAGGCACCAAGCCATCCTGAATCAAGCTGGCACGGCGCTGTAAATAAGCGTCGCGCATAAAGGCGTAAGGATCAATCGACGCATTATCGACCAGGTCAGTCGCATCAAGCAATTGTGTACGCTTGTCCAGCAACTGTACCGCACGCACCTGATAGTAAGTACGCGTCTGGCCAATGTTGTGCAAATATTGAATCGGATCAGAAGTCACGGTATCAATTGCCAACCCGCTGGCATCCCGCACCGTACTGGGGCCCAAAATTGGCAGCACCAGATAGGCGCCCGACCCCATACCCCAATAGCCCAGGGTTTGACCAAAATCTTCCTGATGTTTGGGAATATTGTCCATACTGGCCACATCAATCAACCCAGCCACGCCAAAGGTTGTATTGATCACAAAGCGGCCGGCATCGTTAAAGGCCTGGGCAAACTTCAATTGCAACAGATCATTGACCACAGTGGTCAAGGTGCCCAGGTTACTAAAGAAGTTGCTGATGCCGGTACGTACCGGCGAAGGGGCGATGGCTTTGTAGGCTTTTGCCACTGGCTTCATCGCATAGCGGTCCGCAACATCATTAAATTTGTAGATGCCGCGGTTAAATCCCTCCAGCGGATCTTTATTGGTTGTTGCACAGCCGGACACACTTGCCAGTGTTGCAATCAGTACTATCGCTCTTAATTTTTTCATATTCGTCATTATTTCAGAAGCTGTTCAGGCGTATTAAATTTTTTGTATCCCCAACACTGCATGTTTTTTATCTTGCAATAGCATTTAATCACCAAGCAATGCTTATTCTTAACGGAATCACTTTTTAAAAACTAAAGCGCGTTTGACAAAGATATCTGAGATACAGCCACCAACTGGCTGTGTTTTGCCTTGATCCAGACTCTGCCCCAATCCCGATTAAAATGTTCTTCATTCTACCTCAAATGTCATTCGGGCTTCACATTATTTTTGTATAGGCGCAACGCCAGTTCCCGCTGTATTGCGTGATCTACAACAGGGTGAGGATAAGTCAATGCAACACCTTGATTAAACAAGCTTTGCTTGTGATATTTCGCTGTCCATGGCGCATGAATTTGGTCATCATTCAGGGAGGCCAATTCTGGTACATATTTGCGGATAAATTTGCCTTGTGGATCAAACTTTTCAGATTGCGACTGCGGGTTGAATATCCTGAAATACGGCTGCGCATCGCAACCGGTAGAAGCCGCCCACTGCCAGCCACCGTTGTTGGCCGCGAAATCAAAATCGATCAGCTTTTGTGCGAAATATTGCTCACCCCATCGCCAGTCGATGAGCAAATCCTTGACCAGAAAACTGGCGACAATCATGCGTAACCGGTTATGCATATAGCCGGTCTGGTTCAACTGCCGCATGGCCGCATCCACGATCGGGAAACCGGTCTGGCCGGCACACCAGGCCTCAAACCAGGGCTGGTGATTGGGGAAAGCCAACCCCTCATATTCAGCCTTAAAAGCCGCGCCCTGCTGCAAGTCTGGCCGATGATACAAAACCTGGAAATAAAAATCGCGCCAGATGAGCTCATTGAGCCAGATGGCCGCGCCTTCATTGCCGGTCTGCGTCAATTGCCAGGCCGCATGCGCCAATTGGCGGATTGAAATGGTGCCGAAACGCAAATGTACAGACAGGTAAGACACGCCCTTGATGGCAGGATAATTACGCGCATCGTGATATTGGCTGATCCGCTGCAGAAAGTCATCAAACAGCTGCTGCGCACCAGCCATTCCGGTCGGCAAACGCATGGCTTTCAGATTAGTCTCCTCAAACCCCAGTGAGGTCAAAGTGGGCATCGCTTGCGGCGGCAGTGGTGCCAGTTGACCGAGATACTTGTCAGTTGGATACGCTTGCAGATAAAAAGGGCTGAGTTTTGCCAGGTGGGCATTCTTGTAGGGCGTAAAAACACCATACGGCTTACCAGCCTGTGTCATGATCTCGTCTTGTTCAAACAAGACCTGATCTTTAAACAAAAACAGTGACTGACCTAAAGCCGCCAGGGATTGTCTGACGGCCTCATCACGCGCAATCGCGGTGGGCTCATAATCACGATTTGCATAGACGGCAGAGACTTTCAGGCGTGCTGCCAAGGCAGGAATCTCTTCTCTGGCAGCGCCATGCAACACAATCAGATCCGCACCTCTTGCTTGCAGCGCCTGCTTAAGTTCACGTACGCTCTCCCAGATAAACTCGACCCGGCGATCGACTTTATCGGTCAGGGCATCCAGGATTTCAGTATCAAAAACAAATGCGAGATAGACTTGCGCATGTTGTTTGAGTGCGTGGTAGAGGGCAGCATGATCATGGTCGCGCAAATCGCGACGCAGCCAGACCAGGGCATTGGACATTCTTATTCTCGGTGGTAAGGATGATTGCTTAGAACCGTATGCGCACGATAAAGTTGCTCGGTCAGCATCACTCTGACCATGCCATGCGGCATCGTGAGCTTGGATAGGCTGAATAACCATTGCGCCTGACTTTTCAATTGCGGATGCAAGCCGTCAGCGCCGCCTATGACCAAAGCCACATCACGCCCCATTTCCTGCCAGGATTTGAGTTTATCGGCCAGTTGCAAGGTGGTGACAGCCTGCCCGCGCTCATCCAGTGCCACCAGATAGTCTTTACCGACCACGTCGAGAATGCGCTTGGCTTCCGCTTCTTGGACCACTTCACTGTTTTTGCCCGAAGCGCGCTTGTCAGGTTTGATTTCAATGATGCGCGTCTCAAGTTCGCGCGGCATGCGCTTAAGGTATTCCGCGCAGGCAGACTCCACCCAGTCGGGCATTTTGTGGCCGACCGAGATGATATTGAGTTTCATGCGGGATAATAAAGAATGACCTTGCGTCAGAATCAGGCGGCCGAGGCGGCGCGGCGCGACTGTGATTCGCTCCACAGCTGCTCGATATTGTAATAGGCACGTGTAGCAGGCACCATCACATGCACGACAATGTCGCCCAAGTCGACCAGCACCCATTCGCCTTCTTTTTCGCCTTCAATACCACGCGCATCCATGCCTTTTTCTTTGAGCTTTTCGCGCACATTGTCTGCAATGGCTTTGCATTGGCGGGTGGAATTGCCGCTGGCGACGATCATGTAACTGGTCATGGCGGTCATGTCGCGCACGTCCATCACCGTGATATCAAAGGCTTTGATGTCTTCCAGCGCGTCAACAACGGCCAGTTTCATGTCTTCAAGAGACATTAATGAAGTATTTGGTTGCATAGAGGGTTTCAAATTCAGGCAGCTTGCGCTGGAATATGGTTTTTCTGTTGGACGATGCGGTTCTGCGCATCGACATAAACCAGTTGTGGATGGTAATTTGCCAATTCAGCTTCTGTATATTGCGAGTAGCTGGCAATAATAATCAAGTCGTCAGGATCGGCTTTGTGGGCCGCCGCGCCATTGACAGAGATCACGCCGGAATGGCGCTCAGCACGAATCGCATAGGTGGTAAAACGCTCACCATTGTTGATGTTGTAAATCTGGATTTGCTCATACTCATGAATATTGGCCGCTTCCAGCAAGGCCTCATCAATCGCACAGCTGCCTTCATAGTGCAACTCGCTATGCGTCACACGTACCCGATGCAGCTTTGATTTCAACATGGTTCTTTGCATTGCGTTCCTTAACTCGAACACCCGCTCGCGCGGAAAAGGACGTAATTATAAAGTTATCAAGGGCTTAGCGCAAAATAAATTTATGGTTAGAAGTGGCGCATTTGGTCTACAGACTCACTTCGCAATTATCAATCAGGCGCGTACCACCAAGCCTGGCAGCCGCCAGAATCACCCAGGCCTGGTCATTCGCATCGGGCAAGGTCAGGTCTATTTGCCTGCGAATGTCTACATAATCGACCTGCCAGCCTTGCTGGTTTAACCCAGCCACCGCCTGTGCACACAAGCTTGCATAATCCCGCTGGCCTGCCAGCAACGCCTGTTTAATGTGCTGCAGTTGCTGATAAAGTTGCGCTGCCTGTGTTTTTTCTGTGGCAGAAAGATAGCCATTGCGAGAACTCATGGCCAGGCCAGAAGGCTCGCGCACAGTCTCGCCCGCCAAAATCTCGACGTTAAAATTGAGTTGCCGCACCAGCGCGCGGATCACCATCAATTGCTGGTAATCTTTTTTGCCGAACACGGCCACCTGCGGCTGCACCATATTAAACAGCTTGGCGACCACCGTTGCCACGCCGACAAAATGCCCGGGCCGGCTGGCCCCGCATAATTCATTGGCCAGTGCGGGCGGTTGTATCACAACGGCTTGCCGCAAATCCTGCCCATCAAAATCCGGGTACATTTCAGTGACGGTAGGCGCAAATACCACGTCCGCCCCTACCGCTTCCAACTGTTCACAGTCGGCCGCCAAGGTACGTGGATAGCTGCCAAAATCTTCGTTCACCCCAAACTGCAAGGGATTGACAAAGATACTCACCACCACAATCTCCGCGAGCTGCTTGGCCTGCGTCACTAATTGGCAATGTCCTGCATGCAAATTGCCCATTGTCGGGACAAAGCCCACCTTTGCTTGCGGATGACGGGCTAAAAAGGCGCGCAACTCGCGCACACTGTGACACACTTGCATCAATCATTCATCCAACAAAAACACAATTCCGGCAATATATCACAGGCCTCTCGCACCAGCGGCCCATCACCTGGCGTTTAACCCAAGCATTGACAAGCACATCCCTCATTGCCTATAGTCGCTTTAGGGCACTTCTATAAATTCAATTTGCGAGCCTGCGTTTCACGCAGGGCCTCTTGAAACCACTAACATCGTCATACGGTGTTGTTTATAAAAAAAATTTCCTGCCCTCGCAACCAGAGACTGCATCTCCTTTTTTTAATCGCACCTCGTCTTGCTTTGCGACTTGAATTTATAAAAGTGCCCTTTACAATCTTAATCTTTAATAACAATGGTGGGAGAAGTCATGAGCGTCATTTCAGAATTCAAGCAGTTCGCCCTTAAAGGCAATGTCATGGACCTGGCAGTCGGTGTCATTATTGGTGGGGCCTTTGGCAAAATTGTGGCCTCGCTGGTAGATGATGTCATCATGCCCGTGGTCGGCAAGATTTTTGGCGGCTTTGATTTTAGCAATTTATATGTGCCCCTTAACGGCCAATCGGCTGACCTGGCATTGGCAGAAGCCAAAAAACTGGGTGCAGTGCTGGCCTACGGCAACTTTCTGACCATCGTGCTCAACTTTATTATCCTGGCATTTATTATTTTCCAGATGGTGAAATTCATGAACCGCCTGAAAACCGCGGATGAACCGGCCCCTGCCGCACCTGCGCCGACCCCGGAAGATATTGTGCTACTGCGCGAAATCCGTGATAGCCTGAAAAAATAATCAATTAAATCAGGGTTATCGGGGTTAAAAACACAAAGGGCGCCTGAGCGCCCTTTGTGTTTGATACCGCAATAAAGAATTAAATGCCTGCCGGATTGGGATTGGGCACTTCGTAGGTTTGACCACTGCTGGCGTCAGACCCATCATTATTCAAAAACACCACCACGCTGACCTGGTCTTCCACAATATCCAGCTCGGTCGTTGGGTAGTAAGCCCCCTTCGCATCCTTGTTGATGTTGTGATAATGCCAGATGGAGGCAACCACCCGTCCACTGTCCTTGAGTTTCACATCTTCTGCGCGGGCAGGTTCGCCCAGCAATGCAATCAATTCGGCCCGGCTCATCTTGCCGACTTTATCCACAAAGGCCTGCTCGTCTTCTGGAATCGCTCCCGTCGTAGCGGTCCCCGGCGTCGCCCCTGCCCATAATGCACTGCTCACTGATAACAATCCAACTGCCAACACCCCGTGCAACCAAGTTTGTGCTCTCATCATCACTCTCCTTATGTTCAAACACTCAGGCAATCAAAACGATCATTAGGTTCCATTTGCAGCCGCATAGGCTGGCGGCGGCGCTGTGGCCTAGACCGACTCAATAGGATAGGCTTCTTCTGGCAATAGCTCTACCAATAACACATGTACACGACGGCTGTCAGCATGCACCACGGTCACACTCAGATTTTGAATGCGGATATGCTCGCCGCGCTTGGGCAAATGACCAAAATGGTTGACCACCAGCCCACCCACAGTTGAAAACTCTTCGTCACTAAAGGTGGTGCCAATGGCTTCATTAAACTCTGGGATTTCAGTCAAGGCTTTGACACGGTATTTACCCGGCGCTTGCTGGATAATATTGCCCTCACCTTCGTCATCATCATATTCGTCTTCAATATCCCCAACAATCTGCTCCAGCACGTCTTCAATGGTCACCATGCCCGCCACACCGCCGTACTCATCCACCACAATGGCAATATGATTGCGGTTGCTGCGAAACTCCTTGAGCAATACATTCAGGCGCTTGGATTCGGGGATAAACACGGCCGGACGCAACATGTCGCGCAGTTCAAAAGACTCATTTGCATAGTAACGAAGCAGGTCTTTGGCCAGCAGGATGCCGATCACATCATTCTTGTTGTCTTCAATCACGGGGAAGCGGGAGTGTGCCGTTTCAATCACAAACGGCAGGAAACTGTCTGGCGGTTGAGCGATATCAATCACATCCATTTGCGAACGCGGAATCATGATGTCGCGCACTTGCATTTCACTGACTTGCAAAACACCTTCGATCATGGCCAGTGAATCGCCATCCATCAGGTGGTTTTCATAAGCGCCATGCAGCAATTCAACAAGCTGCTCTCGATCTTCTGGCTCACGCAGCAGAAAATGACTTAATCGTTCTAAAAGAGAGGGTTTATGAGATAACTTATCCGGCTCCGAAGCCATATTTACTGCTGAAAACAGCATCCTGTATAACGAGATGACTTAAGCATACATGAAAACAGATGACCATGTCACCTTCACCTCACCAGCCCTCTGATTTGGCGCAAGATTTGCCCAGGCCAGTCGCGATCACGCTATAAACATTTAAATTCTGCTAAATTATCGCCTATGCTCAATCGCTTGCGTTCCTATTCTTCTCGTTTTCGCCTGTCTCATTCGGGCCGACTGGCGCAAATCGCATTATCAGTACCGTTGAGGATCGTCGCCGGACTGGTGGTTTTTTACCTGCTGTTTGCCTGGCTGGCTGTGAACCCGCTGGCCAAATGGCTGTTGCCCTGGGTTGCCGAAACACAGCTGGCCAGCAAAGCTAGCGTCGACAAGGTCACGTTTGACCCCTTCAGCCTGACCACCACCATCGAAAAACTCTCACTGACTGATCAGCAAGGCGCGCCCCTGGCTGCGTTTGACCGACTGGTAGTCGATCTTGACGCCAGCGGGCTGTTTAAATGGGCATGGAAGCTCAAGCAGATCCAGTTGACAGGCCCGCATGTGAATGTGATGGTCTCCAAACAAGGTAAACTCAACTGGGCAGACCTGATCGCCAAACTCAATGAAAATCCCTCGCCGCCAGATCAGGACCTGCCCCGAGTCATCATTGAAAAAATCATCCTGAGCCAGGGCAATATTGAATACCTGGATGCACAGCACGACCAGCCTTTGCGCGCCTCCCTCAAGCCGCTGGATTTTGAACTGGAAGGCTTTTCTACCCTGCCCCAAGACCGCGGCGACTACCTGATCGCGGCAAAACTGCCCTATCAGGGCGGCACCGTGAAGTGGAAAGGTAATTTCGGCGTCAATCCCCTCGCATCGCAAGGGCAACTGGCGATTGAGGCGTTACAAATTGCCAAGGTGATGCAGTGGGTCAACACAGCGGCGCTGCCCGTTAAAGTTGAGACCGGCGCTTTTTCTGGTCAGTTGAACTATGCATTTTCCATGCATCAGCAACAACCAAAACTGCAGCTCAGTGATGTCCAGCTACGGATTGAGGACTTGGGGGCGACAATGGCGCCAGCGGACAAACTTACCTGGGCCTCATTCACGGTTACCACCAAACAGCTGACGCTACTCCCTGCTGCGCAACTCAGCCTGCAGGGTCATGGTATCGACATGACCCTGAATCAGCTCAAGCTACAAAAGCCGCAAGCGGTCGTCTCAATGGCCAGCAGCCAGCTGTCACTGCCCAGTCTCAGTTTCACGCTGGATAAACAAGCACAGCTTCAGTTTGAAAATCTGGATGTTCATCTGCAACAGGCGCAGGTACAGCATGGCCAGCAAACCTTGCTCAGCCTGCCCGAACTGGCACTGGAACACGCCAGTTTCAACCTGGCTGACCGTCATGCGAAGATCGGGCTCATCCATCTCAATCAGGGACAATTATCCGCCACGCAGCTGGCCTCTGGTTTGCTGGATTGGCAACAGAGCTTCGAACCAATCGTCGCAAAAAATACGTCAACCACCCAACCCACAGCCGAGCAAACAGCTCAAACAACTGAAAGCAAGCCGTTCCATTTGAGCATTGACGAAATAGCCCTCGCGCACTGGCACCTGACCTATACCAGCCACCAGTTTGCCAAACCGCTGCAGGCAACGGTAGGCGACATGAATCTGCAATTGGCCTTGGATCATGCTGAAGACCTGACGCTCAGCAACATGCAACTGGATGCCAGCCAACTCGCGCTGCAATCGGATAAACAAACGCTGGCACAACTCGGCAAGCTATCGGTAGGCAAAGTACATCTGGCGCTGGCGCAACAAAAAGCCGAGGTCGCGGCGATCCAGTTAAGTGGTCTGAAAACCTCGGTGATTCGCCAGACCGACCAGCGCTTGAACTGGCAAACCCTGCTCGCAACACCCCCGGCAGAAGCCCCCAAGAATACGGCGACTTCACCCACCGCGACAACGCAGAAAACTGCATGGACCTATAGTCTCAAACAGCTAACCCTGCAGCAGGCTGAGGTGCATATTGAGGATCAATCGACCTCAAGCCCCATGATCCTGGATGTGACCGATGGTCAACTCTCGCTGACTGACTTGACCCAGAATCTGACACGCTGGCTTCCGGTCAAGGCTGGCTTCAAGGTCAAACAAGGCGGTCAATGGAATCTGCAAGGCAAGATCGCGGCGGCCCCGTTTAAAGCAGACCTGCAAACACAGCTCAGTCAGTTATCTTTAAAACCCTTTGCGCCCTACCTAGCACAAGTCGCCTTACTCAAACTGGAAGATGGCGCAGTCGGTTTAGAAGGCAGGTTACAACAATCCACGCAAGGCTCAACCCGCTTTGATGGCGGCTTCACCGTCAACCAGCTCTCAATTATTGAGGAAGAAAGCCAGCAACCATTCTTGCGCTGGCAAACCTTACAGGCAGACGGCGTGTCGCTATCGCTGGCACCGAACAAATTGCAAATCGACACCTTGAGTGTGAGCCAACCGCAGACCAAGTTTATGATTGCTGCCGATCGCAGCCTGAACGTAAGCAAGCTCATGCGTACTGCGCCCGCTTCTGACCATCCGCCTGCAAGCAATCCAACAACATCGACCAGTACAAGCGCAGCCCCCACGGTGGCAAACGCAAGTAAACAGAGTGATTTTCCGGTCAATATAGACAGTGTGCGAATCAACAATGCCGAACTGGACTTTGCCGACTTGTCATTGCCACAACCGTTTGGCACGCATATTAACAATCTGGGCGGGGTGATTAACGGCATCTCGAGCAATCCTGCCTCCACAGCCCAGGTGGAGATGGATGGCAAGGTGGATGACTATGGCGCTGCCCGCATCCGTGGCAGCTTGCAGCCATTTAACACCGGCGAATTTACCGACCTTAAACTGGCGTTCACCAATCTGGAAATGAACCGGCTAACCCCCTATTCCGGCAAATTTGCCGGGCGCAAGATCACCTCAGGCAAGCTGTCTGTCGATCTCGAATACAAGATCAAGCAGCGCAAGCTGGCCGGAGAAAACAAATTCGTTATTCACAAACTGACCTTGGGCGAGCGCGTAGACAGTAAGGATGCCACCAACCTGCCCCTGGATCTGGCGATTGCCATTCTTGAAGACAGCAATGGCGTCATTGACCTCGACCTGCCAGTCAGTGGCAGCCTGGATGACCCCAAGTTCAGCATAGGCGGGATTGTCTGGAAAGCCTTTACCAACATTCTGACCAAAATCGTGACAGCGCCATTTAGCGCCTTGGGTAAGCTGTTTGGCAGCAGTGAAAAGCTGGAGGCCATTGTGTTTGATCCCGGTACGGCGGCTTTATCCCCGCCTGAGCAGGAAAAACTGCAAGCAGTGAGCAGCGCACTTAACAAACGCCAGCAATTAAAGCTGGGGGTGGTGCCGGCTTACGATATCGCTGCAGATACACGCGCCCTGCAGGAAAGCAGCCTGCGTAAGCAAGTGGCTGCGGAAATGGGCATCGTCCTGAAGGCAGACCAGACACCGGGACCGATAGACCTCAACAACCCCAAGGTGCAATCTGCGCTCAAGGCCTTGCATGACCGCTTAACCAACAAAGGCCTGCTAAAGCGGCTTGCTTCAAAGCTGGAAAAAACACCGACCGGATTTTACGAACAGGCACAAGAGACCTTGACGACCAGTATCCCGGTTTCAGAAGCGGACTTACAGGCCTTAGCCAAATCAAGGGCAAACGCAATTCAGCAGCAATTGCTGGCCGCGGGCCTGAGCCAGGATCGCATCGCCCTCACGCCGCCAGTGGCCGCAAAAGCAGAGCGCGCTTTGGTACCAACCAAGCTAACGCTGGACGCGATCAAGCATTAATGTGAGCGGTGTCATGACGGCTGAAACGTTGAATTTACTCCCAAAGCGAGTCGATTTGGCTATTGTGCCCTCTGAGTCCAATGTGGCTTAAAAATATAGCCAAGATTAATGATCAATACCTGATTTAACTCAGGCTTGAAAGGCAGAGGCAGCGACTCAAGCCGCAACGAATCAACCAAGTTGGGCTCGCTGTTAGAACACCAACACAGTGAGCAAATGCTGAAAAAAGCGCAGTACCGGCGACAGCACTATCCCCAAAATACCGGTAAACAGGAGTGCAATCAGTATCAGCATGCCGTAACGCTCGAGCTGGGCAAATTTGATGGCCGCGGACATGGGCAATAAGCTCACTGCAATGCGGCCACCGTCCAGCGGTGGCAGTGGAAACAGGTTAAGCACCAGCAACACCAGATTGATTTGTACGCCCGCAAGACTCATTTGCGACACGTATGCCTGGGCTGCGTCTGGAAATTGTCCCACTCTCGCCAACACCAAGCCCCAAAGCAATGCCATGACAAAATTGGAAGCGGGGCCAGCCAGAGCCACCCATAACATATCCTGCTTGGGACGGCGTAACTGGCCAAAATTCACTGGGACCGGTTTTGCCCAGCCAAACAGGATACCGCCAAATATAATGCTGATGGCTGGCAATAAAATGGTGCCGATAGGGTCAATATGTTTAAAGGGATTAAGCGTAATCCTGCCCATGCGCTCGGCGGTCAAGTCGCCAAAATATTTGGCAGCGTAACCATGGGCAGCTTCATGCACGGTAATCGCAAACAGGATAGGCAGTGCGTAGGCAGCAATTTTTTGTACGACGGTCAGTTCTTCCATGCAAATAGCTTTCAGACAACATTAAGGCCAGGGTGCGACACCTGCCCGGACCAGCGACGGCGGATCTTCGGTCAAATCCAGCACCGTGGTGGGCCCCACGTGCACGATATCACTGTCAATCACCGCATCAATCTGGTGTTCCAGCGCTTCCCGAATCTCCCATCCGACCGAGAGGGGCGCCTCGTCACCGGGTAATTGCAAGGTCATGCTCAGCATGGGCGAATCCAGCGCTTCCAGCAAGGTTTGCGTGACAATATGCTTGGGCACGCGCAAACCGATGGTGCTACGTTTGGGGTGATGCAGGCGGCGCGGCACCTCTCTGCTAGCCTCAAGCAAAAAGGTATAAGCGCCAGGGGTCAAGGCTTTCAGTAGCCGAAACTGGCTATTGTTCACTTTGGCATAGGTGCCAATCTCGGCCAAGTCACGGCAGATCAGCGTAAAGGGGTGATCATCATCCACACCACGCAACCGGCGGATGCGTGTTTGCGCGTCCTTGAACTCCATCAGGCACACCAAGGCGTAACTGGAGTCAGTCGGACAAGCCAGAATACCGCCCTGCTTCAACAGCTGTACCGCTTGTTGAATCAACCGCGCCTGCGGGTTTTGCGCATGAATAATAAAGTACTGGGCCATCAAGCACTACTGCAGCAGACTGGCCTCGGGCCAATCCTGCCAGAGGGGGACACAATTGGCCGGTAAGGCGGGCAAGCGGCCCATTTCCATGAACGAAAGTCCCGGGCCATGATAGTCAGAGCCTTGAGATGCCTTCAAGTCAAAGCGATGGGCCAGTTTTGCGAACTGATCGAACTGCGGCGGCTGATGGCTACCAGTCACGACTTCTATAGCCTGTCCGCCGTAGCCCCTGAACTCGTGCAATAGCAAATGCATATTGACGAAGCCCAGGTCATAACGGCCAGGGTGTGCCAGCACGGCGACACCGCCAGCCTGGCGAATCAAGGTCACTGCTTGTTCCAGACTCATCCACTCATGGTTGACGAACCCTGGCTTGCCTTTGACCATATATTTTTTAAAGACAGACTTGATGTTTTTAGCATGCCCTTGCTTGACAATAAACTGGGCAAAATGACTGCGTGTCATCACACTATTGCCCGCAATCTGCCTGGCACCTTCGTAGGCGCCAGCGATACCAGCCTTAGCCAGGCCTTCGGCCATTTGCCGGGCACGCGTATCGCGCGCTGCATGTACTTGCTGAAAGGTGGTGATTAATTGCGGGTCGCTCGCATCAATGCGCAAGCCAACGATATGCAAGGTCCGCTTTTTCCAGGTCACCGAGATTTCGACACCATTCACCAGTGTAATGCCATGCTGCTCAGCGGCAATCCGTGCGCGCGCCAGGCCGCCGACCTCGTCATGGTCCGTCAGCGCCAGCACACGCACGCCTTTGCTCGCGGCGTGGGCAACCAGCTCCTCTGGCGAGAGCAGGCCATCTGAGAGCGTGGAGTGGCAATGCAAATCTATCGGAACGGACATATTGAATGAGAGAGACTACGCTGTTGTGCGGGGACAGGATTGTCTACATATAAACTTTACTTTATGACAAGAATCATAGCAAAATAGTGCCCTCACAGATAGCAAGAATTCAGCGTACTGAAGCCAAGCATGCAAATCATCACCGATTTACTCCCCGTCATCCTGTTCTTTATCGCTTATAAAAAAGCAGGCATCTTTGCAGCCACCGCGGTCGCCATGATCAGTACGCTGTTGCTGATCGGCGTGATCTGGCTTAAACGCGGCAAAATAGACAAGATGCTGGCCATTAATGGTGCGGTGATTACCGTTCTCGGTGGCATCACCTTGTTGTTGCATGACAAAACTTACATCATGTGGAAGCCGACTGCCATCTATTGGATCGGGGCACTGGCCCTGCTTTTCAGTCGCTATGCCTTCAAGCGCAACCTGATTGAGCGCATGCTGGGCAAAATGATGTCGCCGCCTGCTGCCACCTGGGACAAGCTAAACCTCTACTGGATTGCCTTTTTAATCGGCATGGGCATATTGAACCTCTACGTTGCCTTTCACTACAGCGAAGACGACTGGGTCAACTTCAAGTTGTTTGGGGCAACCAGCCTTATGTTTATCTTTATGATCGTGCAAGTCTTTGCGCTAAGAGCGCATTGGGTTGAACAAAATCAGCCACCCGCCTGACTAAACATTTAGCCAGACTTTATCGACTGCCGCAGCGAAAGAATGCCACCATGCTTTACATGATTTACGCACAGGACACCCCGAACAGCTTGCCATTGCGGCTGCAACATCGCCCGCCGCATCTGGCCAGATTGCAACAATTGCAAAACGAGGGCCGCCTGGTTTTAGCAGGCCCGTTGCCAGCCATAGACAGCGTAAACCCTGGTGAAGCGGGCTTTAGTGGTAGCCTGATTGTCGCTGAATTTGACTCATTACAGGCGGCCACAGACTGGGCCAATGACGATCCGTTTATGCATGCAGGCGTCTATGGCCAAGTGACCGTCAAACCGTTTAGAAAGACTTTGCCGTGATGCTGCGCGCTGAAATAGAGCAGCGGTTGCAAAGCCTGACACCGGAACACATCGAGATTCAGGATGACAGTGATTTGCACCGGGGACATGCAGGAAATACTGGCGGCGGACACTTTACCATCACGGTAAAAAGCTCGCTATTTTCAGGAAAATCACAGATAATGCGCCATCGCATGGTATATCAATGTTTGCAAGATTTAATGCCTCATCGCATCCACGCGCTGAGTATTACGGCCTTATCGACCGATGAGTCATTTATTTGAAACAATCCTGTTTTTTAATATCGCACCTAATTCAAAACGTTATTTTAAGGATATTGCATGAAATTTTTGAAAGTATTGTTGGCAATTGCTTGCTTAAGCGCAATGCCACATGTGTATGCGGCGGATGCCGACGCGGTAGCCACCGTCAATGGCAAACCGATCAAGAAATCCTGGGTAGAGTTTATCCTCAAGGATGCTGAAGCGCGTACAGGCCAAAAAGCCAACGATGGCATGAAAGCAGCCGTGGTGAATGAACTGGTTGGCTCTGAGTTGGCCTATCAGGAAGCGCAAAAAGCCGGTATTGATAAATTGCCTGACTTTGTGGTCAGTGAAGAATTGGCTCGTCGCAAGTTACTAGTGAATGCTTTCCTGGGAGATTTCATCAAGAAAAATCCTGTGACCGATGCCGAGAAAAAAGAAGCTTACGAGCAATACAAAAAAGAACTGGGTGACAAAGAGTACAACGCCCGCCACATCTTGGTGAAAACAGAAGCCGAAGCCAAAGCCATTATTGCTGACCTGAAAAAAGGGACTGACTTTGCCAAAGTGGCCAAGGAAAAATCTTTGGACCCAGGTTCCAAAGACAAAGGGGGCGATCTGGGCTGGTTCTCACCAGCTGGCATGGTCAAGCCTTTTGCTGAAGCCTTGGTTGCCCTGAAAAAAGGTGAAACCACACCTGAGCCAGTGCAGTCACAGTTTGGCTGGCATGTGATCAAGCTGGTAGACACCCGTGCACTGCAAGCACCGGCCTATGATAAAGTTCAGGAAGGTATTGAGCGTACCATTCAACAACGTAAGCTCGAAAAATACATGTTGAGCCTCAAAGACAAAGCCAAAATTGACGTGAGCGGCCTTGAGAAAAAATAAGCCGGATTCGTTTTGAGCCTGCAAAAAGCCAGCCGTTGCTGGCTTTTTTGTTGGCTGTGATGGATACCGCGATTGAACGCGCAACTTGAGAAAAGATCGAATGAACAATTTCTTTCATTGTCATTCTAAGCTACAATCAAGAATTATTCTCATTTGAACGCAACCATGCATCTAGACGCACTGAAACCAGGGCAGACTGCCATCGTAGACCGCATTCATGCAGAGCAAGCACTGGCCCAACGCCTGAATGCCCTTGGATTTCGTAGCGGTAAGCGCATAGAGGTGATCAGACAGGCCTCGTTTAATGGGCCGTTACATGTCCGTATCGGCTCCACGGATGTGATCATTCGTCTGCACGATGCCAGTGCCATTCATTTACACCCCGTTGACCTGTTAGACTCCCCTGCCGTATGAAACGTGTCGCCTTACTTGGGATGCCGAATACCGGCAAATCCACCCTGTTTAACCGCCTGAGTGGTGCGTCTGCGCGCGTCGGCAACTGGCCTGGCATCACGGTCGACCTGATGAGTGCCAAGCTGCTGCTGGGGGGACATATTGCCGAGCTCATCGATTTACCCGGCCTGTATGATTTGCACGGCTTTTCTGATGATGAACACGTGGTCAGGCATTTCCTGAGCCATCACCAGATTGACCTGGTGCTGATTATCCTCAACAGTGCGCAAATCGACCGACAGCTTTCACTGGCCTTGCAAATCCGCGCCTTGGGCTTGCCTGCAGTCCTGTTGCTCAATATGGAGGATGAGGCCAAACGGGCCGGCATCACCATCAACACCCAGGCCATGAGCAAACAGTTAGGCATGCCGGTGCGTACCATTAGCGCCAAGTACGGGCAAGGCTGCCCAGAAGCGCTACAGCTGGCGGCAGAGACCATGCTGCAGCACCCTAATCTGACCTCGCCTGACAGTATTGCCCGCAAGCTCGAACTCGAAAATGCCATTGAGCAGGAAATGCACCAGATTATCGATCAGAGCGTGCAGTTTCCTATTCAACTGAACCACACACTCACCGACCGCCTGGATAAGATATTGCTCCATCCCTGGTTTGGGCTGCCGCTGTTTTTGCTGTCCGTATTTTTGCTGTTCCAGTTTATTTTCAGCGTAGGCGCACCCTTGCAAGAAGGCATGGGCTGGCTGTTTGACACGCTGCGTAGCCAGGCGCTGGAACCAGCTTTGGCCTTCTTGCCGGGCTGGCTCAACGGGCTGTTGCTGGACGGCTTGTATACCGGGTTTAGTACGGTGGCCGCTTTTGTACCCATCATTGTGCTATTTTTCCTGGTCATGAGCATGGTGGAAGACAGCGGCTATCTCTCACGCGCGGCTTTTCTGATGGATACGCTGATGGCCAAAATGGGGCTGGATGGCCGCGGCTTTGTCATGATGCTGATGGGGTTTGGCTGCAATGTGCCCGCACTCATGGGCACTCGCGTCATGCGCAGCCGCCCCATGCGTTTACTGACCATGCTGACGATACCGCTGTCACTGTGCTCAGCCAGACTACAGGTATTTTTATTTATCATCGCCATTCTGTTCCCGCCGTCACAAGCCGCACTGGTCTTGTTTTCGCTGTATCTGGTCAGTTTTGCCACCATTTTTATCACGGCGGTCCTATTCAAACGCAGCTTTCAAAGCCGCGAGCCCTTTGTGCTTGAGCTGCCGCCTTATCGCTTCCCTACCCCGCAACAAATCTGGATGCGCGGCTGGCAAGAGGTGAAACATTTTCTGGCACGTGCCACCAAATTTATTGTGATTGGTGTGGTGCTGGTCTGGCTACTCACGCATTTACCTTTTTCTGCCACGCCAGCCAGCCCTGAAACCTGGGCCGGGAGCATAGGTCGCTTTTTCGCGCCCGTGCTGGACCCCATTGGCATTGACACCCAACTGGCGATTGCCCTGATTTTTGGTTTTGTTGCCAAGGAAATCGTGGTCGGCTCGCTGGCCGTGATTTATGGCCTGCAAGGGGATGCGCTCAGCCAACAAATTGCAAGCAATATCGACTGGGTACAAGGCATGAGCTTTATGCTGTTTACACTGATTTATACGCCCTGCCTGTCGACCATCGCCACACTTAAATCGGAAAGTAAAAGCAGCGGTTTTATGTGGCTGTCTTTGGCGTGGTCCCTGATGCTGGCATGGCTGGTCAGCTTTGGCTTTTACCAAACGGCTCGTGCACTTGGCTATTGAAATTTATTGATTTCAAACAGAAACAGGAAAATATAATCTATGTTAAAGTGAATCTTCCACTTAAAAATAAGGAGACTCTACCCATGAACAAGTCTTTAGTGATTGCAGCCGTTGCCGCTTTATTCAGCCTGTCTGCACAGGCTAACAACCACAGCCATAATGGCCCGATGGAAAAATGCATGAAAGCCGCATTGGCCAAACATCCGGGCAAAGTCGTCTCACTGGAAGCCGAGATTGAAAAAGGCCGTGGTGCCATTTATGAGTTCGACATTGTCGGCACAGATGGCAAAGAATGGGAAGTAGAATGTGAAGCCAAAACTGGCAAGGTATTTGAAGAAGAAGTGGATGTTGACCCTAACAGCGACGAATTCAAATCCAAAGCCAAAGTGACGATGGAACAAGCCAAGAAAACTGCGCTGGACAAATATCCAGGTGACGTGGAAAGCATCGAATATGAGCTGGAAAACGGCAACCCTGTCTACGAATTTGATATCAAGCAAGCCAACGGCAAGGAAATCGAAGTCGAAGTCGATGCAGTGACCGGCAAAATTGGTGAAACCGAAGAAGAAGTCTACGAAATCGGCAAAGACTAATTTTTCATCGTCCCCGCAGTCAGTCAAACAGCAACCGCATGGTTGCTGTTTTTATTTGGGCAGGCGCTTAGGCGCATTCGATATCAGACGCGCTTTCTGTTAAAATGGCGGTTTGAATTTTCATTGAAAAATCCAACCGCCTCATGTCTAGTCAAGCGCAATTCCTTAGCCTGCGCGGCAGCGCCGCCCTCTCTCAATTCCGTCTCGATAAACTGTATCGCGCCCTCAAAGCCAGCGCACCGAATATCGCCCATATTTACACCGAATTCGTGCACTTTGCGTTTAGCGAGTCCGCCTTGAGCGTGAGCGAGCAAGACACCCTGCGCCAGATTCTGACTTACGGACCGCACACGGATATCGAGTCCCCGACAGGCGAATTGCTGCTGGTGATTCCGAGGATAGGCACGATTTCGCCCTGGGCCTCACGCGCGACGGATATTGCACATAACTGTGGCCTGGGTCATCTGCTGCGTCTGGAGCGCGGCATTGCCTATTACGTGACAACTGCGAACGGCCAGGCATTGACCGAAGCCGAGAAGCAAGCCTTGCGCACCGCCATCCAGGACCGCATGACAGAAACGGTGGTCTACCAGCTGGCGGATGCAGAAAAACTCTACCACCATGCCGACCCTAAACCTTTATCCAGTGTGGATATTTTAGCTGGCGGCAAAGCGGCGCTTGAAGCTGCCAATAGCGAGATGGGTTTAGCCTTGTCGCCAGACGAGGTGGATTACCTGCTGGAAAACTACCGCAAAATGGGCCGCAACCCGACCGATGTCGAGCTCATGATGTTTGCGCAAGCGAACTCCGAGCATTGCCGCCACAAGATTTTCAATGCCGACTGGGTGATTGATGGCGTACAGCAAGAGCTGTCGCTGTTCAACATGATCCGCAACACGCACAAACTCAATCCTGGCAACACCGTGGTTGCCTACTCTGACAACAGCTCGATTGTACAAGGCCAGAAAACCAAGCGTTTTTATCCGGCAGCCGATCACAGCTACCAGTTTGTCGAAGACGACATGCATTACCTGATGAAGGTGGAAACGCATAACCACCCCACTGCCATTTCACCCTTTGCCGGGGCTGCGACTGGGGCAGGCGGTGAAATCCGTGATGAAGGCGCCACCGGCATAGGCTCTAAGCCGAAAGCAGGCTTGACCGGCTTCTCGGTCTCCAACCTGAACCTGCCTGACTTTAAACAGCCTTGGGAAACCAATTACGGCAAACCTAGCCGTATCGCCAGCCCGTTGCAAATCATGATAGACGGTCCTTTAGGCGGGGCTGCTTATAACAACGAATTTGGCCGCCCCAATATTGCCGGTTACTTCCGTACCTTTGAACTCGAAACGCCTGCTGCCGATGGCAAGCGCGAAATGCGTGGGTATCACAAGCCGATCATGCTGGCGGGTGGGGTCGGCAATATCTCTGACAGCCACAGTCATAAAAACAGCATTCCCCCCGGCTCAGCCCTGATTCAGCTGGGCGGCCCGGCCATGTTGATTGGCCTGGGTGGTGGCGCGGCCTCCAGTATGGATACCGGCGCCAACACGGAAAACCTGGACTTTGACTCTGTGCAACGCGGCAACCCGGAGTTGCAACGCCGTGCGCAAGAGGTGATTGATCGTTGCTGGCAAATGGGCGATAACAACCCGATTTTGAGCATACACGACGTGGGTGCCGGTGGTATTTCCAACGCCTTCCCTGAGCTGGTCAATGATGCCAAAGTCGGCGCCGTGTTCCAGTTGCGTGACGTGCATAATGAAGAGCCTGGCATGAGTCCGCGCGAACTGTGGAGCAACGAAGCGCAAGAGCGCTATGTGCTCGCCGTCACGCAAGACCAGTTGCCCTTATTTGAAGCAATTTGTGAGCGCGAACGTTGTCCGTTTGCCGTCGTCGGCGTCACCACGGAAGAACGTCATCTGACGGTGGAAGACCGTCATTTTGACAACAAGCCGGTGGATATGGACCTATCTGTGCTGCTGGGCAAACCCCCCAAAATGCTGCGTGATGTCAAATCCGTGAATAAGACGCTGCCAGCGTTTGATACCGGCAACGTGGTATTGCATGATGCCGTGTCGCGTGTACTGCGCTTACCAGGTGTGGCAGATAAAACCTTCCTGATTACCATTGGTGACCGTAGCGTGACCGGCCTCATCGCCCGCGATCAAATGGTCGGCCCGTGGCAAGTGCCCGTCAGCAACGTGGCGGTGACCTGTGCCGGCTTTGAAACCAATATCGGCGAAGCATTTGCTATCGGTGAAAAGGCGCCCTTGGCGCTGATCGATGCACCGGCTTCCGGCCGCATGGCCATTGGTGAAGCCATCACCAACATTGCCGCTGCTGCAATCAGTGACATTGGTAACCTCAAGCTGTCCGCTAACTGGATGGCGCCTGCCGGTCATGCCGGTGAAGATGCTGCGCTGTATGCCACCGTGAAAACCGTGGGCATGGAATTATGTCCGGCGCTCGGCATCAGCATCCCGGTCGGCAAAGACTCCATGAGTATGAAAACGGTCTGGCAAGATCAAGGTGAAAACAAAGCAGTCACAGCCCCCATCTCACTGGTAATTTCTGCCTTTGCCAACACGCCAGATGTGCGTAAAACCCTGACGCCGCAACTGCGCACTGATCTCGGCGACAGTCAGCTGATCCTGATCGACCTGGGCAATGGCAAAAACCGCATGGGCGGCTCGGCTTTGGCTCAAGTCTATCAACAGTTAGGCAACAGCGTGCCCGATGTCGACCAACCGGCACAACTGAAAGCATTTTTTGCCGCGATCCAGCAACTGAATCACGAAGGCAAACTACTGGCTTATCATGACCGCTCAGATGGTGGCCTGTTTGTCACACTGGCAGAAATGGCGTTTGCCGGTCATTGTGGCCTCAATCTTGACCTCAGCGCCCTGGCTGGCGACAACATTGCCCTGCTGTTTAACGAAGAATTGGGGGCGGTACTGCAAGTGCGCGCCAGCGATACGGCAACCATCGTCCAGCAATTGCAACAGCAGTTGGGTGACTGTGTGCACGCCATCGGCCACGTCACTGCCGGCCAGGACATTGTCATCGCGCTTAAACAGGCACGCTACCAGGCATCACGCATCGACCTGCACCGCATGTGGTCTGAAACCACTTACCGCATGCAGAGCCTGCGTGATAACCCGGCCTGTGCCCAGCAGGAATATGACCGCATCCTGAATGCCGACGATGCCGGTTTGCATGCGCAGCTGACTTTTGACCTCAACGACAATATTGCGGCACCATATATCAACACCGGCAAACGCCCCAACATGGCGATTTTGCGTGAGCAAGGTGTCAACGGCCAGACCGAAATGGCGGCTGCGTTTGACCGCGCAGGTTTTAACAGCGTCGATGTGCATATGAGCGACATCATCAGCGGCCGTGTGGCACTCAAGGATTTCGCAGGCTTGGTGGCTTGCGGTGGCTTCTCTTATGGGGACGTACTTGGTGCAGGCGAAGGCTGGGCCAAGTCCATCCTGTTCAACGCGCGGGCACGCGATGAATTTAGCGCCTTCTTTAACCGTGCAGACACCTTTGCACTGGGCGTCTGTAATGGTTGCCAGATGATGAGCAACCTGCACAGCATTATTCCAGGCGCCGCGCACTGGCCGCACTTTGTGCGCAACAAGTCCGAACAGTTTGAAGCACGCGTTGCCCTGGTCGAGATTCTGAGCTCGCCGTCTATCTTCTTTGACGGCATGGCAGGCAGCCGCATGCCGATTGCTGTGGCACATGGCGAAGGGTTTACGGAATTTACTGATGCGGGCGCGGTCACAAGTGTGCTACAACAGCAACTGGCAACCGTGCGTTATGTGGACCATGCTGCGCAAGCGACCGAAGTTTACCCGTTTAACCCGAATGGTTCGCCTCAGGGCTTGACCGGGTTTACTACGCAAGATGGTCGTTTCAGCATCATGATGCCACATCCTGAACGTGTGTTTAGAGCGGTACAGCATTCCTGGCGGCCAGATGGCTGGCAGGAAGATGGTCCCTGGATGCGCATGTTTAGAAACGCACGCAAGTTTGTAGGTTAAGCGGAGTCGACCGGCCCTTACCGGCGACTTCACGAGGCCCAAAAAGTGGTTATTTTTAAAAAATGAAAATCAGGTGTTTGGAGAGATTATGAAATCAATTAAGTTTTTACTGGCCTTGTGTTCACTGTCATTTGCCTTGCAAGCGTTTGCATTGACCGATGATGAATATATGGAGTTTACCGAGGCGCTGACGGGTGGCAATATCAAAGTCGTGAAAAAGTTTGTCGAAGCTGACCCTTCATTGGTCAACCAGAAGTTCTTTGCCTGGGAACCCCTGCAAATGTCCGCATCCAAAGGCAAGCTGGATGTGGTGAAATACCTGGTTTCCAAAGGGGCGGATCTGAACTATGTGCATCCGGCCAGCCGCAATACTGCATTTCATATGGCCGCATTTATTGGCGATACTGAAACCATGAAATATCTGGCCTCTGCAGGCGCAGATGTAAACAAGAAACTCAAAGGCGATGTTTCGCTAATTCGTTACTTCAGAGAAGAAAATAACCAGAAAATGGTAGATTTACTGACCCAGTTAGGCACCAAAGATGATGGCTGCCAGGAAGAAAAATGCTTCTAATCCTCGAACTGGCGAGGGGGTGTTGATAAAAACGGTCATGAGTTTCATGGCCGTTTTTTTGTTTCGGGTCATGCGGCAGTATCGGCGATCGCGGCACCCGCTGTGTAACCGCAGTCACTCACATCGCCATGACCATTCAGAATAATGTGGGCTCAAACTCATCATGTGTGACGGGGGTTACATGAAGTCATTATCCAGCAGTGTGTTATTTATTTATCTTGCCTGCGCCAGCCTCGGCGCGCATGCGCAAGACCCGCAGGCGATCCGAACGCTGGCAGCATCTTGTGCCGCCTGCCATGGCCCGGCCGGCAACAGCCTGGGCGGCACAGCGACACTGGCTGCGCTCAATCAAGCCTATTTTATCCAGCGCATGCAGGGCTTTAAAGACGGCTCGGTCAGCGCGACGGTGATGCACCATCATGCCAAAGGACTCACAACAGAAGAGATTGCGGACTTGGCGGCCTATTTTGCAAAACAACCCAGACAGACGCCTCCCGCCTTGCCCAAGCAATCTTTTTTGGGGAGACAGTAATGACCGCCGCATTTGAACAAGCACCCATGGCCACCAATGGCCGCAGACAATTTATGCGTTCCATCGTCTATGGCGGTCTGGCCTTTTATGGTCTGCCTGCGTTTGCACGCGCGAGCAAACCACCGCTTGGCCATGTCGTCGTGGTTGGTGCAGGCTTTGCAGGGCTCACGGCCGCCAAATATTTACGCGACTGGAGCATGGGCAATCTTAAAGTCACTGTGATCGAACCGAATCCACAGTTTATTTCCTGCCCGCAAAGCAATCTGGTCTTGGGTGGCAGCCGCACACTGGACGATTTGAGTTTTAGCTATGCGTTGTCACGCAAGCAGCATGGCATCGACTGGGTACAAGACACGGTCACCAGTGTTGATCTGGCCAACAAGCAAGTACAGCTGACGCGCGGTCATCTGCATTATGACCGCCTGATTCTGGCCCCCGGCGTTGATTTCAATTACGCAAGCATCACCGGCATGACCACGCCAGTGACCGACATCCCTCATGCCTGGAAAGCCGGCCTGCAAACTTTGCAATTACGGCAGCAACTGGAGCAGATGCCGGATGGCGGCATATTTGTGATGACCATCCCACCCGGCCCTTATCGCTGCCCGCCCGGCCCCTATGAGCGCGCTTGCCAGGTGGCGCATTACTTCAAACAACACAAACCGCGTAGCAAAGTCGTTATTCTGGATGCCAATGCCGACATCGTGTCGAAAAAAGGCTTGTTTTTGCAGAGTTTTCAGGGGGTGTATAAAGACCTGATTGAGTACCACAACAACAGTACCATTCTGCAGCTGGATCCGGTGAGCAAAACAGTCAAAACCGACTTTGAATCGGTCAAGGCCGATGTCCTGAATGTCATCCCGCCGCAGCTGGCAGGCAAGGTTGCGCAAGTGGCCGGGCTGGTCAATGTGGATCAGCGCTGGTGTGAGGTAGACTTTGTCACCTATGCCTCTTCGCTGCAACCGGACGTGCATATTATCGGTGACAGTATTTCTGCTGGCTTGCCCAAATCCGCCCATATGGCGACCTCACATGCAAAGGTGTGTGCCGCAGCCATCATCGCCATGCAAAGCGGTCACGCGCCCAATCCACTACCGGTGTTTGCCAATACCTGCTACAGCTTTGTGGATGACCAGCAGGCCATGCATGTCGCCAATGTTTATCGTTATGACCCTGTTAAGAAAAGCATGGTGTCTGCAGAGGGCGGCGGCGTTTCAGCCAAGGCCAGCGTGCAGGAAGGGGAATATGCCCAGGCCTGGGCGCAGAATATCTGGGCAGATACGCTGACATGATGACTGCCACGCTCAGTGCTGTCAGAGAACAGCGGTCACTGTTGGCTGGCCTGATGCTGATTAGCCTGGGCATTGCAACCGGTTTGCATACTGCCACCGCGCAACCTCTGGCGACAGACGCCCTGCGCAATCTAAAGGCGCCTGCCGGACTGCAAATTGAGCGCTTTAGTGATGTGAGCGCCTGGGGCATGCCTCGCATGCTGGCGCTGGATCCGCAAGGTCAGTTACTGGTGAGTCTGGCGGACACTGGCCGTATTCTGAGGCTAGACCAAGCGGGTCATGCCGAGGTGATTGCACAAGGACTCAATGCTCCGCAAGGCCTCACCCTGCTAGGAAAAGACCTGCTGGTTGCGGAGCAAACCGGCGTGGTGAAATTGCCCTGGCAAGACAGCCATTGGGGGCCGCCACAACCTTTTATCCGCAACTTGCCCAGTGGCGGCCACGCCCTCAAAACGGTCAAGGTGTCGCCAGATGGCTATGTCTTTGTCAACGTGGGCTCCAGCTGTAATGTCTGTGTGGAAGACAACCCGCTACGCGCAACATTACTGCGCTTTACCGCAGATGGCCGCCCTGCCGGTGCGCTAGTCACGGTGGGCTGGCATGCCCAAAGCGCGGTCTGGGCGACTGGACTGCGTAACACGCAGGGGTTCACCTGGCATCCACAAACAGGCGCGCTGTTTGCCACTAACAATGGTGCCGACAATCGCAGCAGCCATGCTCATGGCGCCGTTGATGATGACCTGCCACCTGAGCACTTGAACCGGATTGAAGGCGGCCAATCTTATGGCTGGCCCTATTGCTGGGGCGATCCGGCACAGGCGGGCAAGCTTTTTGCAGACCCAAATATGCCAGGCGCCGCAGGAACCTGCCAACAATCGCAGGCGCCCGCCCTGCTACTCCCCGCCCACAGCACACCGATAGGCATCACTTTTTTGCAGCACAGCAAGCTTCCCGCAGAAATGCGTGAGGATGCCATTGTCGCGCTGCACGGTTCATGGAACCGCAAACAGCCCAGCGGCTACGCCTTGCTGCGTGTACAATTCAGGAACCAACAACCTGTCGCAACCGTCCCATTCATTGAGGGTTGGCTGCAAGACAATCAGGCTTGGGGCCGACCGGTAGACGTGATCGTCGGCACGGATGGCTGGCTGTATGTGAGTGATGACCTGACCGGCTGGATTTACCGTATCCGTGAGAAAACGCTGCAATAAAAGATTTATGCCACAGACCCGTTCTGGTCTGGGTGAATTGTTTGAGGAGATTGAAATGAAACGTCTTTTAACGTACTTAAGCGGCGCCCTGTGCCTGGCTTTGACGCCTGTTACCCAGGCCGGTGCCCAGCCTTCATTGGTCATTCAGGTGCCAGAGTCTTTTTACCAGCATCCGGTGCGTTTGCTCAACCCCTATTTAGTTTACTGGCACAATCGCGCTGAAATTGCAGAGTCGGTTGGCTTGAACAGCTTTCAGGCACAACATTACACCACATCCAGCTGCCAAGCCGAAGCACAAGGCCAGGCATTGGTCGTGATCGAACCCAATATGTTTTATAACCCGCAAACTGGCGTGTTTTACAGCGAGATCACGGCCAGAGTTTATAACACCCCGGCTGCGGATAGCGCGCTAGGCAAACCACTGATGACGGTGAAAGGCGAAGGCCAGTCGCGTGGCTGGCTGACCTACAATGTAGAGAACTTTGCCCGCCAGTCCTACCAGCAGGCATTTGAGCAAGTGATCCAGAAAATCCAGCAAAACCCGGCTTATGAGCTCTCTGTCGTAGCCGCGCCCGTTCAAACCTACCAAGCCTTGTGCAACAGCATTGATACGCTGTCACAACCTAAAGCCCTGTTCTAGAAAGAAAATATGCAATCATTTATCTCGAACACACCGTCATGGATGCAATGGCTGTTGGCCAGCAGCCTAACCCTGACCAGCCTAACCAGCCATGCGCAACCTCTGGAGCCGGTTAAAGGTCTGCTGACGCCCGAGTCCGTCGTACAAGCGGCCGATGGCAAAATTTATGTGTCAGAAATCAATGGCTTTGGCCAGGATGGCGACGGGCAAATCCGTGTACTGGACCATGGCCAATCCTCCATTCTGGTACAAGGGCTGGATGATCCCAAAGGCTTGGTCATTATTGGCAATGATTTGTATATTGCTGACAAAACCCGTGTACTGCGTGTTGCACTGAACCAGCCAGGCGCAACCGCTGAGGTATTTTTGTCTGCCAACGAGTTCACCCAGCCGCCGCAATTTCTGAATGACCTGGCGGCGGATGCCAATGGCAATCTGTATATCAGCGATAGCGGCGACATTTTGGGCACAGGAAAAGGTGGTGCCGTTTACAAAGTGACCCCGCAACGCCAGGTGACCCTGCTGCTGGATGGCAAGATTGATGAGCGCATTTTGGCGCCAAATGGTTTGCTGGCCGATGCCAAAGGCGAACACTTGCTGTTGGTCGACTTTACCTCGGGGGTGCTATACAGCTACGACCTGGCAGGCAAATCACTGCAAGAGGTGGCACGCGGATTTGGCGGCGGCGATGGCCTGGTCAGGCAGGCCAATGGTACGATTTATGTCAGCGACTGGAAGTCCGGCAAGATTTTCAAGGTGGATGCACAACATAAAGTCACCTTGATC
Source organism: Methylophilus sp. DMC14 (assembly GCF_056314085.1). Taxonomy (NCBI): domain Bacteria; kingdom Pseudomonadati; phylum Pseudomonadota; class Betaproteobacteria; order Nitrosomonadales; family Methylophilaceae; genus Methylophilus; species Methylophilus sp. DMC14. Next base: position 166,732 of record NZ_JBQUZA010000003.1, on the reverse strand, counting down.
AAACAAGGTTACCAATCTGCAGCCGACATCGCGCTTAGCCAGGATGACCATCATCTGCTGGTTCCGGATATGAAAGCAGGCGTACTGGATATTCTGCCTTTGCGCTAATCAGCAGGGATGCCAGGCCATGGCCTGGCATTTTTGTGGCTTGCAACAGGCAAAAAAAAACCACGCAGAGCGTGGTTAAAGTGAGAGGATACACACGAAACCGCTGATTGCCTAAACGTCGCTGCAGGGAATTCAGCGCGCTTAGGCAACTTCACAGTTACTTGGTTTGCGCAGTTTTTTTGTCAATCTCCTTTTGGGAACTGACCGCTGGCTGCGCACCAGCGTGTTTGGCGACTTTCAGATGCCTTTGCATTTCTACCTGATCATGTGGTGAGGGATTTGTCCCCGCCCACACGGGCATCGAAAGTAAATATCCTGACATTCCTATGATCAGTAACATGCGTTTTTCCATGATCACTCCTTATAAGGTTCCACCCCGTTGATCCTTAGTATTTCTTGGTCAGCGTCTTGACTTCTGCGCTGTCAACGATTCACACGATACGCCTCGGGCCTTACAGCTAACTTACGCGCGCCTTGCACCAAGCTTACAACCATTCAATCCAGCTTGCATTGAGGTAAACTGAGCGTATTCAAACCAGCAGGTGAAAGCAATGCGTCTATTAATAGTGGAAGATGATTTGGTGATTGCAAACGGTCTGGTACGTGCATTGACGCAAGCGGAATATGCCGTGGACCATGTGACAGACGGCAAGCAAGCCTTACGGGCGATTAATGATGATGTATATGATTTGGTAATTCTGGATTTAGGCTTGCCCACCATGGACGGGATGACGATATTGTCGCACCTGCGCCAGCAAGCCAACCCGATTGCCGTCCTCATTTTAACGGCACGAGAAGATGTTGCGACACGTGTACAAGCACTCGATGTCGGCGCCGATGACTTTCTCACCAAGCCGTTCCATCTTGAAGAACTCGAAGCGCGGGTGCGTGCCCTGATCCGCCGCAGCAAGCTGGGCAATAACCTGCCACTGCAATGCGGCAACTTGAAACTGGATGTCGCCAACAAACTGGCGACCATCAATGACCAACCAGTCACCCTGTCTGCACGCGAACTGCATTTGCTAGAAACCTTGATGATGCGCATGGGTAAAATCATTGCCAAAGAGCAAATCATGGAATCGTTATGCAACTGGGATGAAACACTGGGCGATAATGCCATTGAAGTGTATATCCATCGTCTGCGCAAAAAAATTGAGCCCAGTGGCGCCAATATCCGCACAGTGCGTGGCTTGGGCTATATGCTGGAAGCCGAACAACATGCGCAGTCCTAAAGGGTGAGCAGACCATGATGCCCCCGCTTTCACTCAAAAGCCAGCTACGCTTGTGGCTGTTACTGCCCATGCTGGTTGTGCTGGGCGTTTCTGCCGCCTTGTCTTACTCGCGCGCCCTGCTCTACGCCACACAGGCCTACGACCAGGCCTTGTTGCGGACCGTGCTCGCGCTGGCAGATGAGGTGATTATTGACAGCCACAATCAAGTCAAAATTGAGATCCCCGAGGTCGCCAGCCATTTGCTCAGCTATAACGAAGGCGATCACATTTACATCAAGATCAGCGACCCCAAGGGTAAACTGGTGTTTGGCGAAGCGCATTTACCCTTACCCAAGCAACTGCCTGCAGGCAACCAGCAGGTTTACTATAACAGCCACTACAAGGGCGAAGCGATCCGCGCCGTAACCTTTGGCCTGCCAGAGAGCGAGGCGGCCAATGCGCGCAACATTCTGATCAGCATGGCCGAGACCACGGGCAAACGGGACGCCATGGTGGCCGAAATGGTCGAAGAAATGCTGTTGCCGCAAGTGCTTATGATGTTGTTGGCTGCCATTGTGATTGAATTGGGTATTTATTTTGCCCTCAAACCCTTGCAAGACCTCAGGGAATCTTTGCACCAACGCTCTTACCGTGACCTGAGCGCGCTGGATACGCAAGCGACGCCAAACGAACTGCAACCCTTGCTGCAAGCGATGAATGCGCTGCTCGCACGGGTCAAGGCAGGCTTGCAACAGCAGCAGCAATTTATTGCCGATGCCTCTCACCAGTTGCGCACACCGATTGCCGGGCTGCAAACCCAGGCTGAACTGGCCTTGCGCAGCCAGCCGCCTGAGGCCATTCAAGAGCCGCTTAATTACATGCTGCGCAGCACCACCCGCTTGTCACACCTGATACAGCGGCTACTGACCATGGCCAGAACCGATGCCGCTGTTTCGCAACTGCAATTTCAGCCGGTGTCACTCACCAAAATCATTTCAGATGAATGTGCGCGCTGGATTGGGCCAGCCAGTAACAAACAGTTAGAGCTCGATGTCATGATTGAAACCCAGCAGGATCAGGTGCTGGGCGATGCGCTCATGCTCTCTGAACTCTTAAACAACCTGCTGGAAAACGCCATTCAATACACCCCCAAACAAGGCCTGTTGCAGATCCGATTATCGCAAGCGGGAAAATTTCTGGTGCTGGAAGTGGCAGACAGTGGCATTGGCATTCCTGCCGATCAAACCACCCTGGTTTTTGAGCGTTTTCACCGGCTGGACCCGAATCAGGGCAATGGCTGCGGCCTGGGGCTCGCTATCGTGGCCGAAATTGCCGAACATCATAACGCCAGCATCACAGTCACTCCGGGGCTGGCACATCCTGTCAGTGGTCACATTGGCAGCCAATTCACGGTAAAATTCGAACGCTATGACGAACGACTGCCTGAGAACCCGCGCCCTGCAAACCCTGACCCTAAGGGACCCGCAACAAAAATGTCTTGAGGTCGCTGCCCTGTGGCAAGCCTGCCTCACTGGCGCGCTGAAAATCCGGCCACAGCAGGCATTATCCGCAGACGACCAGAGTATTCCCGGCCGGCCTGAGCGCCCGGCCTTAGTGGCACCGGCCAAAGTGCAGCGCCGAGCCATGAACACGGCCGAAGGCCGCGCCGCCTTAATTCATGCATTGGCGCATATCGAATTTAATGCCATCAACCTGGCGCTGGATGCGGTCTGGCGCTTTGCCGACATGCCTGAAGCGTATTACCGCGACTGGCTGCAAGTGGCCAAAGAAGAGGCTTATCATTTTTCGCTACTGCGCCAACATCTGCAGCAGCTGGGCTTTGATTACGGCGACTTTGATGGTCACAACAGCCTGTGGGAGATGGTCGAAAAAACCCAGGCCGATGTCCTGGCCCGCATGGCGCTCGTTCCACGCACCATGGAAGCCCGTGGCCTGGATGCCACCCCACCGCTCAAGCAAAAACTGTTACAAGCTGGCGACCAGGCCGCCGCCGCCATCCTCGATATTATCCTGCGCGATGAAATCGGCCATGTCGCCATCGGCAACCGCTGGTTTGGCTATTTGTGTGATCAACGCCAGCTCGACCTGGTGGATACCTTTGAACAATTGCGCCAACAATACCATGCGCCTAAACTGCGCCCACCCTTCAATCTTGCAGCACGCAAGCTTGCCGGCTTCACCGATATTGAGCTCGCCTATTTGAATGGGGATTGCAGTGCGTAGGAATTATCGTGAGTGGATCAACACAGCATACATGAACATGCTTTGTTGAATTATATGAGCATCAAATATAATGCTTTTCAACTGATCAAGCTGCAACGGTGCGTATTACTATCCCTAAAGTATTAAATTTATTTTTGAGTTTCATCGCCTAGCTGGCATGACCGCATCCCATAAGGTAGCAAGAAGCTGGTGACTGCGTACAGGAGAACCCTAAATGCAATGTGGAAAATGTAATCCTCAACACCTGGGGATAGACTTTTCAATGGCGTTTCAACCCATTATTGCCTTCGAGCACAAACAGATTTGGGGATATGAAACACTGGTACGTGGCCTGGAAAACCAGCCAGCGGCGTTCATTCTGGATCAAATTGACGCCTCCAGTATTCATAGCTTTGATCAAACCATCCGCTCAAAAGCCATCAGGCTCGCCAATCAGTTACATTTTGACCAGATTCTGTCCATCAATTTTTTACCAAACGCAGTCTACAACCCTGAAAACTGTATTCAATCCACGCTCGCCGTGTGTGATGAACTCGGTTTTGATAAAAAGCGCATCATGTTTGAGGTGACCGAGGCAGAGAAAATCACCGATCATGCGCATTTAAAAAACATTTTTACCGAATACAAAAAACATCAATTTCTGACCGCGATTGATGATTTTGGCGCGGGTTATTCTGGCCTGAACTTACTGGCTGAATGGCAGCCAGACATTATCAAGCTGGACATGAACCTGATCCGCGACATAGATCAGAATAAAACCAAACAACTGATTGTGAAAAGCATCCTGGATGTGTGTCGCGGACTCAATATCGAGGTGATTTCAGAGGGCGTCGAGACCCGCGCTGAACTCACGGTACTGGTCGATTTTGGCATTGACCTGTTTCAAGGCTATTATTTTGCCAAGCCCTTATTTGAAGGGCTGCCAACCGTGGCTGAAGACTGTTTTAGCCTGGCTCGCTCACCTGACCCAAGATAGCTAAAAAATCACTCACTTGCCAGCATGCATCCATGACCGGTCTTTAGTAAACGACCTCAGGCATGCATACTGACAAGATGAAAACTGACTCAAACGGGCTGCGTCATTTCAGCAAAATCCAGTGCCTGCCATTGCCCGGCAACATACCGCCAACGTTGCCCCTCCTCTTCACACCACAGGTGTAACCAGCCATGGTTGACCAGGTGGCTAATGACCGCATGCCTGCCGATAATCTGGTCAATCTGTCTGCGGCTTGCCACAATGACCACCGTCAAGCGGAGCGGTTCATGCATCCACTGCTGGCCATCATGCAATGACTGTTTGGAGAGACCGATTCTGAGGTCACCGCCATTGCCCTCAAACACGCCGATGCGGCCACCGACGACGTTGTGTAACAGCTTGTTTCCGCTCCCAAGCTTGACTGGCTCACAGGTCGAGGCATGGTACTGCCAGTTAATCCAGTGCGTCACCAGCATGGGGGCCGTCATCAGTTGCTCCAATAACGCCCCTTCAATATCCGCCGCCGCATCATACTCATGCAAAAATGCCCGCCCGGCCAAATTCAAATGTCTGGTACGCGCCCGGGGAGCCAGAACAAATGCCGCATTGTTGGCCAAGCCCCATTCCGGCCGGGTCTGCGCAGCGTCATTGGCACGCTGGCGAAAAGCTTTGAACAAACGACCGGCATCGATGGCTTTTGTTGACTGCATTGAGGTAGAGGCTAACTGTGCCCGTACAACTTCACCGGCAGCGGTAAACAGCTCAGCCGCTTGCTGCCAGCGAGTGTGCGTTGCGGCTGGCAGCAGATCAAGATCAAAGCCTTGCAACGCTTGTGTGGTAGTGTTGTGCAAGGCGGCAACAAACCAGGTTTCGGCGGGGATCGCCATGCCCATACTTGCCAGCTGCGCCCTCACCTCGACATCATTGAGCACAGCGGCCAAGGCACGCGTGTTTACCTCGCCAGACTGTCCGCAACATGCGCCGCAATCGAGGCTGGAGGCATGTGCATTGTTTTTGCTCTGGCTGGCATGCCCCACCAGTAATACCAGCGGCGCCAATCCGCTGGTCAGGCCTAAACTGTTGAGTACCCGCGCAGCAAGCTCGGCTTTTTCGACCACGCTCACAGCTTGTAACTGAGGCCGGGTCAATGCGCGGTATTTTTTCGGCAAGCCATGTTGATCAAGCGAACTGCGGGCATGCAATTGCGGCTTGATCATGGCTAACAAGGGTTTCAAAAACAGTGGGCCCGCGCTCTCTACCAGCGAAAAGGCCGCTCCAGGATATTTGCTCAGTCGGCTGACCTGGCCAGACAGCATAAAATTGCTGAGCCGCTTTTGGCCGACTTTTAGCTGTAGCGCTTTGCTACCGGCCTGTGCCACTTCGCTTATCGCCTCTGAACCGACAAGGACTTGATCACGGACAGTTAAGCTAGGGGCCAGCAGACCTGGCAACTGTGGACGCTGATAGTCGGAAGCAAAAGGCTGATAGGCAATCGGCAAGCCAAAAAAGCCCGCCGCGCCCAGCGTTTGTATATTGGGTGACAATGATTCTATTGCCCGCCGGATCGGTTCACTGCGCACATCAATACAAAATGCGGCCTGAATCAGTGGCGTGGGTGTCGGTGTTGCAGCCTCCGGCATCTGGCTCAGTTGTTGCGCCAGCTGGCGCTGATAACCGATTTCCAGTGCCAGTTGCCAGACCTCATCCACTTGCAATGCCTGTTCTGCAGCTTGAATTTTTTCAGCCACATGCTGCCATTTTTGCTGGATGACCCTAATGGCGCTGTTGGTTGCATTGAGACCTTTACATTGCATTAAAATCACGCCCCATGCCAACCGAATCGCCAGCAAATCACGCAAGCTGTCATCACTCTGGCCTTGTAATCTGGCTTGCCAATCCAGATAAGCACACCAGGATGCCCAGCCATTCACCGTGAGCAATACCGCCTCAAAATAATCGGCCAGCACGGCCTCATCCAGGCCTAGCGCCTCGACCACCCAGCGCTCAGCCTGTTGGCGATTGCGTGGCAAATAATCCAGAAACTGATGGATGTTGGGCAAGCCCATCAACACACCGATGCCATGGTCATGCACGATCATGTCACGCCAGAACTGGTACAAGCCACCTGCACGCTCAGGCTGCCAGTCTGACTGGTCCCGGTCAAAATACGCGGCACAAGTCTGGCTGACCTGATGCGTAATCGCATCGCGCCAGGTCAAGCGCTGAAACCGCTGGGCATCGTCATCGAGCACATCAATCAATAGCGGTAATTGGGTAATGGCAAGCGGCGCCGATAGCTGGGCCACTGCCTCTGCAATAGTGGTCTGCCTGAGCCCGAGTTGTGTTATGGCCTGGGTTAAGTCCTGTGCAGACATGCGTCCTTGCTGCCAGGCATGTAACAGATGACCTCTGGCCGGAAACACTTGCAGATCGCCTAGCACAGCCATGCGTGCCGCTACAGTCCTCACTGGCAAGTGGACTCTTTTCCAATGCGGGTTGACTGCAATCGACTGATCCAGCGGCCAGGTAGGCGCAATACTGTCGCACGCACGCTGGCAGGCCTGGTCTATCACCTGCTCACGGATAGACTGTGTTTGCCCATGGTGACGCCCTGGGAATACTTGGTCTTCAATAAAAAACATCTTTTGGTTCCTTATCCATTCATTTCAGAAGCGCGCCTAGTCATTGGCATGCGTGCTTTTGCCCCAACTAACCGGCCATAAACGCAAGACCCATCGCGTGTAAAACTCATCCAGATAAAACCCGGCATAGACTGAGCGATGCAGCACAGCCAACCGCGCAGGCATCTGCTGGATCATGGTCGTGGCAAGGTACAGCATGAGCATGGCCAGCACACTTATCCATCCGCCCGTAGGGGAAGGCTGATCGTGTATCCCGAGGGGAAGCAGGTGAAATACCACACTAACGGCGGTCAACCCCATGGCAAGCACACTGCCAAATAGCAAGGCTTGCAGTTGCAGGCGCAGAGTCACTGCCTGCCCGACCTGCTGCCACAACACTGGAGCCCAGGCCAGCGCCAGTATCAGGCTCCACCAGGCTGGCCACAGCTGGGTCCCCGAGACCGCCTGTACCCCGAACACAATCAACATGGTCAACACCGGGGCAAGCAACATGCTCAACTTGGCAAAGGCCGCTTTACCCGCCATCTGCTGCAAGCGTGTGTGTGTGACAATGTCGGCGGCGGACAAAAAGGCATAAGCCTTGTAAATCGAGTGTCCGATCAGGTGCAGCGCCGCAAAGGTGTATAGCCCCAGCGCGCATTCCACTATCATGAAGCCCATTTGTGCCACGGTGGACCATGCCAGCCTGACCTTGATACTGACCCGGGTAAACATGACCAGCGAGGCAAACAGGCATGTCACCAGCCCAACCGCTAACAATACATGTCTGGCCAGTGTTGCCTGTTCGAACAAGGGGGCAAAGCGGATCAAAACATAACCAGACAGGTTCACCACACCGGCATGTAACAAGGCAGAAACAGGCGTCGGTGCTTCCATCACCTGGATTAACCAGCCATGCACCGGCAGTAATGCCGTTTTTAAAATGACCACAGCCACCAGCAGCATGGCACACCAGCTACTGAGCTGCGACAAGCCATGCATGCTGACATGTGAAAGAAAGACTGAAATCTGTACGCTTCCGGTTTCAACATAGGCGATCATGGCCGTCAGCAGCAACAGACTATCCGCCAACACATCCGCCACGGTCTTTTTGTGCGAAGCCAACAGTGCAAACGGACGGTCTGCATAAAAACACAGCAAGTGCTTTAAACACACGCCAATGGCTGACCATGCCGCGACAAACAACAACCAGTGATCAGCAATCAGCAGCACATGCACACTGGCAAGGACCAGGCTTAAAGCGGTGACAAAGCTTTTCTGATTGGCCTCACCTTCGAGGTATCTGGCAGAAAAATGTCCGATCACCCACCCCAGCAATTGCACCAAACAAGCCATCAGCGCCTGCAGAGGGGACACAGCAATGCCAAACGCACTGAAAAAATTGCCAGGCAACGACTGGACATGCAGACACACGACTGCGGCGGATATACCCGCCGCCACAAGCGCCACGCTGAGCAGATGCTTAAACAGTTGCCAGCCACGGTCATGTTGCCACGGTAGTACTCCACTCAGCAGCCCAGCCAGCCACATAATGGCTCCGGGTACCAGTGCAAAATAAATGACAACGTCCATTAACACGGCCTTTCATGACCAAAAAATACATTGATAAAACAGAACATAAAACACACTTTAATAGAAGATAAAGATTAACCGGAGGTAGGCCCATCAATCGCTACAGATTGTTGGGTGACCACCTCTTGCACCGACGCGCTTGTCGTCGGCTCACCCTCTATTGGCGCCCAGACTTCAGGCAGTAATTCAATTAGAATTTCGCCCTGGGTAACCACCTCCTCACCATTTATTTCTACGTTCTTGGGATAAACCGTCACTGTTCGACCATCAATTTCAAGCCGCTTCATCATCACCATTTCACCTATCTAACTATATTAAAAAACCAAATAGCGGGTGATGCAGATTTTGACGGATGATTTTAATTAGGTAAAATATATAAATATTAATTTTATGTTCTATTTTATTTATATATGGCGAGACTCAATTATCATCACTTGCAATATTTTTGGCATATCGTGAAAGTGGGTAGCTTGACCAAGGCAGCAGAAAAATTGCATATCTCGCAATCCGCGCTGTCTTCACAGATCAGGCAACTGGAAGAAAGCCTGGACTGCGCATTGTTTTTAAGACAAGGGCGTAAACTGGTGTTGACGGAGTTCGGTAATTTGGCGTTTTCCTATGCAGATTCGATTTTTACCAAAGGCATAGAACTCGAAAACCTGCTGAGAAAAGGTATTGCGTCTGAGAGTCAAACGTTGCGGATTGGTGTGCTCTCTACCATGTCCAGAAACTTCATCGAGAGCTTTGTGGAGCCATTACTGAATCACTCGGAGATCAAACTCGAAATTTCTGCCAGCGGGCAAACCAACTTGCTCAATGCGCTTTCGAATCACCAGATAGACCTGGCGCTCACCAATATCGAGGTGAGAGGCAATACTGACCAGTTATGGGAGTGTATTCTGCTAGATCGGCAACCCATCAGTGTGATCGGCCCGGCAGAGATTGAGATCAAACACGGATTTTCGGCCAAATATGCGGAGTACAACTGGATTTTGCCCAATCAGGACAGCCCGATTCGGGCGGCCTTTGATGGCTTGTGCGCCTTGCATCACCTAGAACCTCACATCGTGGCCGAAGCGAATGACATGGCGATGTTGCGGCTGTTAGCGCGCGACAGCCGGGCACTCACCGTCATGCCGGAGGTGGTGGTTAAAGACGAGTTAAAAAATGGTGTGCTCAAATCCTTCACGCAACTGGAAGGGATTTTTGAGAATTTCTATGCAGTCACGATCAAAAAACATTTCCGCAAGTTTGAAATCAGCCAATTGGTGAATCAGTTTCTAGTCAAAAAAAGAGCGCTCTAGCCCTCTTGAAATTTTTTTGCGCATCCCTATTTTCACGGTATCAGCAACTCTGCTGATACCTTTTCGCCACTGGAGGCATGATTGCCAGTTGCGTCTGCAAACGTCTCCAGTGGTGGTTTTTGTTGAACTTATTCGCTAAGGAGAATTGAACATGAATATTCGTCCCCTGTATGACCGCGTCATAGTCAAGCGAGTCGAACAACAACGTACGACCGCTTCCGGCATTGTGATACCAGACACAGCTGCAGAAAAACCCGAGCAAGGCGAAGTCATCGCTGTCGGGAGCGGCAAGTCCCTTCAAGACGGCAGCCTGAGAGCCCTGGCAGTGAAGGTCGGTGACCATGTCTTATTTGGCAAATATGCCGGACAAACAGTCAAACTCAATGGCGAAGAGGTATTAGTCATGCGCGAAGAAGACATTCTCGGTGTGATTGAACCCGCCTCTGCCGATCTCAAAAAAGTCGCTTAATCACTTTGTTGCTAAGAGAGAAAGGAGAATTGAACAATGGCAGCTAAAGATGTGAAGTTTCATGACCACGCCCGTCAAAAAATTGTAAAAGGCGTGAATATCCTGGCCGATGCGGTCAAGGTCACCCTGGGCCCCAAAGGCCGCAATGTGGTGCTGGAACGCAGTTTTGGCGCCCCGGTGATTACCAAAGATGGTGTTTCGGTCGCCAAAGAAATCGAGTTGCAAGACAAGTTGGAGAATATGGGCGCGCAAATGGTGAAACAAGTCGCGTCTAAAACCGCGGATGTCGCAGGTGACGGTACGACTACCGCCACCGTACTGGCGCAGGCGATAGTGCAAGAAGGCATGAAGTCGGTCGCCTCAGGCATGAACCCGATGGACCTCAAACGCGGCATAGATAAAGCGGTGGCTGCGTTGGTGGATGAGCTCAAAGTCATGTCTAAAGCCATCACCACCAATAGAGAGATTGCCCAGGTAGGCTCTATTTCTGCCAACTCGGATACCGCCATTGGACAGATCATCGCCGATGCTATGGAAAAAGTTGGCAAGGAGGGGGTGATTACGGTAGAAGAAGGCAAGTCACTGCAAAATGAGTTGGATGTGGTGGAAGGCATGCAATTTGACCGCGGCTACATCAGCCCCTATTTTGTGAACAATCCGGACAAACAGGTGGCGGCGCTGGATGAGCCGATGATTTTGTTGTATGACAAGAAAATCAGCAATATCCGCGACTTGTTGCCGACGCTGGAAAACGTAGCCAAAACCAACAAGCCTTTGCTGATCATTGCCGAGGACGTGGAAGGCGAAGCGCTGGCGACACTGGTCGTCAACAGCATGCGTGGCATCCTCAAAGTAGCTGCCGTCAAAGCGCCAGGCTTTGGTGATCGTCGCAAAGCCATGCTAGAAGACATTGCCATCCTGACCGGGGCCACCGTCGTCTCAGAAGAAACCGGCATGCAACTGGAGAAAGTCAGCATCGAGCATTTGGGCCGTGCAAAACGGGTTGAGATACACAAAGAAAACACCGTTATCATTGATGGCGCTGGCGACCAAGCCAAGATTAAAGCCCGTGTGCAGTCTATTCAAACCCAAATTCAGGAGACCACTTCTGACTACGACAAGGAAAAACTGCAAGAGCGCGTGGCCAAGCTGGCCGGTGGTGTCGCCGTGATTAAAATCGGTGCGGCCACCGAAGTCGAAATGAAAGAGAAAAAAGACCGTGTCGATGACGCCCTGCATGCCACCCGCGCTGCGGTGGAAGAAGGCATCGTCCCTGGCGGCGGTGTGGCTTTACTGCGGGCTCGCAGCCGTATCGGTGCCCTCAAGGGGGATAATGATGATCAGGATGCTGGTATCCGCATCGTGTTGCGCGCAATCGAAGAGCCCTTGCGCGCGATTGTGAAAAATGCCGGAGAAGAGCCTTCTGTGGTCATCACCAAAGTGCTTGAGGCAACGGGTAACACCGGCTACAACGCCGCGACAGGTGAATATGTGGATATGGTGGAAACCGGTGTGGTCGACCCCACCAAAGTGACTCGCACCGCGCTGCAAAATGCCGCCTCGATTGCCGGGCTGATTTTGACCACCGATGCGACCGTGGCCGAATTGCCCAAAGAGGACAAAAAAACGCCTGCGATGCCTGAGATGGACTACTAAGCGCGATCAGCGTGATGCCATCAACGATAAAAGCCCCGCAAGGGGCTTTTTTTCTAGCTGAGCAAGATCAACTGCACGCCGAAAAGAGCGGCAGGTGGACTCAAGCAGGTCTTCTGGGCGGCAGATGTCTGAACGTAATGCGTCCCTTGCCCATGTCGTACGGCGACATTTCGATGGTGATTTTATCGCCCGCCAAAATACGTATTTTGTGCTTGCGCATTTTGCCGCCGGTGTAGGCAGTCAACTGATGCCCATTGTCCAGCGTCACGCGATAACGCGCATCCGGCAACACTTCAGTCACTGCGCCCTGCATTTCAATCAATTCTTCTTTAGCCATGCGATTCCTTTTTCAATAATGAAAAAAGCCCGAAACCGGGCTTTTTACTGCGCCACTTGGTCAGGCGTGACTATGCAATCACCTGAATCGCAGAAGCTTGCTTGCCTTTAGGGCCAGTCGTTTCGTTGTATGAAACGCGCTGGTTATCCGCCAAGCTTTTAAAACCTGCTGATTGAATCTCGGAAAAGTGAGCGAACAAATCATCGCCACCCTGATCTGGAGTAATAAAACCAAACCCTTTTGCATCGTTAAACCATTTGACAATACCTGTAGCCATATCTAAATCCTTTGTAAAAAATGAAAGGGAAACCCCTTGGAGGGCGAGGCACAAGTAAGCGGGATTAACGAGAGAACCAGAAGATACCACCAGAGAAAACAACAATGCTTGAACGTCGCGTGCAACCACTATGCGCTTTATGCACCACAATAGCAAATGTTATTTTCAAAAAAACCAAAATAAATCAAATATTTATTTAAGCATCTACCCCGAAAAGCATTCAATACGCGACAAATCGAATCATCAAAAAACTCAAGGAATCGCCTGTGGGCGAGCGCAGGCCTCATTCTGCTAAATAAAAAGCGCCCAAGCCACCCTTGAACGCTTTATGTAGGTGGCGATGACTCGATAGCAGAATTCTGGAATCATTGAGCAACCGTGCAGATGAATTAGACCGATAGCAAGCTCGCTACGCCATCCAGCCCCACCACATTGAGCGCATACATGGCTTGCTGTTGCACCACTGGTTTGGCGTGATAAGCCACGCCCACCGCGGCAACCGCCATCATTTTGAGGTCGTTGGCACCGTCACCAATGGCAATCGTTTGTGCGGCCGACAGGCCCAACTGATCACGCAGTTTAGTGAGCTCATCAGCTTTGCGCTGGGCATCGACGATCTCACCCAGGACTTGGCCGGTGAGTTTGCCGTCTATGATTTCCAGCGTGTTGGAGACGGCGTAATCGAGCCCCAAGGTCTGTTGGACGTGGTTGGCAAAAAAGGTAAAGCCGCCAGAAACGACCATGGTTTTGATGCCATGTTGCTTGCAGGTATTGATCCAGGCTTGCGCGCCGGGATTAAAACGAAGGCGCTCATCAATCACGCGTTGCAATGCCGTCGCTGGCAGGCCTTTGAGCAAGGCCACACGTTTACGCAGGCTGGCAGAAAAATCCAGTTCGCCACGCATGGCGGCTTCGGTGATCTCGGCGACCTGCGGTTTGAGGTTCATCATGTCGGCAATTTCATCAATGCATTCAATGGAGATCAGGGTGGAGTCCATATCCATGACGCACAAGCCCATGTGTTGCAGCCTATGAGTGTCTTGCACCAGCGCGCAGTCTATCTGCTGACTGGCGCAAAAAGCCTTCACTTCCAAATAATCCGCTTCTGGCACCGGCAAATAGTAGGCATGTTCGCCCACTTGCATAAACTGCGCATGCCCGCCCACCAGGCCATGAAGATGGGAAAGATGAGCCATGGTGATGGCCGGCCCTTGAACCACTAAACGCATGATCACTACCGTCGATTAAAAGACTGGATTATAGCAGTTGCCCGTGCATCGCATTGATAAGCGTGCTTTTTTGGGAGTATTTCTGTTTTTGGATTGCCCCCGGCAATGATATGCTTGGCAAAAATTAAAACTGGTTAAACTCAACACCCTAGGGATTACAATGAAACAAGACGCACAAACGCTGCCATGGCTGAACCTGCCTAACCTGCCCTTACCGCTTAAAGCCCTGTTTATTGGTTATCTGCTCGTGATTGGCGTCGGCCTGTGTATGGCTGGCCTGCAAATCATGCTCACGCACGGCATGGCCGATGGCAAATTCGGCTTGTCCGTGAACGATATTGTCTACAGTTATTACGGTGACCGCAGTGGCACCAAACTGGCGAGCAAGCTTAATGGCTCCATGTCTGACAAAGCACCCCTGGAGGTCCGCCAGGACATTATCAAATGGGCGCAACAAGGCGCGCCACAAGACCAGTGGGAATCACACTTCAAGCAGGTGTTTGCGCAGCATTGCGTCATGTGCCACAGCAACATCCCCGGCATCCCCAACTTTAACAACTATGATGAAGTTAAGGCGCGCGCAGAGGTGAATGAGGGCGCAACGATCAGCGGCCTGACGCGGGTGTCGCATATACACCTGTTTGGCATCAGTTTCATTTTCTTTTTTATCGGCCTGATTTTCAGTTTTGCCGTGAATGTGCCTAAACCTGCCAAAATCATTGCCATCGCCTTCCCGTTTGCTTTTCTGATTATGGACGTGATGTCGTGGTGGCTGACCAAGTTGTCACCACACTTTGCCTGGTTAACGATTATCGGTGGCATTGGCTACAGCCTGGCCTCCAGTTACATGTGGGTGATCAGCATGTATCAAATGCTGGTACTGTCCCGCAATGGCAAAGTCTACGGCAATGCCTGGGCGCAGGACTTATAAACGACGACGCATTGGTTAACGCTATCGCGTTAAATACGTTTAAAAACCGCACAGTTGTGCGGTTTTTTTATTTGCAGTCTAGCCTTGATAGGGTATTTGCGCGAAAATAGATGCTTAACTATCAAAACCTCTGAATTTTCATGAATCTGCACGAATACCAAGCCAAACAACTCCTGCAAAAATATGGTTTGGCCACACCGGCTGGCCTGGTCGTTCAATCCGAAGAAGCCGCTGCGGCAGCCACCAAAGAACTGGGCGGTGAAGCCTGGGTGGTCAAGGCCCAGGTGCATGCCGGCGGTCGCGGCAAAGCGGGTGGCGTCAAAGTGGTTAAATCTGCATTAGAAGCGCAAACCGTGGCAGGTAGCCTGCTTGGCAAGCATTTGGTGACTTACCAGAATGCGCCGGATGGCCAACCCGTGCATCAGGTGCTGGTGGAGCAAACCCTGCCGATTGCACGTGAGCTTTATCTTTCGATGCTGGTAGACCGCACGCTCGAACGCGTGGTTATGGTCGCTTCCAGCGCAGGCGGCATGGATATTGAAGAGATTGCGGCCACCCAGCCAGAAAAAATCCTGCAGGAAGTCTGTGACCCGCTCAATGGACTGGTGGACTTTCAGGCGCGCAACCTGGCGTTTGGCTTGGGCCTGAGTGGTGACCAGATTGGCGCGTTTACAAAGCTAGCCAAAGGCCTGTACAAATTGTTTAAAGACAATGACTTGTCACTGCTCGAAATTAACCCGCTGATTGTAACCGCTGAAGGAAAACTGGTGGCGCTGGATTGCAAAATGACGGTAGATGACAACGCACTTTACCGTCAAAAACCGTTTGCAGAGATCCGTGACTGGTCACAAGACGATGCCAAAGAAGCGGAGGCCCATCATAGCGGCCTCAATTACATTGCCTTAAATGGCAACATTGGTTGCATGGTGAACGGCGCTGGCCTGGCCATGGCGACCATGGACTTGATCAAGCTGCATGGCGGCATGCCTGCCAATTTTCTGGATGTCGGCGGCGGCGCCACGGCTGAGACCGTGACCAAGGCCTTCAAAATCATCCTGGCTGACGCTAATGTGAAAGCGATTCTGGTCAATATTTTTGGCGGCATCATGCGTTGCGACATCATTGCCACCGGCATTATCACCGCAGTCAGAGAGGTGGGCATGACCATTCCGGTCGTGGTGCGGCTGGAAGGGACCAATGTCGAATTGGGCAAGCAGATGCTGCGTGAGAGTGGCCTGAATATTATTTCTGCAGAAGGGCTGACCGATGCCGCCCAGCAAGCAGTCAACGCAGTGAACAAGGGTGTGTAGTCATGGCAATTTTAGTCAATAAAGATACCAAAGTATTGTGCCAGGGCTTTACCGGCAAACAAGGGACATTTCATTCCGAACAAGCGCTGGCTTATGGCACCAAAATGGTGGGTGGCGTGACGCCAGGCAAAGGGGGCCAGCGTCATCTGGAGCTACCCGTATTCAATACCATGCGCGAAGCCGTGAAGGAAACCGAGGCCAATGCCAGCGTGATTTACGTGCCGCCGCCTTTTGCCGCTGACTCCATCCTTGAAGCCGCAGACGCAGGCATTGAGCTCATTGTCTGTATCACCGAAGGCATTCCGGCTCTAGACATGCTCAATGTCAAAGCGGCGCTGCGCGCTAATGGCACCAAACTGATCGGCCCAAACTGCCCAGGCGTGATCACACCTGACGAATGCAAAATCGGCATTATGCCGGGCAGCATTCACAAACGTGGCAAGGTCGGCGTCGTGTCACGCTCTGGCACCCTGACTTACGAGGCTGTCCATCAGACCACGGCCCTGGGCTTGGGCCAGACCACCTGTGTCGGCATTGGTGGCGACCCGATCAAAGGCTTGAACTTTATTGAATGCCTAGAACTCTTTCAGAAAGACGCGGAAACAGAGGCGATCATCATGGTTGGTGAAATCGGTGGCAGTGATGAAGAGGCTGCGGCTGACTACATCAAACACCATGTCACCAAACCGGTCGCTGCTTATATTGCCGGCTTAACCGCCCCCAAAGGCAAACGTATGGGCCATGCCGGGGCGATTATTTCCGGTGGCTCTGGCCGTGCAGAAGACAAGATTGCTGCCCTGGAATCCGCTGGCTGTGTTGTTGCAGCCTCCCCTGCTGGTCTGGGTGAGGCCGTCCTCGCGGCCATTCAACGCGCAAACGCATAAAGGAACTGGCATGTATCGTTGCTTACAGGCTCACCATCGCTGGACAGGCATCATTGTTGGCAGCATGCTGCTGATTGGCCTCACCTGGCCTGGCCTGTCTGCGGAGGCCGCCAGCAAAAAACCGATGGCCGAGGACAGCGCGCCTTTTCGTGATGATGAAGTGTCTTACCTGCTCATTGCCGCCGCCAAAGGCGACCTGGCCACGGTCAAAGCCTTGTTAAAAAGCGGCGCCAACCCGAATGTCACCGATGGCGACAAACTGACGCCCATCATGTATGCCGCCCGTAAAAACCAGGCGGAAGTGATCCGCGAGTTGTTAGCCGGTGGCGCCGACATCAATGCCAAAGACCAGGGTGGCTGGACAGCACTCATGTTTGCGGCCAAGAAAAATAATCTGGATGCCGCCAAAATGCTGATGGAAAAAGGTGCCGATGTTAAAGCGCGTGACCCGGCCGGCTGGAGCGCCCTCGGCCTAGCGGCCACCTCCGGCTACAGCGAACTGGTGGGCCTGATTATCGCGCGTGGTTTTGATGCTAATGTACGGTCCTCGGATGGGAAAACTGTGCTCATGTATGCCGCCAAAAGCGGTGACGTGCCCACCATTACCACGGTGTTAACCAAAGGCGCTGACGCCAATCTCAAAGACAAGCTGGGCACCACAGCGCTCATGATCGCCGCCCGAGAGGGCCATGCCGCCGCCGTGACCTATTTGGCAGAACATGGTGCCAAAGTGGATGAGGAAGATGAACATGGCTGGACAGCACTGACCTGGGCGGTGAAGAAAAATCAGCTTGAAGCAGCCAAAACACTGCTTGAGCATGAAGCAGATGCCAACCAGAAAGACAGCGAAGGCACGCCCTTGCTGCACCTGGCGGTGAGCAACAATGCGCCGGAAATGGCGCGCTTGCTGCTTGAACATGAGGCCAATGTCAAAACACGTGATCAATACGGTTTGACCGCTTATGTCTATGCCCTCAAAGGCCAAAACCCGGCCATGGTAGAACTGATCAAAGCTGCGGGTGGCAAGTATTAAGCCCTGGAGCCCATCCTGAATGAAAAGCAGATGAAACTTGCAATTGCTCAAATGAACTGCATGGTCGGTGCCATGCAGCAAAATGCGGAACACATTCTGGCGCAAGCCAAAGAGGCTTATCAAGCAGGTGCACGCCTCTTGCTAACGCCGGAACTGGCGTTATGCGGCTACCCTCCAGAAGATTTGCTGTTCAGGCAGGATTTTTATCACGCCAACATGCAGGCACTCAGTTGGCTGGTGCAGCACCTGCCTCACGACATGGCAGTCATTGTTGGACATCCTGATGAAGTGGCAGGCAAACGCTATAACGCGGCTTCGGTGATCCATTCTGGCAGGATACAGGCGACCTATCATAAACATCACTTGCCCAACTACAGCGTCTTTGATGAAGAGCGCTATTTTGAGGCGGGTCAATTGCCTGTGGTGTTTGAATGGCATGGCGTACGCTATGGCGTGCTGATCTGTGCGGATAGCTGGGAGTCAGGCCCTGCCCTGCAGGCCCTGCAAGCTTCCGCACAAGTGCTGCTGACGATCAATGCCTCACCTTACCATCTGCACAAACAACAGACTCGTTACCAGGTATTGCGCGACCGCATCCGCGAAACCGGGCTACCCATGGTCTATGCCAACATGGTCGGCGGCCAGGACGAACTGGTGTTTGATGGCGCGTCTTTTAGCATGAACCGGTTGGGAGAACTGGTGCAGGAGCTGCCCATGTTTGAAGCCGGGCTGGCTTACCTGACCATAGACGGCACGACCCCCTTGGCCACCGATATTACGGCGCCGTTGAGCACCGAAGCCGCCGTATATAAAGCGCTGGTACTGGGTCTGCGTGACTATGTGAATAAAAACAAATTCCCCGGCGTGGTGCTGGGTCTGTCTGGTGGCATAGATTCCGCGCTCACACTCGCCATCGCCGTGGATGCGCTGGGTAAAACTCGCGTCAAAGCAGTGATGATGCCCTCTGAATTTACCGCCGGCATCAGCCTGGCAGATGCCGCTGAAATGGCACAACTGGTTGAGGTTGAGTACAGCGTATTACCCATCAAACCGCTATTTGAAGGATTTTGTGCGACCTTGTCTGAGGAGTTTTCCGGCAAGTCTTTTGATACCACTGAAGAAAACCTGCAGGCCCGCATCCGTGGCATGCTACTGATGGCCATCAGTAACAAGTTTGGCAGCCTGGTGCTCACCACCGGCAACAAATCAGAAACCGCTGTCGGCTACAGCACCTTGTACGGTGATATGGCGGGTGGCTTTGCCTTGATCAAGGATGTACCCAAAACCCTGGTTTACAAACTGGCAACCTACCGCAATGGCCTGAGCCGGGTGATCCCTGAACGGATTATCACACGTGCCCCTAGCGCCGAGCTCAGAGAAAACCAGACCGACCAGGACAGCTTACCGCCCTATGAGGTCTTGGATGCCATCATGGAAGCCTACGTCGAAAAAGACCTGAGCATCGCACGTATCATCGAAATGGGGTATACCGCCAGTGATGTGCAGCGCGTCACCCGCCTGATTGATCGCAATGAATACAAGCGGCGGCAAGCGGCAGTGGGTGTCAGGATTACAGAGCGCGGCTTTGGCAAGGACCGTCGCTACCCGATCACCTGTAACCTGTCATTTTAAGTGCGCGACACGCGAGGCCTTGTGAGGCATGCACAGGACATTTGTATAAAAAGCACTGCTTGCGTAAAATGCCATTGAGAGATTTATCCACGGAGCACATATGAAAAAAGTAGAAGCCGTTATTAAGCCTTTTAAACTGGACGAAGTGCGTGAGGCGTTATCTGCGATTGGCGTCAATGGACTGACAGTTACTGAAGTCAAGGGATTTGGTCGCCAGAAAGGTCACACCGAGTTATATCGTGGCGCAGAATATGTCGTCGACTTTCTGCCAAAAATCAAAATTGAAGTGATTCTAGGTTCAGACATGGTAGAAAGTGCGATCGAAGCCATTATCAAGGCCGCCCATACCGGTAAAATCGGTGATGGCAAGATTTTTGTCTCTTCCGTCGAACAAGTGATCCGTATCCGTACTGGTGAAACTGGCGAAGCCGCCATTTAAACTTTTTTCAATGATCCGGTGACTTTCCCAAGTCACCTTTTCTTGCCTGATGTTGCATGTCTTTCACACTGATTAAAACCATCCTGCTTCTTTCCACAGCCAACTTGTTCATGTTGTTTGCCTGGTATGGTCACCTGAAAGACTTGCATCAAAAACCGCTCTGGATTGCCATTCTGGTCAGTTGGGGCATCGCCCTGATTGAATATTGTTTTCAGGTACCCGCCAACCGGATTGGCTTTACCCAACTCAACCTGGCGCAACTCAAAATTCTGCAAGAAGTCATCACACTGGTGATATTCGTCCCGTTTGCCGTCATGTACATGCAGCAGCCACTCAAGTGGGATTACCTGTGGGCAGGCTTATGCATGATGGGGGCAGTCTACTTTATTTTCCGTACTTGACTCCGTTTTTAAACGCCCGATAGTCCGATGACCCTAACGGGCTATATGCTTGCACGATTGATATTGTCATAATCACTTCCAGAAATTGTTAATCACTTCATTAGGGGATACGAATATGTTAAAAAATATCTTGGTTGCAACATCATTACTGGTGAGCACTTCAGCGTTTGCCACTGCCACAACCACCACATTCAGCGGCACTGATTTGGCAGGATCTAGCCTGGCAAAAACAGCTAAAGTGAATATTTCTTATACTGCTGGTAGCTTTGACTTGACCGGGATTCTGGATCCTAGAGGCCTGAAGTTCCTGAACGATCATAACAGCGGTTTGTATCAAGGCATCACTGTTATCAGCGATGCTGACCATACCTTCCAGTACGCTCCGATTATCACTCCGATCAGCCAATTTGATTTGACAAGATACAGCTTCAGCGTATCCAACTTGGCAGCAGGCAGCTACACCTTGCAATTTAACCTGATCGGTGGTGGCCGTTACGAAGGTAGCTATACCATCAACCCAATTACTGTGCCTGTTCCAGAACCAGAAACCTACGGCATGATGTTCGCTGGCTTGGCCATGATGGGTCTGATTGCCTTCCGCCGTCAGAAAAACAGCTAATTTATCAGCTAACGCAAAATAAAAAGCCTCACTTAAGTGAGGCTTTTTATTTTTAGCCGTTGCTAGCAAAAATCTGCCTGACTGCCGCCAGGTCTTCGGGCGTATCCACGCCGCTGGCAGGCGCGTGATCAGTCACGCTAACGGCGATCTGGTAACCATGATACAGCACGCGCAATTGTTCAAGACTTTCAATGCTTTCCAGCGTGGTGACTGGCAAGCTGGCATATTGCTTTAAAAAGCTGACACGATAGGCATAAATGCCAATGTGGCGATATGCAGTGAGGGTCTGCTGGCGATCTGTCTTGTCCCGTGCAAATGGAATCGCCGCGCGACTAAAGTACAGCGCGCGCTGCTTGGCATTGAATACCACCTTAACCACATTCGGATTTGTGAAAACCGTCTCGTCATGAATGGCATGGCAAGCGGTAGACATCACCGCCTGTTCATCATTGGCCAAGGTCTGGGCCACCTCGTTGATCAGCACCGGATCAATCAAAGGCTCATCGCCCTGCACATTGACGACGATGGTCTCGTCCGGCCATTGCATGGTTTGCACCACTTCAGCAATGCGGTCTGTGCCAGAAACATGATCGGCCCGCGTCATCACTGCAGTGATCTGGTGCTGCGCGACAGCTTGCAGAATTTGCGCATGATCGGTAGCCACGACCACCTGATTGGCCAGGCTTTTGGCTGCCTGCTCAGCCACGCGAACCACCATGGGTTTACCGGCAAGATCAAGCAAGGGTTTGCCCGGTAGCCGTGTACTGGCAAAACGGGCTGGAACAACAACTTTAAACATGGTTATTCAGCGTATTCGTGCTCTTCCAGGCGACGGGCTTCGTCTTCGAGCATGACCGGGATGCCATCGCGTACCGGATAAGCCAGGCGAGCGCCTTTGGACACCAGCTCCTGCTTTTGTTTGTCATACACCAGCGGTCCTTTGGTCACCGGACACACCAGAATTTCCAAGAGTTTAGGATTCATGCCTATTTCCTTTGCATTGTTGCAAACGTCTGATGACGTTTTCCGTCAGGGAAGGATGATCACCAAGCGGCGTGATTTGCGCACTGACTGGCAAATACCAGGCGTTGGTTAATCCCAGATGCTGACATTTTACGGCATCTTTTTCTGTCATCAGTATGGTTTTTTGTTTAAACGGCAGGAAGTCTTCCTTGCGGTAAGCATGGTGGTCGGCAAAGGCGACGGTTTCACAGGTAATACCCAGATTGGAGACGGTATTAAAAAACCGTTGTGGGTGACCGATGCCGGCAATTGCAACCAATGCCCGCTGCTGCAACTCGGCATTCGACAGATACGTATTCAGGTCTGTGACTGAGGTCCAGCGGCCCACTTCCAGGCCAACGACATAATGCGCCACAGGCCAGGGGCCGGCAGGGACCTGACCACTTTCTACGATGATATCCACGGTTTGCAAACGGCGCAATCGCTCACGCAATGGCCCGGCAGGGAGTAAGTGACCATTGCCGATACCGAGTGGCCGCTGCACAACGGCAATTTCGATATCCCGCTGAAGCGCATAGTGCTGCAAGCCATCATCACACAGAATCACATTGACTTCAGGATGCGCCTGCAGCAAGGCTAGACCGCCTGCCACACGGTTGGCATCGACCCAGATCGGACAGCCAGTACGCCCGGCAATCAACACCGGCTCATCGCCCAGTGACTGCGGCAGGCTGTCAGGCGTCACCTCGCCGGTGTTTTGTCCGCCATAGCCGCGGCTCAAAATCCCGGGACGGTAGCCTGCGGCAAGTAACTGCTGCGCCAGATAAATCACCACCGGCGTTTTACCGACCCCACCTACAGAGAGATTGCCGACCACCACCACCGGCACAGGCAAGGCCTGGCTGCTTAACAACCCCACCTGGTAACACAGGCGCCGCAAGCCAGACAATACCGCAAACAGCATGGACAACGGCAGCAGCAAGGCTTGCGCCCACCCCATCCCCTGCCACTGTTTTTCAAACCAATGCCGCAACATCAGTCGTCTTGAAACTGCTTGTGATACAGCCGGCTGTAATACCCGCTTTGTGCCAGCAGGCTGGTATGCGATCCAGTTTCGATGATTCTGCCCTGATCCATGACCAAAATCCGGTCTGCGTTCTCTACGGTACTCAAGCGGTGCGCAATCACGATCGTCGTGCGGTTTTGCATTAAGCGATCCAGCGCCATCTGTACATGTAGCTCGGACTCACCGTCCAAGGCAGACGTCGCCTCATCCAGCAGTAACACCGGCGCATCTTTTAAAATGGCACGTGCAATCGCCAGACGCTGGCGCTGCCCGCCGGACAAACGGACACCCCGGTCACCGATTTCGCTTTGCAGGCCTTGCGGCATGTGCTCGATAAACTCCCAGGCATTAGCCGCTTTGGCAGCGGCAATGACCTCTTCCTCAGTCGCCTCGCGCAAGGCACCATAGGCAATATTGTTGTAAATGGTGTCGTTAAACAAGACGATATCCTGGCTGACCAGTGAAAACTGTTCGCGCAAGTTCTCCAGGCCATACTCGCGGATATCCACGCCATCCAGCAAAATGCTGCCTTCTTGCAGCCCATAGAAGCGTGGCAGCAAATTGACCAGTGTGGTTTTGCCACTGCCGGAACGACCAACCAGCGCCACTTTCTCGCCAGCGCGTATCGTGGCATTAATGTGGTCCAGCGCGTTGTGTTTGGCCTGCGGATAACGCAAGGTCACGTCTTTAAATACCAGATCGCCCTGCGCGCGGCCAATCCGATGATGGCCATGATCCTCTTCGGATGCCAAATCCAGCACCTCAAAAATACTCTGCGCCGCCGCCAGGCCCACTTGCAAGTCCTCGTTAGCGGAGGTGATGTGTTTGATCGGTGCAATTAGCATCATCAATGCGCCGATAAACGCGGCAAACTCGCCTACCGTAAATTGTCCCAGGGCATAATAGACCACCAGCCCTAAAGCCAGCGCCGACAACACCTCAATCACAAAGCTGTTCAGCCCCGAGATACGCGCACTGCGCAATTCGAGCTGGCGGTTTTTACCGACCACATCGCCAAAGCGCGTGTTCTCAAAACTTTGTGCGCCAAAAATTTTGACAATACGCTGCGCGGCAATCGCCTCTTCCGCTGTTTTGGTAATCTCGCCAACGGCTTGCTGTACCCGTTTGGCATTTGCGCGCAGCTTGGGCGTAGTCTTGGATAAATACAGCCCCATCAGCGGCGTCACCAGCGCAAATACCAGGGTCAGTTTCCAGTCCAGATACAGCATGTAAGCAATCAGGCCTATCACAGTCAGGATATCCCGTACTACGTTATGGGCCGAACGCGTGACGACAATCGATAGCCGCTCGGCGTCATAGGTCATCTTGGACACCAGCGAGCCATTGGAATGCATGTCAAAAAAACTGACCGGCAACAACATCAGCTTGGCAAAAACCTGTTTACGCATCACTTCGACCACCAGCCTGGTTACAGCTCGCAAGCAGTAAATCGAGAAGAATGAAGCCACGGCCCGAACGACCATCAAGCCGACCAGCATCAGCGGCAAAGTAAATGCTTCCTGCACCGAATGCTGGACAAAGCCTTCATCGGTGACTTTTTTAATCAGGGCCAGAAAAGCGGTGTTACTGAGCGACAACACGGTGGTTGCCACCATGGAGACCAGAAAATAAAACTTGTAACGCCAGGCATATAAAAACAGGCGCTTGTATAACAATTTGGGATTGACGATTTTAGGTAAATCGACTTTTTGTTTGCGGGCCATGCGGGTTCTCTGATTACTTAAAAACAAGCAAGCCCGTCGGTCACAACGGGCTTGCCTGGCACTAAACGGGACAGCTCACAAACAGCCACCACACATTAGTGGCTGTTTACCTGTGTGGCAAAGGTGATGTGCGTGTAATTCGCCATCCGGGAGGCTTCCATAATATTCACCACAGACTGGTGCGAGGCCTTGCCATCGGCATTAATGATAATGGTCGGCTCTTTGTCTGCCGGACCGGCCTTGCCTGCTTCGATCAAGGCGGCTGACAAATCAGACACCACGGCACCATTCGCTTCTTTGCCATTCACCAGGCAACGGCCGCTGGCATCGACCTCCACGGTAATAGTCAATGGTTTTTCTTGAGGGGCATTGGCATCCGCGGTCGGCAAGTTAATCTGCAACTCACTGGTACGTGAAAAGGTTGCACTCACGATCAGGAAAATAATAATCACCAGCAACACGTCAATCAACGGAATAAAGTTGATTTCTAGCTCTTCGTCGCGGCTACCACGTTTAAAGTTCATGAGACTGCCTTTTTTTATCCTGTCGCAAAATGCTTATCCGCGGTCGCCGTGGATGATTTCTACCAGTTTAACGGCTTGCTGCTCCATATCCACCAGAAAACCGTCCACTTTGCTCTTGAAATAACGATAGGCAATCATCGAAGGAACGGCCACCACAATCCCGGCCGCCGTGTTGTACAAGGCCACCGAAATGCCTCGCGCAAACTGTGCCACATCGTGACCACTGTTCGTGAATGAGCCAAACAGCTCGACCATACCGATCACCGTCCCCAGCAGCCCCAGCAAAGGCGCTACAGTGGCAATGGTCCCCAGGGTGGGCAGGTATTGTTCCAGCTTGTGTGCAACCGCACGGCCGGTTTCTTCAATCGCTTCTTTGGTAACCTCACGGGAGTGCCCCATATTCGCCAACGCACTGGCAAAAACGCGACCAAGTAAAGAGTGTGCTTCGAGACGGCTTAAGGTTTCACGTGTCACGCCGCCCTGCTTTAACCAATTTTGCACTTCAGGCAATAACTGGTCCGGCGTGACAACTGAAGCTCTCAAGGCCCAGAATCGCTCGACAATAATGGCAAACGAGATCACAGAAGCGATAACCAGAGGCCAGATTGGCCAACCGGCCGCTAAAATAATTTCCCACACAGTGATGACTCCAATGGTTTTTTTAAACTTCCGCTACTTTAGCGTTAACCTGCCCTGAGGGCAAGTTTTGTGCGGTATCTAAGCGGTTACAAAACCGCTTTTGCGCAATGTGGGCGATCGCAGAGGCAGTCAATCCCAATAATGCGGCTCAACCTGGCGCCAGGTTAAGACCGTTGGGTGATTGCCCTGTGTAAAATCCAGCATTACCGCGCCATGCTGATCTGAGCGATAGCGTTGACTGTCTATCGCTTCGTAGCGTGATAACACCGCCTGCTTGGGGTGGCCGAACCGGTTAAGATAGCCCACCGTGGCAATCGCGATGCTGGGTTTTACCGCCTGGACAAACGCAGGACTGGAGGAGGTTTTGCTGCCATGATGCGGCATGGTCATCACCGTAGAAGCCAGATTTTTCCCAGACTGCTCCAGCAACCGTTGCTCACCATATTGTTCGATATCCCCTGTCAATAACAGACTGCCATGCGCAGAGATCACCTGAATCACACAGCTTTTATCGTTATCTTTAAGAGGAATCTCTGGTTGCGCCAAAGGATAAAGCACCTTGAAACTGACCTGGTCCCATTGCCAATGCTGTCCGGCCTGGCAAGCAAGATGTGGCATGCTTGCCGCCTGCGGAATCGCCTGCAGTTGCTCAAAAAAAGCCGCGTCTGTGCCGAGTGAGCTTAACAAGTGTGTGGCTGGCACGCCAGCCAGCACCGAGGCCATGCCACCGACATGATCATTATCGTCATGCGAGACCACCGCCAAATCCAGCCGGGACAGGCCCAAGTGGCGCAAATAAGGCAGCACAATCCGTTGACCGGCATCACTGTCTTCATGATAGACCGGCCCCGCATCGTAGAGCATGGCATGGCTAGCCGTTTGCACCAGCACACTCAAGCCCTGGCCGATATCCAGCACAGTGACGCGCATGTCCCCTGGCTTGAGCACTGACGGGGCAGGCAAGCATAAAGGCAACCAGAGTAGCAGCCCAAACCAGCGTAATGGCCAGCCTTTGGGTAACAGCAACACCAGCATGCCTAACATTGCCAGCAGCCAGGCAGACAGTGACGGTGTAGGCAGATACCAGACTGCCCAGGATAACTGGCTGAACCAATGTAATAGCCAGGCCAGTCCCTGCCACAGCTGTGCTGCCAGCATTAACAAGGCATCCACCGGCAACATAGCGCCGGCAATCGCCAGTGGCACCACGCCCAGGCTAACCAGTGGAATCGCCAGAGCATTGGCAAACGGAGACACCAGAGATACCTGGTTAAACAAGAGGATCAAGATAGGCACAAAGGCCAGCGTAATCATGCTCTGTGTATGCACCGCGGCCCGCCAGGCACTCGGTGGACGCAAGCGTCCGCCCATGCCAAAGGCGAGCAAGGCCACTGCGCCAAAAGACAACCAGAACCCCGGCGCCAGTACCGCCCAGGGATCCAGCACGACGACCACCCAGAGTGCCACACTGAGTATCCAGGAAAATGGGAATTGGCGGCGCAGACTGAGCATGCCTAGCATGGTCAGCAACATCCATAAGGTACGCTGTGTCGGAATGGAAAATCCGGCCAGGGCGGAATAAACCACCGCCACTAACGCCCCACCCACCCGGGCCGCCAGTGTGGAAGGCACATATAGCGCCCAGCGCGGTTGCTGCCGCCACACCCAGCCCGTCAATAAATAACCGAGGCCAGCCAGCATCGTAATATGCAGGCCAGAAATACTGATTAAATGATTAATCCCGGTATCGACAAACAATTGCCAGTCCGCACGCGAGATCTGGCTATCATCACCGATAACCAAAGCGCGCAGGACGCCACTGGCCGGGCTGTGTCCAAGCACCTGCTGGATTCGCTCACCCACCAGCGCTCGCCAGTGCGCAACCATGGCAGCGGGTTGCCAGACCATGGCTTGCAGCTTGCGCATCGGTGCTTTGGAGACTATAGAACCCGCTGCGCCAATCTGGTTGGCCAGGCACCAGGCAGCATAATCAAAACCATGCGGATTGCGCGTGGCATGGGGACGTTTGAGCTTGACGGTGAATTGCCAGCGCTCTCCTGCTTGTAATAATGGTAAAGCATTGCGCGACGTGGCCGGGGCATGACGATATGACTGCTCGTAGAGATGCAAGCGCAGCCTGGGGGGCAACGGACAATGTGCGTTGAAGGTGCGCTCAACGGCAACATCCACATGCTGGCCTCGTGCATCGCGCGCTGGCACGCTCACAATCACAGCTTGAATCTTGAGTGGCTGTTGTTCACACGCCTGAGGCAGCGCCGTTTGCAAGCGCCAGGCCGCGCGCGCCTGCGCCCAGGCAAAGCCGATGGCAGCCACGAGCAAAATACAGCCAAGCCGACGGCAAAAAAGGCGAACCGCTGAGGTTAGCCTGACACCCCCGATATGGCGACTGTTCGCCAGTAGCGCGACCAGTCCCAAGGCTGCTAGCCAGCCCAGCCAAACCGGGAGCGACCATAATTGCGCTTGTTGCTGAAACAGCCAGACACCGAATAATAATCCCAGTGTGGCGCCCGGCAACATGACGGCTACTCGTCAGCCAGTCCTTGCGCGTCTGGCAACAGGGGTTGCAAGCGCCCATCCTGCAAACGATATTGCTGATGCATGCGTGACGCCAGCGACAGATCATGGGTGACGACCACTAGCGCAGTGCCCTGTTGCGCCTGGATCTGCAACAGCAACTCAAACACTTGTTGTGCCGTTTGCCGGTCCAGGTTGCCGGTTGGTTCATCGGCCAATATGCAGCGTGGCTGCGTGACTAATGCACGGGCCAGGGCCGCGCGCTGACGCTCCCCGCCTGACAACTCACCAGGGGTATGTTGCAGACGATGCGCCAGACCGACCTGCGTCAGATAATGTGCAGCCTGTTCTAGCGCTTGTGCCCGTGGCATGCGACGAATCAGTAGCGGCATGGCTACATTTTCCAGCGCACTGAACTCGGGCAGCAAGTGATGAAACTGATAGACAAAGCCCAGATACTGGTTACGCATGGCACTTTTTTCAGCTTCGGAGAGCCTGGTTAACGGCTTGCCCAACCACTGCACCTCGCCATGTGTAGGCGCGTCCAGACCGCCCAGCAAATGCAACAAGGTACTTTTACCACTGCCCGAAGCGCCAACAATCGCCACATGATCACCTGCCGCCAGTTGCAAGTCGACCCCGGTCAGCACCGAGGTATCCAGCGCTTCATAACGCTTGGCCAAGCCCTGGCACTGCAATACCCAATTACTCATAACGCAAGGCCTCCGCCGGATTCATACTCGCCGCACGGGCACTGGGATACAAGGTCGCGACCAGACTGAGCAGGATAGACAGGCCCACAATCGCCGACACATCCGACCACATCAGCTTGGAAGGCAAATCACTGATGTAATACACGTCTTTGGACAAAAACTGCACATTGAAAGTATGTTCAATCCAGGGCACCACAGTCTCGATATTGAGGGCCAGCAACACGCCCAGCACCGCCCCCGACAAGGTGCCGATAATGCCTATCATCGCACCTTGCACCACAAACATTTTGCGTATGCTTTGCGGGGTTGCGCCCATGGTGCGCAGGATGGCAATATCCGCACGTTTGTCAGTTACCGCCATCACCAGCGTAGAGACAATATTAAATGCTGCCACCGCCACGATCAGCGCCAAAATAATAAACATCACTCGTTTTTCGAGCTGGATCGCCTTAAAGAAATTGGCATGTTGCTGGGTCCAGTCAGTAACGTAATAGTTGGGTCCCAGTGCCTGTATCAGCTCGCGGCTGACGCGATCGGCCATAAACAAGTCATCCAGCTTGAGGCGCAAGCCAGAAACCTGATCGCCCAGCCGGTAGAGCTTGGCCGCATCGTCCAAATGAATCAAGGCCAGGCCCGCATCATACTCATACATGCCAACCTGAAAAATCCCGGCCACAGTAAATTGCTTGATGCGTGGCACCAGTCCCGCCGGAGTCACCTGCCCTTGCGGCGCCATCAACACCACCTTGTCGCCAACACGCACGCCTAGCGCCAGCGCCAGGTCTGCCCCCAATACAATATTGAATTGGCCTGGCTGCAAATCGGTCAGCTTGCCAATTTTCATCTGGGTTGCCAGGTCAGAGACTTTGCCTTCCTGTGAAGGTAACACGCCACGAATCAGCAAGCCCTGCACCGCTTCGTCATGCGTCAACATGCCTTGCGCCATGATGTAAGGCGCCACACCGGTGATGGGGCTGGCAACCGCCTTGGCCGGAATCTGTTCTATCTGCTGCTGCAAATGCTGCCAGTCCGGCAAACCGGCTTCAAAGCTACGCACTTCAATATGTGAAGCCACGCCTAAAATGCGCTTTCTGAGCTCATCCTGAAAGCCGTTCATGACCGACAACACGACAATCAGGGCCATCACACCGAGGGCAATGCCTATCATGCTGGTGAGGGAGATAAACGAAATAAAGTGATTGTTGCGTTTGGCGCGTGTATAGCGCCAGCCTATCCAAAACTCATAAGGCAGGCGCCGCGCGAGCGCGCTGAAAAAGGTGTCATTCTTCATGGCCGCATCTTAACAGCTTTTAATGGCATCGCGATACCTGCCCACATTGAAAGCGCAACTCAACCCAGGCGCCCCTCAACAGTTTGTCAGCCAAATCCGACCCAAAAATGCGGGCATGGCCGACTGAACCCGGGCAAGCTTGCCTTTAAGATGCACTCAGGTCGATGGCATGTACATCGACTGACACAACGATCTAAATCAAGAATGTAATCATAGGAGACTCGAGATGAACAAAGACATTTTCGAAGGCAACTGGAAGCAGCTTAAAGGCAAAGTCAAAGAACAATGGGGAAAACTGACCAATGATGACTTGGATGTGATCGAAGGCAAACGCGACCAGGTCGCAGGCAAAATCCAGGAACGCTATGGCATCACCAAGGATGAAGCCGAGAAACAGCTCAAAGCCTGGGAAGACAAACACCGCCACTAAGGCCTGTGCCATACCCACTTAGCATGATGTAACGCTTGGCGTTTTAGCATCATTGTCTAAGCAGTGACGCCCCGCAGGACAAGCCCAGCTTGTCCTGCGTTGTATCTGCCTACCAGGCCTTAACCTGTATTGCGCAAACTGGTAGCAATGCCATTAATGGTCAGCGGAATGGCCCACTTGAGTTTTTCATCAGTTTCGCCATTGCGGTAACGCTGTATCATTTCTACCTGCAAGTGATTAAGCGGATCCAGATAGGGCAAGCGGTCGCGGATGGATTTGGCGATCACCGGCTGAGTGGCCAGACGTTGCGTGGTGCCCAGCAGCAGATTGACCGCGTCGGTGGTCAGTTTGTGTTCGTGCGCAATGCGGCTGAAAATTTCTTCGCGCAAGGCCTTGTCAGCCAGCAAATGGGCATAATGGCGCGCCACGATTAGGTCGGTTTTGGCCAGCACCATATCGACGTTGTTGATCAGGGTATTAAACAACGGCCAGTGTGCCTGCATCTCCAGCAACATTTCCAGACGTGCCTGCTTCAAGGCTGGGTCGTGCGCTAAAAACTGATGAATGGCACTACCCAGACCATACCAGCCTGGCAGCAGCAAGCGGCACTGCCCCCATGAGAATCCCCACGGAATCGCCCTTAAATCCTCAATCCGTCGCGTCGATTTGCGCGCAGCGGGCCGGCTGCCCAGATTTAGTCCGGCAATTTCCTCAATCGGCGTGGTATTGAAAAAGTAATCGGCAAAGCCCGGGGTTTCATAAACCAGGCTACGGTAGCTGGTCATCGCGGTGGCTGAGAGGGCTTCCATCACGCTTTCAAACGCACGCCGTTTGGCGGGCTCCAGCTGGTCGGCCGGGAACAAAGTAGCATCCAGCGTCGCCGCAATCAGGGTTTCCAGATGCTGGCGGCCGACCACCGGGTCTGCATAACGCGTGGAGATGATTTCGCCCTGTTCGGTCAGGCGAATCTGGCCATCGACGGTGCCGATGGGTTGCGCCATGATGGCCTGATAGGTCGGGCCGCCGCCACGGCCAACCGTGCCGCCACGGCCATGGAACAGGCGCAACTTGACGTTGGCCTGGTTAAACAGTTCCACCAGCGAAATTTCCGCTTTATACAACTCCCAGTTCGAGGTCAAAAAACCGCCATCCTTGTTGCTGTCCGAATAGCCCAGCATGACTTCCTGCTCATTGCCCTGGAAACGGATCACATGCCGGATGCCGATCAGGCTCAGCCATTTGCCCATGATCATGGGCGCGTCGCGCAAGTCGGCAATGGTTTCAAACAGTGGCACGATATTCAGATCGACCTGAATATTGGCCGAGCCCCACACGCCGCGCAACAAGCCAGCCTCACGTTGCAGCAAGGCCACTTCCAGCAGGTCAGACAAGGTTTCAGTGTGCGAAATAATATACTGGCGTACCGCATGCTCACCAAAGCGCTCGCGCACCTCGCGTACGGCTTCCAGCACGCCGATTTCCTTGTGCACCAGCTCGGAATATTGCTGGAAAGGCGAAAACAGCAGTCGCGGTTGCTTCAGTTCTTCGAGCAAAAGGCCGATTTTCTCTTCCTCGTTAAAACTGGCGTAGTCAAAATCGTAGCCCGCCTTATGTAACAGCTCGCTAATCACCGCTTCATGCACGTCAGAGGACTGGCGGATATCGACGGTGGCCAAATGAAACCCAAACGTGACGATGGCTTTAATCAGCTTGCCCAGCCGCGGATAAATCAAGGCCTCGCCATGGTGACGGCGCAAAGAATCGGCAATAGTCTGCAAGGCGTGCAGCAATGCCTCAGGATCTTCGTAAGGCTCGTTGCCGACTTCTTCCGGCAAACGCCAGCTGGCATCGGGTAGCAAATGGCTGGCGGTCACCAGCAAACGGTCATGCACGCCATTGAGCGCGAGCCGGTAGGGTTCATCCAGCCGATGCGATGACTGGTCGCGCGAAGCTTTCGCCAAGGCCAACACTGCCTCATCCACACCAACCACGCGCGTGGACACAGCCAGCTCGCGCTTGAGCGCGGCCAGCTCTTGCAGATAGAACTTGAACAAGGTGGTGGCCTGCAGGCGCACACTATCGCGCAAGGTGGTGCCATTCACAAACGGGTTGCCGTCACGGTCGCCACCAATCCAGCTACCCATGCGCAAAATACCTGGCAAGTCCATGCCGGGCAGCCAATCTGCCAGGTCGCGCTCGATATCCTGCAGGATTTCAGGGATCACATGTAAGAAGGTACTTTCGTAATAGGTCAGTGCGTTTTCAATCTCATTGAGTACACTGAGCTTGGAGTAGCGCATCATGCGGGTTTGCCACAAGGCCGACACCGCGCCTTGCAACAATAGCTTGTTGCGCGCCAGTTGGCGCTCAGACACCATGTGCCCACGCTGTCCCAGCAACTCCGCAATCAGTTGCTCAATGTCTAGCACACTTTTACGCTGCACCTCGGTCGGATGCGCAGTCAGCACTGGTGATATCAGGGCGTCTTGCAACAGTTGCTGGATTTTTTGCGGCGCGATGCCAGAGGCCTTGATTTGTGCCAGCGTGTGCGACAGCATGCCAGGCGCAGGTGTATTTTGCTGGCAATGACCGAGTTCCTGTCCGTAAAGATCTTCGGCCAAATTCACCAGATGTTTGAAATAAGCCAGTGCACGCACCACGCGCACCGTATGCTCCAGACTCAGGTCAGCGAGCAACTGCTCAAGATCTAACGAAGCCTGCTGGTCATGATTCTGGTGAAAACGCAAAGCGGCTTGCCGGATGGCGGCAATTTTCTGCGCAACCGCTTCGCCCTCCACCTCCAGAATGGCCTGATCAAGTAAATCACCTAACAACTGAATATTGTTGGACAGCCGCATTTCCGCAGTTAGCATGGCGTCGGCTGCAAGTTTTTTTATCATGATGCCTCTCCTCTAGCTTAGGTTATCCCTAGCAACAAGCAGGCCATCTAAAAAAAAGATTTTTTTACTTTAAAATCAGAGCATTGGAAGAAACGAAACTCAAGCCGGTCAGACGATGCTGTTCCCATGCACTGCCAACAGGCAAACCGGTGCACCGATTTGGGCCTCGAATCACATGGGCAACAGTCGCGTTTAACCCAGACTTTCCATTAGGCCCTGAAACGGCAAGGCCGCACAGTTTGATGGATGTTTTGCGGAAATTTGCACTAGCAAAGACGCCACGACTATGCATCACACTCGATTTCCTGAGGCATAATAGACAGATGAAATGCATCAATCTCGATCATTGGATGGCACAAATCCTGTCCGTCTGGCAGTCGTTGGCCGCGCAGAGCGTTTGGCTGCAGGATGGCTTTTTGCTGCTGATGTGCCTGATCATCGGCTTGCTACTATTCCTGTTTGGGACCGTGATCGGCTTGTTTACGCAATCACTGTGGGGCATTTTTACGGCGGGTCGCCAGGGCAGCGACGAAGAGCACAAGTAAAATAAGCGCTATTCTGGCGTCAGCCAGCGGGCAATCGCGTCGAGCTCTGCCGCGCTGTCGCTGTCAAAATCTGCATACTGATGACCGCCGGTTCTGGCATACCAGTATTCACTATTCCAACGGTCACCTTCTATTTTATGCAATACCGCATGTATCCAGTTGGCAGTGGGGTCACTGTACGCCTGCGCAATCTGATGTGCGCCATGCCAGTCTCCGGCTTGCGCCAGCTTCACTGCCTGCAATAACAATGTCCGGTTAGACATGCTTGGGATATTCAATCGTCCCTTTCTGGATAAATTCGATTTTATAGCCGTCCGGGTCTTCGATAAAGGCAATGACGATGGTGCCGTGTTTCATCGGCCCCGCCTCGCGCACCACTTTGCCGCCCTTGGCCTTGACCAGCTCACAGGCTTGATAGGCATCGTCCACCTCAATCGCCATATGACCATAGGCGGTGCCCATGTCATAAGTGGTTTTGCCGTAGTTGTAGGTGAGCTCCAGCACGGTGTGGTCGTACTCGTTACCATAGCCGACAAACGCCAGTGTAAACTCGCCGTCAGGATAATCCTGGGTACGGATTAACTTCATGCCCAGTACGCCAGTATAAAAGTCGATGGAACGTTGCATATCGCCCACGCGCAACATGGTATGTAAAATCCGCATTGATATCTCCTTGATCTCTGATTTTTTTAATCTGTTGTGGACGTAACCGGTCCACTCGGCTTAACCCCGCGTGGCAACAATGCGCTGATATTTCTCCAGCAATTGCTCCTTGGTTTCGCGCCGCTCAGGGTCTAGCGGAATGCAGCTGATCGGGCAGACCTGCTGACATTGCGGTTTATCGTAATGGCCGACGCATTCGGTACACAAGTCGGGGTTGATTTCATAAATTTCTGCGCCTTGCGAGATGGCTTCATTCGGACACACGGGCTCGCACACATCGCAGTTAATACATTCATCGGTAATAAATAAAGCCATGATTTTCTTTATATCGCTACAGAGGCGCCATCACTCAGGTGATCGCCAGTTTTTGCTTGATTGCCCGTTCGACGCCAGGTGAGACAAACTGGTTCACATCGCCTCCCAGGCGCGCCACTTCACGCACCAGGCTGGAGGAAATAAACATGAACTCTTCCGCCGGGGTCATGAACAGGGTTTCCAGTTTGGGATAGAGCTTGCGGTTCATGCCCGCCAACTGAAACTCATATTCAAAATCACTGGCCGCACGCAGGCCACGGATCACCATCTGCCCGCCCTGCGCCTGCACAAACTGCATGAGCAAACCGTCAAAGCCGACCACACGGATGTTATCGCCTGCAAACACCGACTCTGCCAGCGCAACCCGCTCTTGCAGGCTGAACAAGGTTTGTTTGCTGGTGCTGCCAGCCACCGCCACAATCACCTGGTCAAACAGCTTGGCCGCCCTGCGCACAATATCCTCATGCCCCAGGGTGATGGGATCAAAGGTGCCTGGATAGACGGCAATTCTGGTTTTACTCATCGCTTGCTTCCGTAATCGTCGTTGTGTCGTTGCTGGCTGCCGCTGACTTGATTGCCTTAATCCGTGCCAGCAGCCGCATCGGCTGACGCGGGTTGCAGCAGGTGAAAATAGACCTGACCCGCTTTGCCCGATTTGACCACCTGCCAGCATGCATCGGATTTTAACGCATATTCGGCCTCAACATATAGCCAGCCTTCAGGCGCCAAATGTCTGGGCAGCACGGGCAACAATTGCGCCAGCCAGTCCTGGCGATACGGCGGGTCACAAAAAATCACGTCAAACGGCTGTTGATTGCTGCTCAGAAAAGTTCTGGCATCCATTTGCTGGATGCGGGCCTGGGTCGCCTCCAGCAAACGCTGGTTCTGGCACAAAGCCGCATAAGGCGCTTTGGCCAATTCGAGCATGGTGACCGCTTTGGCATTGCGAGACAGCGCTTCAAACCCCAAGGCGCCGGTCCCCGCAAACAAATCCAGGCAGGTTTTGCCTGTCAAGTCCTGGCCCAGCCAGTTAAAGACGGTTTGCCGCACGCGGTCTGGCGTCGGGCGTAGCCCTTCGGCATCGGGAAACTTGAGCACACGGCTACGCCATTTCCCGGCATTCAATCGTACCTGATTCATGAGCGGTGGTTGATTCGAATAAATAAAGCAGCATTATCCCAGATTTTGCACCCCGACTACCCATGGCCTGCGCTAAACCGAGGGTGCACCCAAGTCATCGTGTTATGATTTCGTTAATTCATCAAGGAATATTGCTATGGAGTTCTTATTTGGCTTTGGTCTGCTGGGCGGCGTGATCGCGCTGGCGCTGTCACTGTTTTGGGTATGGATGCTGATTGATTGCCTGGCCAATCAAAGTGAAGACAAGCTGGTATGGTTTCTGGTGATTTTCTTTTTAAACCTGCTGGGGGCCTTTTTATACTACTGGCTGGCGAGAAAAAAGCGCATGGCTTAATCTGATCCCGCTCACCGCATCAGACAGAAAAGCAAAAGCCGGCAAACTGCCGGCTTTTTGTTATTCCGCTCCAACGATCACGGTGGCAAAATGCTCAGGATGGATGCGGCGCTTGAACGCATCATTCACCTGTTGCACAGTGACGGCTGTGACCTTGTCATTAAAGCTATCCAGGTAATCCAGCGGCAACTTGTAAAAGCCGATCATGTTCAGGTACTCGAGAATCTTGCTATTACTGTCTATACGCATGGGAAAACCACCAATCAGGTTATCCTTGGCCGCAGCCAGTTCCTTTTCTGTTACGCCTTGATCGACAAATTTCTGTACGGTGGCCATCACCAGCTTGAGCGCTTCTTCACTTTGCTCTTTTTTGGTTTGCAGCCCGATCTGGAACGGTCCCAACTGGCTCATGGGCATAAAGTAGCTATACACGCTATACGCCAGACCGCGTTTTTCACGGACTTCCTCGGTCAGACGTGACACAAAACCACCGCCGCCCAAAATATAGTTACCCACATACAGCGCAAAGAAATCCGCATCGCCGCGCTTATTGCCAGGCTGGCCAACCAGGATGTGTGCCTGCATGGCAGGATGCGGCACTTTTTTCAGTTTAGGCGCAGACAACGCTGGCACGGCGGGGATATCGGCCACCGCAGGTCCTGCTGGCAGACCAGCACTCAGACGCTGCGCAATCTGCCGGGCCTGATCCGGGGTCAGATCCCCCATCAGGGCGATCACGGCAGACTTTGCCGTATAGTGGCTTTGATAAAACTGCCGCAACTGGCTCACCGTCAGCGATGGCACCGTACCCACTTCACCGTTTTGATCCAGGCTGTAAGGATGCATGCCGTACACCGCCTGCATAAAGGCTTTTTGCGCAATGCTATCCGGCTCCGTTTCGGCCTCTTGCAACGCGGCCACAATACGGGTTTGCTCACGGCTCACGACGGCTTCAGGAAAATCCGGCTGGTGTAACACCAGCGTAAACGCGTCCAGTGCGGCCTGCTGTTCGCTGGTCAAAGTACGTAACTTGAAGCTGGCGCGGTCTGCATCAAAACTGCCCCCCAACACCGCGCCCACATCGGCAAAGCGGTTAGTCAGCGTTTCCTCTGCCAACCCGCCCGCGGCCATACCCATCACATGATGGGTTAACGCGGCGGCGCCACTGCTTTCTGGCTGGTCATAAGCGCTGCCTGCACGAAAATTGATGCTGACATCCATCATGGGCAAGGCATGATTTTCAACAAAATAGACTTCGCTGCCCTCCGCGGTGGTCCAGTGCTGAATATTCAGTGCGGCGCACGCCAGGCTGGCATAGCCTTGCAGCAGGCTGATCAACAAGACCGTGTTGAATACCCGGTGTTTAAATAAAGTAACGACTTTCATGAAATTCCCAAATCAAACGTTCGAAGAACGGATTAATGTTGATGCGGCCGACCGGCGGGCTTCTGGTTAGGATCCATCGGTTGTGGGTCCAGGCTGACCAGCGTCATTTGGTCTGCGACCAGATATTTTTTGGCCACGGCCTGCACTTGTTCAGAGGTGACCGCCTGCACGCGTGAGGCATTGGTTTGCAGCAAGGATAAAGGGTAATGCATGGTTTCCAGCTGGCCGATCTGCATGGCCTGATAAAACATGGAGTCACGTTTGTAGACATCGGCGGCAATGACCGCGGCTTTCACTCGATGCAGCTCAGCCGGCGTGACGCCGTTGTTTTTGACTTCTTCAATTTGTGCCCAGATCGCCTTGATCAGCGCCTCTTGCGAGACGCCTTCACTTGGCGAGGCCGCCACCTCAAATGTCGAGGTTTGACCGCGGTTGGTACTGTCATACCCCGTGTCAATTTCAAGCGCAATCGCCTGCTCACGCACCAGTTTCTGGTTGAGGCGTGACGCATCATTGCCACTCAGAATGCTGGACAACACTTCAAGCGCATAAGGCTCCCAGTCCTGCTCGCTGTAAGCCGCCGCATTTTTGAGCGCGGGCGCGTGAAACCCCATCACAAAAAAGGGCAGCTTGGCTGGCGCCTTCACAATGGCCCGGCGCTCACCAATCTGGGCGGGCTCCACCTGCGGCTTACGCACAGGTAAAGGCTTGGCAGCCAGTTTGCCAAAGTTTTTTTCAGCCAGCGCAAACACCTCCTGCGCCTTGACGTCACCGACCACCACCACTGTGGCATTATTCGGCGCATACCAGGTGCGGTACCACTCACGGGCATCATCAGCAGTCATATTTTCAAGATCATTCATAAAGCCGACCACCGGGCGGCCATAAGGATGGGCACGATAGACCGAAGATTCAAATTGTTCGTTGACACGTGATTGCGGCTTGTCTTCAGTACGCCAGCGGCGTTCCTCTTTCACCACCTCAATCTCTTTGGCAAACTCGGCATCGGTAATCTGCAAATGGGCCATGCGGTCTGCTTCCAGCGTAAAGGCCAGCGGCAAGCGTGATTTTTCCAGCTGCTGGAAATAACAGGTGTAATCTTTGCTGGTAAAGGCATTTTCTTTACCGCCCGCAGCCGCAATCTGGCGGGAAAACTGCCCGGCCGGAACTTTTTGCGTGCCTTTAAACATCATGTGTTCCAGCACATGGGCAACCCCGGTTTTGCCATTGACTTCATCCAGCGAACCGGCGCGATACCAGACTTGCGAAACAACGACGGGCGCTCGATGGTCTTCCTGCACAATGACTTTGAGTCCGTTTTTAAGGGTTTTCTGCGCAATCTCTGCCTGTGCTTGCGCGGCATGAGCGCTCATCAGCAGGACCAGGCACAGCCCCAATCGTGGCAAGCGCGCAAAAGAATAAGATTTTTTCATGTCTGACTTTATGAATGATGAATAGGTTGTTTTTAGCTTGATGTGTATCGCCTTGCATGTGACCGACACAGCGCGGACTAAGTTCGGAGGCCTGGCGACTCAAGTGCTCAGCTTGACGTGGCGGGAAACGTCGATTCGGCTTAAAATAGTCATATTACAGAGTTTTAGATTGCCATGTTTAATCCTTTCGCCAAAAAATCCGAACCAGCGACGCCTGCCCAACCTGAACCGACCAGCCTGAGCTGGGCGCAGCGTCTCAAAAACGGGCTGGCCAAAACCCGTCAGCAGCTGGGCGGGCAGTTAAGCGCCTTGTTTGGCGGTGGCAAGATTGATGAAGACATTTACGAAGAACTAGAAACTATCCTGCTAACTTCGGATGTCGGCGTCAGTGCCACCCAGCACCTGCTCGAACAACTGCGCAGCCGTGTCAAAAAGCATGATCTGCAAGACACCATTGCACTGAAACAGGCGTTGAAAGACACGCTGCTTGACCTGCTGACGCCCTTGCAAGTGCCGCTAGAGGTCAAGGATCACCAGCCATTTGTGATGATGATGGTCGGCGTGAATGGCGCTGGCAAAACCACCACTATTGGCAAACTGGCCAAGTATTTGCAGGCCCAGGGCAAAAGCGTGCTGATTGCCGCAGGGGATACGTTTAGGGCCGCTGCCCGAGAACAGTTGCAGGTGTGGGGCGAGCGCAACGATGTGCACGTCATTGCCTCAGAGAGTGGCGACCCGGCGGCAGTGATTTACGATGCGGTGAACTCGGCCATGGCCAGAAAAATCGACGTGGTCATCGCCGATACCGCAGGCCGCTTGCCCACGCAATTGCACCTGATGGATGAGATTAAAAAAGTGCAGCGTGTCATCGACAAAGCCTTGCCTGGTGCGCCACACGAAATTTTGCTGGTGCTGGATGCCAACACCGGCCAGAACGCAGTCAACCAGTTAAAAGCCTTTAACGAGGCGCTCGGTGTCACTGGCCTGGCCTTAACCAAGCTGGATGGCACCGCCAAAGGCGGCGTCATTGCCGCGATTGCGCACCTGAGCCAGCAATCGGCAAGTAAGATTCCGGTGCGTTTTATTGGCGTGGGGGAAAGTATTGATGACCTGCGCCCGTTTGACGCCCATGACTTTATCGACGCCTTGATTGATGACTAGCCATGATTGTGTTTAAAAACGTCAGCATGCGCTACCCCAATAGCGCACACCTGTTCCGCCAGGTCAGCTTCAATATAGACAAAGGCGATTTCGTGCTCGTCACCGGCCACTCTGGCGCAGGCAAAAGCACCCTGCTTAAATTGATGGCGGGCATTGAAGCGCCTTCTAGCGGCCAGATTCTGATTAATCAGCAGGATATCGGCAAACTGCATCCCAATGCCGTGCCCTATTTGCGTCGCCGCTTTGGCCTGGTGTTTCAGGACCACAAACTGCTCTACGACCGCAACAGCTTTGACAACGTGGCCTTGCCGCTCAGCATTCAGGGCATCACCGGCGAAGAGGCTGCTCGCCGCGTGCGGGCTGCGCTGGATAAAGTCGGCTTGCTCAATAAAGAAAAAGCCATGCCGATCACCTTGTCCGGCGGCGAGCAACAACGGCTCGCCATTGCGCGCGCCGTGGTCAGCCGCCCCTCGATTGTGATTGCCGATGAACCGACCGGCGGCCTTGATCAGACGGCCTCGCTTGAAATCATGCAGTTACTCAAAGCCTTTAATGAAGTGGGCGTGACCGTGGTGATTGCCATGCACGATGTCGCCCAAGTCAGCAGCATCGCTTACCGTACACTGCATATCGACCATCAAACCATTAGCACCCTGCCTGCACAGACGGCCATGTTATGAGAATGAGTGCATGAAAAACTGGCTTAACCAACACACGCTGGCCTTAGACCTGGTCTTGCAGCGTTTAAAAAATCACTGGCTCAATACACTGATTATCTGCATGGTGATCGGTATTACCGTCACCCTGCCCGGCCTGCTGTTTGTCGCGCTGGATAACTTGCAGGACATGTCTGGCGCCATCAAGCAGGATGCGCAAATCAGCGTCTTTTTCAAACCGGCGACCCCCAGCAACCTGATTCAACGCCTGATCAACGATACACAAGGCCTGCCACAGGTCAAAGAAGTGCGTTATGTGTCCAAAGAAGATGCTATCGAGCAACTGTCCCAGCAGTTTTCGCAAAAAAACTTGCTAGTCGATTTGCCGCAAAATCCGCTGCCCGATGCCGTGTTCATTACCTTGACGGATACACAGCCTGCCACCGTCAAACCGGTACAAACCCTGCTGCAAACCCGGCCAGAAGTCGATGAAATCGTCATTGATAGCGTGTGGATAGAACGCCTGCATTCCATGCTGCAGCTGGGCAAACGCATTGCCATTATTTTTGCCAGTCTGCTCGGCATTGCCATGATTACCGTCATCAGCAACACTGTGCGCATGCAGGTTCTCACGCATGAAGCCGAAATTGAAGTCAGCCGCCTGATCGGCGCC
Organism: Methylophilus sp. DMC14; assembly: GCF_056314085.1. Taxonomy (NCBI): domain Bacteria; kingdom Pseudomonadati; phylum Pseudomonadota; class Betaproteobacteria; order Nitrosomonadales; family Methylophilaceae; genus Methylophilus; species Methylophilus sp. DMC14. The sequence continues at coordinate 124,367 of NZ_JBQUZA010000003.1, read as the reverse complement.
ACGCACAGCTTTATCCGGCGCCCGTTTTTGTATATGGGCGGCGCCTATGGCCTGGGCGGTGGCCTGATAGCTGTCGTGCTCTTATTTGCCATTGTCTGGAACCTGCGGCAGCCGGTGCAATTGCTGGCTAATAACTATCAAAGCCATTTTCAGTTGGCTTTTCATCTGGTTCATGTGGGTGGGCTGATCTTGCTGTGTACTACTGCAATTGGGTGGATTGCCGCATTTATTGCGCTGACGCAGAAGAAATAGCACGTTCATTGTGTTGATCACATTACACGCCGACAGGGCCATTTTCTAGAATAATTAAAAAATTCTCTTCTTGGCTCAGTTGCTTTTGTTTAGTGACACAGATTGTTAGAGTCGCTATTAAAGCGCTGACAGGATTAATGAATCATTCATTTCGCCCCTAGGCGAGTTACTTTTCTTTGCTTGCAGCTTGCACAAAGATAAAGTAACCAAAAGAAAGTGCACCCCACCTTCCGCTTGTTTCCTGCGTTGCTCAGTTTAGGACTTTCGTCCGTTGCTTTGCCGGACTTAGGCATAAGCGCTCGCAGAACTCATCCTAGCTGCCTGCACACATCGCAGGCCACCGCGGGATTCGAACAGCCGCTCGCTTCATCTTATTTGGTCTGAGCTACTCGGCGCGGCAGATGGGGACCCCGAAAACCATGCGAGTAACAGCATCATTGGATTTAACAAAAGAATGATTTTTTTGAACGGTTCAAACTTTACCAGTGTGAGTTAGATGAGATGAGTCCCATCCCATCACGCTGAGTAGCACAGACGAAGTGGGGGATGTCGGCCATCGGCTGTTCGAGTTCCGCAACAAGCCACGAAGTGTGTGGCTTGTCAGGGCGAGTTTCGATGGCCGCCCACTTTGTCGAGCAACGCAAGGGAGCCGTAGGCCGTGATGGCTGGGTGTCCTCCTCTTTGGTTACTTTCTGGGGGACAAGCACCAGAAAGTAACTCGCCGAGAGGCGAAAAAAACGTTACTAGATGAGTTTACCTATCCTATCCGACCCTAGCCCACTTGATGTCGTATAAGCCATCCAAGGATCCATTCAGGTAAGGTAGCTTCGCTTAATTACTGCGAAACATAATTCGGCCCACTGCCCCCTTCCGGCGGTACCCAATTAATATTCTGCGTTGGGTCTTTTATGTCACAGGTTTTGCAATGGATGCAATTCTGCGCGTTGATCTGCAAGGCCTTTTCTCCGGCCTGCTCCACAAACTCATACACCCCCGCCGGGCAATAGCGCTGTTCTGGGCCGGCATATTTCGGCAGATTCACACGCACGGCCCTATCCGCAACGCCGAGTTTCAAATGGCACGGTTGCTGGTGATCGTGCGAAATATTGCATAAGCTGACCGAGCTCAGTTTATCAAAGGTCAACACGCCATCCGGTTTGGCATACACAGGCGGACGGCTATTGGCAGCCTCGGCCAAAGTCGCATGGTCTGCGCTGCCATGCTTGAGCGTCCACGGCAAGGTCACGCCCCAACTGGACAGCCACATTTCGGCGCCACCCAATACGGTGCCGCCCCAGGTGCCAAAGCGGGACAAATAAGGCTTGACGTTACGCACCGCAGACAATTCTTGCCAGATCCAGGAGGCGCGCAGTTTTTGCGGATAAGCACTCAACACTTCCGGGCTGCCTTGTGCGATGGCATCAAACACGGCTTCCGCCGCCAGCATGCCGGACTTCATGGCGTAATGCGTGCCCTTGATTTTGGGCACATTGACCAGCCCTGCACTGCAGCCCAGCAAGGCTCCGCCGGGGAAGGCCATTTCCGGCAAGGACTGTATCCCGCCCTCTGAAATGGCACGCGCCCCATAGCTCAAGCGTTTACCGTCTTGCAGCAAGGCCTTGAGCTTGGGATGGGTTTTATAGGTCTGGAACACGTCAAAGGGGGACAAATACGGATTGCGGTAATCCAGATGCACCACATAGCCCACGGACACCAGGTTTTCGCCATGGTGATAAATAAAGCCACCGCCACCGGTGCTGGCATCCAGTGGCCAGCCCAAGGTATGCTCGATCAGGCCTTTTTGATGCAACTCGGGTTTGACACGCCAAACCTCTTTAAAGCCGATGCCGTATTTGGCCGGGCTGGACGTTGCCCGCAAGCCATAACGGGCTTCAAGCTGCTTGGTCAGTGAGCCACGTGTCCCCTCGGCCACCAGCGTGTATTTGGCGCGGATTTCGATGCCTGGGGTGTAGTTGGCGGTGGGATTGCCTTGCTTGTCCAGGCCCATATCGCCGGTAATCACGCCAGTCATGCGGCCTTGATCGTCATAACTGGGGGATTGTGCAGAGAACCCGGTATAGATTTCTACGCCCAGTGCTTCTGCCTGCGTCGCCAGCCAGCGGCAGACTTCGCCCAGACTGATGATGTAATTGCCATGGTTGCGCATCAAGGGCGGCAGTGACCACTCCGGCATGGCCCAGGCATTTTCTTCACCCAGCACCACAAAGGTATCTTTATCGACGGCGGTATTAAGCGGCGCGCCCAAGGCCTGCCAGTCAGGGAACAACTCCTGCAGGGCTTTCGGGTCCAGCACGGCACCAGAGAAAATATGGCTACCGACTTCGGCGCCTTTTTCCAGGACACACACGCCCAGCTCCTGGCCTTGCGCCTGCGCCAGTTGTTTGAGACGGATGGCTGCGGACAAGCCCGCCGGGCCTGCCCCCACAATCAGCACATCGTACTCCATAACATCTCTTTCCATCTTTGCTCCTTCGTCAGGCAATGGCCGGGATATCGATCAGGTCGCTACGCGTCGCCCCTTGGGTAAACGCCTGGCAGAACGCCAGAAACTGTCGAATGCCACCGGTCTGGTATTTTTGCCTGTGCCATAAAAAATAAAAATTGCGGTGAAATTGCAAGCCGTGGTTCTCAATCGGCACCAGGCTGCCGCGCCTGAATGCATCCTTGAGGGCCAGCCGCGAAATACAGCCAATGCCAAGGCCGGATTCTACCGCGCGCTTGATCGCCTCGGTATGTTCCAGCTCCAGCGTAATATTGAGTTTTGAATAATCCTGTTTAAAGGCGCGGTCAAAGGTCTCGCGCGTGCCTGAGCCCTTCTCGCGCACGATCCAGGGCTGTAGCAGTAAATCCGCTTTGTGGATGGGTTTGCCGCTTTGTGCCCACAGTGCCAACGGATGCGTGGGCGCAGCAAAAATGACCAGCTCATCGGCAATCCAGGGCGCCACCGCAATATCGGGATGATTGCACTCTCCTTCTATCATACCCAAATCCAGGGTGTGGTTGGCAATCTGCTCGACGATGGTTCGCGTATTCTGCACCTGCAACTGGATGTGGCTTTGTGGATACTGCTGCAAGAACTTGGCCACCAGCAAGGTCACCAGATAATTGCCCACGGTCAGCGTCGCGCCAATCTTGAGGTGGCCGTAGCCCTGCTGCCCCTGCAGCATGCGCTCGATTTCACGCGCGCGGTCCAGCAATTCGACCGCCTTGGGTAACAGCTGCTGGCCCGCTTCATTGATGCGCAAAGACTTGCCGACCCGGTCAAACAACTGGATATCAAACTGCTTTTCCAGCTCGATCAGGGCGGTGCTGGCGGCTGATTGCGACAAGGCCAACTGGTCGCAGGCACGGGAGACGCTGCCGGTGCGGCTAATCGCGACAAAGATTTCCAGTTGCCTGAGGGTGTATTTCATGGAGGGGGCTGCGTGGCCGAGAGTTGCGCCGCGTCAAAATCAATCTACAGAATAGATATATAATATTATAATAATCAATTTAATAAATATTACAAGCTGGCTTAAAATGCCCGGTTACGAGTAAACACCCCCAACAAAGGCAAACGTTTTATGAAAGCATTGGTAGCGATCAAACGGGTCGTTGATTATAACATTCAAGTCCGCGTCAAAGCGGACGGTTCGGATGTGGATATCGAGGGCGTCAAAATGGGAGTCAATCCATTTGATGAAAACGCCATCGAAGAAGCCATCCGCCTCAAAGAAAAAGGCATTGTCACAGAAATCGTTGCCGTCACCATTGGTGCCGCGACGCATCAGGATATCTTGCGCCATGCCCTGGCCATGGGGGTGGACCGTGTGACGCTGGTTGAAACAGCAAACAGCCTGGCACCGCTGGCCGTCGCCAAGGTGCTCAAAGCCGTGGTCGAGCGTGAACAGCCTGCATTGATCCTGCTGGGCAAGCAAGCCATTGATGATGATGCCGGCCAGACCGGCCAAATGCTGGCGGCCCTGCTCAACCTGCCACAAGCTACGTATGCCTCTCAGATCACCATTGCCGAAAATCAGGCGACCGTGGTGCGCGAGATTGATGGCGGCACGCAAACCTTGTCCGTGAGCCTGCCAGCTGTGATTACTGCTGACCTGCGCCTGAACGAGCCGCGCTACGTCAAACTGCCCAACCTCATGATGGCCAGAAAAAAACCCATTGAGACCCTCCCGCTTGATTCGCTCAATCTGTCACTCACCCATAGTGTGCAACAACTGAAGGTCGCCGCCCCACCAGAGCGTCCAGCCGGCGTGATGGTGAAAGACGTGAATGAATTATTGAGCAAACTGCGTACGCACGAGGGACTGCTGCCATGAGAACATTGATTATTGCCGAACACGACGGCCAACATTTAAACGAACAAGTGGCACGCGCCGTGACTGCGGCCCAACACTGGCAGCAACCAGTGGATGTATTGATTGCTGCTGCACAAGCTGACGGCCTGGCCGCACAAGCCGCCGCTTTGCAAGGCGTCAGCACCGTGCTGGTTGCGGCCGATGCCGCCCTGCAACACCCGACCGCTGAACATCTGGCTGCGCTGGTTGTGCCGCTGGCGGCCAATTACAGCGTGGTGCTGGCTGCGCACAGCGCCTTCAGCAAAAACGTCTTGCCACGTGTCGCCGCCCTGCTCGACGTCAACATGCTGTCTGACGTGCTCGAGATCGTGAATAGCAACACCTATGTGCGTGGCATTTACGCCGGTAACGTGCTGGCAACGGTACAAAGCAGTGATGCCAAACAAGTACTCACCGTGCGTGCCAGCAAGTTCTCTGCCGCTGCGACTGGCGCCAATGCTGCCATTCAATCGGTGACTGCGCCAGCTGCACCAGAAGGCAGCCGCTGGGTGGCAGAAGCCTTTAACAAATCCGAGCGCCCCCCATTGGCCGCCGCTAAAGTGGTGGTCTCTGGTGGCCGTGCGCTGGGCAGTGCGGATGCATTTAAAGACGTGCTGGCCCCGCTGGCAGACAAACTGCATGCCGCCATTGGCGCCAGCCGTGCGGCGGTCGATTCTGGCTATGCCCCCAACGACCTGCAAGTCGGCCAAACCGGTGTAGTGGTCGCCCCAGAGCTGTACATCGCCGTTGGTATTTCCGGCGCCATCCAGCATGCCTATGGCATGAAAGACAGTAAAGTGGTGGTCGCCATCAATCAGGATCCAGAAGCGCAAATCTTCAAGATTGCCGACTACGGCCTGGTGGCAGATTTGTTTGAAGCCGTGCCGCAATTGACGGCTGCGTTATAATTAAGTGTTTACCAATTAACCTTTTGAATTCAGAAACCTGTTCATCTCATGAGTAAAAAATATTCCACCGAAACGGTGTTGAGCGTGCATCACTGGAATGACACGCTGTTCAGTTTCAAAACCACCCGTGATCCTGGCTTGCGCTTTGAAAACGGCCAGTTTGTCATGATAGGCCTGGAAGTCGATGGCCTGCCATTGACCCGTGCCTACAGTATTGCCAGCCCCAACTACGAAGAGCATCTGGAGTTTTTCAGCATCAAGGTGCCCAATGGCCCACTGACCTCACGCCTGCAACACCTGAAAGTGGGCGACCCGCTACTGGTGAGCCGCAAGCCAACCGGTACGCTGATCACCTCAGACCTCAAGCCAGGCAAACACCTGTATTTCTTCTCGACTGGCACGGGCTTAGCGCCGTTCATGAGTCTGATTCAGGACATCGAAGTCTATGACCGCTTTGAAAAAGTCATCCTGATTCACGGTGTGCGTTACGTCAATGAACTGGCCTACGAAGACTTCATCACCAAAGAACTGCCGAATAACGAGTTTTTTGGCGAAGAAGTGCGCAATAAACTGATCTACTACCCCACCGTTACACGCGAGCCATTTAAAAACATGGGCCGCCTGACAGACCTGGTGGAAAATGGCAAACTGTTTACCGATATTGGCTTGCCGCCATTGAATCCGGAAACGGACCGCGCCATGATCTGCGGTAGCCCGGCCATGCTGGTCGACACGGCCGCCATGCTGGACAAACGTGGTTTCAAAGTCTCGCCGCGCATCGGCGAACTGGGTGATTACGTGATTGAAAAAGCCTTTGTTGAAAAATAAGGGTTAAGGCACATTGCATGTTCGGCTGTCATGAAAGCACACGCGCATGACAGCCCATGCCACCCTTCAGTTTGAACCTGCCACCCTGGCTGACCTGCCCGCCTTGTGCGCGCTGCTCGCGCAACTATTTGCCCAGGAACACGAATTCTCCCCTGACCACGCTGCCCAGCAGCAAGGCTTGAGCCACATTCTGCAACACCCTGACATCGGCCATATTTTAGTAGCACGGCAACAAGGGCAAGTGATTGCGATGGTAAGTCTGCTGTTTACGATTTCGACCGCATTAGGCGGCCGCGTGGCATTGCTTGAAGATATGGTGGTCGATCAGACCTGTCGCGGCTTAGGCATTGGCTCGCAATTGCTGACTTTTGCGATTGCGCACGCGCGCCAGCAGGCGATCCAGCGCTTGACCCTGCTCACCGACCAGGATAATCAGGCTGGCCAGCACCTTTATAGAAAACATGGTTTTCAACCGTCAGGCATGCAAGTCTGGCGACTGATCCTGTAAAGGTTTATGTCGTTAGCGCTTGCGGTCCTGCATGCCCAGCGCCACCATGATCGCCAACACAATCACGGCAGATAGCAGCAGAAAGCCCTGTGCATAGGCCTCGAAAATACCCGGCGGCAGCTGTCCATAAATACGCTCGCGCCACTCCATAAATACCGCCATCATGGCCACCCCCATCACGCCGCCTAACTGGCGGGCATAACTGACCACCACCGAAGACTGGCCCAAATGCTGCGGCTCCATTTCATGCAAGGTGGCCAGATTTAATGCCGGCAAAATCAGGCCAAGACCGATGCGGCCCACAATGGTCGCCGCAACAATTTCCCAGTAGCGCACCTGATCGGCGGCCACGGCAAATACGATAAAAGATGCGCCGAAAATGACCAGGCCAGCCAGCGTAATCCGCCGTGGAGACAGTTGATCAGCCATCCGGCCAGCGATCGGGATGGTCAACACCAGGGCAATGCCTGAAGGCAACAGCAACACCCCAGCCTCTGTGGCCGAAAAAGCCATGGCATTTTGTAAAAATACCGGGATCAGATAAGTGGAGGCATACAGGCCAAAGCCATAGGCAAAGGCCACCAAGGTGCCGCGGCTAAAGGTGGGCCGCTGGAACAGATGCAATTGTATGATGGCATGCGGTAATTGCCGGGCATGCCGCATATAACAAAGCAGCGACCCTACCGTGAGCAAGGCCTGCCCCCAGGTCCACGGCGCAAACAGCCCACTGTGATGCAAGCTGGAGACAAACTCAATCAAGCCGATGGTCGCCGCCGACAACCAGCCCAGACCCGCCCAGTCAAACGCATTGACCGGCTGCTGCCTGGGCGCAGGCAACCACCTCCAGGCACACAGCAGGGCGATCAGCGCAAACGGCACGCCAAGCAGAAAAATCGCCTGCCAACCAAACTGATCCAGCAACCAGCCACTGATGGAGGGTGCGATGGCAGGCGTAAATGCAATGCCGACGATCAGGATCCCAGAGGCGCGTCCCTGAATGTCTGGCGGGAACAGACGCATGAGTGCCATCACCCCCAGCGGTTGCAACACGCCTGCAGCCAGGCCTTGCAGCAGGCGCGCAATCACCACCTGCACAAAGCTGTGCGCATAAAAACCTGCCACACTGGCCGCCACCAACAGCCACAGCGTCCACATAAACACGCGCCGCAAACCAAAGCGCTGCAACCACCAGGCGGCAGGCAACATGCCTATGGTCATCGCCGCCAAAAACGCCGTCATGGCCCACTGCACATGATCCTGGCCCAAATGAAACGTGCGCGTCAACGCCGGCACCGCCACGTTAAAGCTGGACGTGCATAACACCCCCGCTATCGTGCCGACGCCAATGATCAATAACACCATCCATTTGTAGCGCTCCCCATACCGCTGGGACAAAGCTTCAAAAGAATGTGGCAACAGGTGCAGGGACATGGGGTGGATAGTTTGAGTGGGCTAACAAGAAAGAGGACCTTAGCATGCATTTTTTGCAGTGTCACGCTGTCCGACCCTGCAAAAAAAGCAGAGTTCGCGCGCCCTAGCTTACAACCAGCTTTCAAGCGATCAAGGGCAAAATAGCAACTGTTTGATTTTTATACCTATTCAATCAGCGGCCCAGGCCAGCGCAGACTGGCATCGTTTTTGCAAAAATGGGACGACTCAATTGCATTTGATTCAATAATTTACGAGGAGTGATTGTGAAACGCTGGATGATCTATACCTGCCTGGCATTGCTGACCAGTGCTGCTTTTGCCGATGAAATGTTAGACAACGAACTGGCCACGCTGCAGCATGCCTGGGCCAAAGCGACCTATCAAACTAGCAAAGACCAGCAAGAACCCGCCTTCAAAGCCCTGACCGAGCAAGCCCATCAACTCACGACCCAGCATCCTGACGCCAATGAAGCGATGATCTGGGAGGCGATCGTGTTAAGCGGTTACGCCAAGAGCATGGGGCCACTGCATCCGGTGAATGCCTTGAAAGCGGCTGAACAAGCCCGCGACCTGTTGCTGGCCAGCATCAAAACCAACCCGCAAGCGCTGCATGGCTCCGCATATACCACACTGGGCTCGCTCTACTTCCGCGTTCCTGGCTGGCCGATTGGCTTTGGTGACAAGAAAAAAGGCCGCGAGTATCTGGAGAAAGCCCTGCAACTGAACCCGACCGGCATAGACAGCAACTATTTCTATGCAGACTTTTTACGTGCCCAGGGCGACTATAGTCAGGCCGTGACCTACTACCAGAAAGCCCTGCAAGCCCCTGCCCGCCCCGGCCGTGAAGATGCCGATGCTGGCCGCAAGCAGGAGATTGAAGAAGGCCTGCGCCTGGCACAAAGCAAACTGAAATAACCGTATTTGAAATAACGTCACTTGGAGAAGCACTGATGCGTCAATCTGTTTTCAATCTGTTGGTCAGCAGCCTATTGCTGACAGCCCCTCTGCTTGGGCATGCCGAGGGCTTTTATGGCGGCTTTAATGTCGGTGTAGCAAACGACAAACTCAAAACCCCTAATGGGGTAGACAAGGATAACCAGGCGATTGCTGGTGTCGTCGGCGGCTATCGATTCAATCAGTATATTGCCGTCGAAGGCCAATATACCGGGATAGGTAAGGTGACGGATAACGTCAGTGGCAGCGCCAAGGCCGATGCCCTCAGCTTGACGGCTGTGGGCAGCATACCCCTCAATGAATCCTTTGATTTTTATGGCAAACTCGGTGTCGCCGCCACCAAAAGCAAGGTCTCCTCTGGCTTGAGCGCCTATAACGATGCCACACACACCGGGGCCACCTATGGCCTGGGTGCGGAATATCACTACGATAAAACCTTGTCCATGCGCGTAGGCTGGGATCACTACCGAGCAGAAGTGGATGTGACTGGTGGCGGCAGTAAAGGCTTTGATACCAACGTCGGCACGGTGGGTCTCATCTACAACTTCTAACATTGAACCGACATGCGGCTGGCAACGATGACTCGCCTGCCAGCTCGCTAAAATTTGATTTTTGAGGCGACCAGAGAAGCAGCAGCGGTTCTGGTTTCTACGCCCAGCTTCTGAAACACATGCTCAAGATGTTTGTTGATCGTGCGCGGGCTGGTGCCTAAAATCTCGCCCACATCCTTGTTGGTTTTGCCTTTCACCGTCCAGTACAACACCTCGGATTCACGCTTGGTGAGTTGAAACAGCTTGCCCAAGGATTCGATCTGTGCCTCGTCCGAATACTCACGCAACACCACCACCCATTGCTCTTCACTGGTATTGGCCACCGTCAGGCTCAGACGGGCATTGCCCTGATTCACATTCAGCGTCTGCATGGACTGGCCTTCGGAGAACTGTTGCACACAGTTTTCCAGCCATTGGTAAATCATGGGCGGCAAAGTTTGCACCGTATGATAGGCTTCTTTGGCAGCCCATTCGGCAAAGTAGTGCTCCAGATATTGTTTGGCCAGCGGGGTTTGCCATATCAGGCGCTTGTCGCCGGGCAAGATGGCAATGGTCGCCTGACCAAACGCATCCAGCGCCGAGGTGGCCTGATGCATTCTGGTGGCATTTTGCACATGCGCCTTGAGGCGGGCCAACACTTCTGCCGGCCTGACCGGCTTGGTGACATAATCCACACCACCGGCATCAAACGCCATAGTCACATGCTCCACTTCGGTTAAGCCAGTCATAAAGATGACCGGGATATGCTGGGTTTCTGCTGCGGCTTTAATCCGACGGCAGGTGGCAAAGCCGTCCATTCCGGGCATCATGGCATCCATGAAAATCACTTGCGGCTGCATCAGGTGTGCAATTTGCAAGGCCATCTCGCCAGAGTTGGCCACCAGCACCTGATAACCTGACTCATCCAGCGCGTCGTGCAGATAGGCCAGGTTCTCTGGCACATCATCCACAATTAGCACGGTATGGCTGGGACTGGTCATTTGGCATACTCCTCAATCAAGCGCAGCAGTTTAGCAAAATCAAAGCGTTCCATGGCCTGTTGCAGTGCGTAAATAAATGTTTGATGTTGCGGATGCTCGCGGCTCAGTGTGGCCAGCACCTCGCGCACGCCTTTGACATAGCCCATGCGGGCAAACTGCACCAGGTTATCCAGCAACACCTGCGGAATCGCTTCCGCAGGCGTGGCCGTAATCTCATCTCCCGCTTGCGGCGCCAGCACAGGGGCGGCTAACGCCGGTGCGGGGCCCTGGCTATCCTCATAACGCCAGGTCAGGTTTAACTGATGGCCTATCCAGTCCAGCACCTCTTCGAGGTTCACCGGCTTCACAAAAAAGTCGCGCGCCGGAATCTTGGCCTGATTATCCAGGTTACGATCATAGGCATTGGCCGACACAATCGCAATCGGCAGCTGTGCGTGATGCACCTGACGAATGATATAGGCGGCCTCCCAGCCATCCATGACCGGCATCGCCAAGTCCATTAAGATGGCATCCGCCTTAAGCATCTGGTATTGATTGACGCAGGCCTGACCATTGGCGGCTTCATGCACAATAAAACCCAGTGGTTGCAAGGTGTGTCGCAATAACTCGCGGTCGACTTCTTCATTATCGACCACCAGTATGGTTCTGGCCGGGCCTTCGTAGCCCAGCCGCTGTCGTACAGCCTTTTTAGAGAGATGTGCGGTTTCACGGATCTGCGGCAAAAACAGCCGGATTTCAAAACGCGTCCCCTGCCCGAGCACACTGTCGAACTGCATTTCGCCGCCCATCAACTGCGTCAACAATTTGCTGATGGTCAGGCCCAGGCCGGTGCCACCTATGCCAACCACATCGGCCGCACTACCGCGCTCAAACGGCTCAAAGATTTTTTCCACCTCATTGGGCGCGATGCCAGGCCCGGTATCTTGAATATCAATTTGTGCAATCTCACGCGCATAACTGACCCGGAACGTGACGCTGCCCTGCCTGGTGAACTTGACAGCATTACCGACGATATTGACCAAAATCTGCATCAGGCGCTTGTGGTCTGCCCGCACGTACTCGGGCAGGTTGCCTTGCTTTTCAAAAACAAACGCCAGGCCTTTGTTTTGCGCCTGAATCTCAAACATGCTGACAATCTGGTCGATAAACTCGGGGAAATGCAGCGGTTTGACATCAAAGGTCATTTTGCCGCTTTCAATGCGCGCAATATCCAGCGTACTCTCAATCAGCGACAACAAGTGCTCACCACCGCGGCTGATGGTTTTAATCGCCTGCTTGCGGTGCTCGGGGATGCTGGCATCGTTAGTGAGCAACTGTGCATAGCCCAGAATACTGTTCAACGGCGTGCGCAACTCATGACTGATACCGGTAATGTAACGGCTCTTGGCCTGGTTGGCTTCTTCCGCCAGTCGGCGCGCCTTTTGTAACTGGGCATCGGTTTTTTTGTGCGACTCGATCTCTTCAAGCAACAAACCGGTTTGCCGGTTGGACTCTTCCTGTGCCACCCGGCGGCTGGCCGAGGTCAGCACCAGCCACCAGGCGACAATGCCGCCCAAAAACAGCAAGGCGACAAAAATCTTCAAATAGCCCAACCTGAAGTGACGCATCAACTCAGGATATTCGCGGCCGATGGTCAAGGCATCATGCAGGTAAATCAGGCCTATGGTGGCACCAAACAGCACCACCGCAATCACCATCAACAACAGAAAATGCGCCACGCCACCATTCAGGTGCGGCCACAAGCGTTGTGGCAAAAAGCGTTTATTTAACGCCTCCCACTGCGCACTGAGCCGCGCTTGCGGCTTGCACGCGTCATGGCAGCGCGCATCGAGGCAACAGCATAACGAGCAAATCGCCCCGCCATACGCCGGACAATGCGCCATGTCATTCATTTCATATTCACGCTCGCAAATCACGCAGCGCTGGGTCTTGGTCGGCTGCAAATACTTGGGCCGCGGTCTAGCCAGGTAATACTTGCCCTGGGTCCACCAGGCAATCAACGGTGACATCACCAGCGCAGTGATCAACGAAATAAACGTAGAGAATGACTGCGCCAGCACGCCCATCGCCCCGGTATACGCCGCAATCGACACCGCCGAGGCAATAAACATGGCGCCCACGCCCACCGGGTTAATGTCATACAAATAAGCCCGCCTGAACTCAATGCCCTTAGGGCTCAACCCCAGCGGTTTATTGATCACCAGATCCGCCACCACCGCCGCAATCCAGGCAATCGCCACATTGGCATACAGGCCCAGAATCTCTTCCAGCGCCTGAAACACATTGAGCTCCATCAGCACAATGGCAATCATCACGTTAAACGCCACCCACACAATACGGCCAGGGTGGCTATGCGTCAGCCGGGCAAAAAAGTTAGACCACGCCAGCGAGCCAGCATAGGCATTGGTCATATTCACCTTGAGCTGCGACACGCAGACAAACAGCGCCGTCACCGCCAACGCCACATGGTGGTTGCTAAACACATGCTCAAAGCCAATCCAGTACATATGCGTCGGATTCACCGCCGAACTTAAAGGCATATCGCGGTTAAACACCAGGTAAGCCAGCAAGGCCCCCGCCAGCATTTTGAGCATGCCCAGCACCACCCAGCCCGGCCCCGCCATCAGCACGCCCAGATTCCAGCGCCAGTAGTTTTCTTTATTGCGCATCGGCATAAAGCGCAAAAAGTCCACCTGCTCGCCAATCTGCGGGATCAACGCCACGCCCACCGCCGTCGCCGCACCAAACATCACCCAGTTAAAATGCCCGCCCTCAGGCGAGATCCCGGCAAAGTGACTGAGCCGGTCAATCACACCCGGATCCATCTTGAAAATCGCAAAAAATGGCAGCAGCATCAGCGCAATCCACAGCGGCTGCGTGATCATCTGAATGCGGCTGATTAAGGTGACCCCATGCGTCACCAGCGGAATCACAATCAACGCACTGACCAGATAACCCAGATAAAGCGGCAAATGAAAATACAATTCGAGCGCATAGCCCATAATCGCCGCTTCCAGCGAAAACAGGATAAAGGTGAACGAGGCATAAATAAACGACGAGATGGTCGAGCCGATATAGCCAAAGCCCGCGCCGCGCGTCAGCAGGTCCATATCCAGGCCATACTTGGCGGCGTAATAACTGATCGGCAACCCGGTTAAAAAGATAATCAGCCCCACCGCCATAATCGCCCACAAGGCGTTCTGAAAACCGTAGTTGATGGTAATGGTGCCGCCAATCGCCTCCAGCACCAAAAACGAAATCGCCCCCAGCGCCGTATTAGAGACCCGCAGAATAGACCACTTACGAAACGCCCGCGGCGTATAGCGCAAGGCATAATCCTCAATGGTTTCATTCGCCACCCAACTGTTATAGTCGCGACGAATTTTCACGATCCGCTGAATCGGCTCAGCGCGTGTAGAGGTTTCTGGTTCGGTGGTAAATCCGGTTACGGACGGGTTAGACAATCAACAATCCTTAGTATCAATAGCCAAGCGGGGAACAAGGCCAGCTTTCCCCGAGCATATACTAGGAGAGTTCGCTCATGCAATCACTACGTTAATTGACGTAGAGCGCAGGCGGCAGCGATGACCTGACCGGTGAACTTACCATATCGCTGATGCAGATCAGCGCCCTCAACGACTAAAGTGCTGTGTCAATTACCAAACGGATGAGCAATCTGATGCCATCCTGCCTATGCTAAAATCGGTCGGGTTCTTTGAACACAGCCAATTTGGACACAAAAAGTCATCGATTATTTATGCCAAATGACTTGTACTCCAGCGCAAAACATAACATCACAACAATAGGTAAAAGATGGTCACGGGTGAATTAAAAAGCCAAGTCGATAAGATTTGGGAGACGTTTTGGACAGGTGGTATCAGCAACCCGCTGACCGTGATTGAGCAATTTACTTTTTTGCTGTTTTTACGTCGCTTGGATGAAAACCAGCTACTGGCTGAAAGAAAAGCCAATATGCTCAGTACACCAATCAAATCACCCCTCTACACGCCAGAGCAAGAGCGTTTCCGCTGGCATTCGTTTGTCAACAAAGATCCGGAGACGATGTTCGACCTGTTCACCAAACCGCAGGTGGATGCTGACAACCTCACTGTGTTTGAGCATATGAAAACCTTGGGTAGCGAGGCAGGCGTGTTTGCGCACTACATGAAGGGCGCGACCTTTATGATCCCCACGCCTAAGCTGCTCGACCAGGTAGTGCAGATGATCGCTAAAATCCAGATGGATGACCGCGACACCAAGGGCGATTTATACGAATACCTGCTCTCAAAAACCGCCACCGCTGGCACCAACGGCCAATTCCGCACCCCGCGCCACATTATCAAGATGATGGTCGAGATGATGCAACCCACGCAAGAAGACACCATTTGCGATCCGGCCTGTGGCACGGCGGGCTTTTTGGTGGCAGCGGGTGAGTACGTACATGAGCATCACCCAGATTGGTTTAACGACGCACAATTTCTGCAACACTACCAAGAAAGCATGTTCACCGGCATGGAGTTTGACGCCACCATGCTGCGTATTGCCGCCATGAACCTGCAACTGCATGGCATAGACCACCCGCAACTGATTGCCCGCGATGCTTTGAGTGAGGCGAATGCAGACAGCCGCGATCAATTTAGCTTAATCCTCGCCAACCCGCCATTTAAAGGCTCGCTAGATTACGATGGCGTAGAAAGCTCACTGCTGACGACGGTTAAAACCAAAAAAACCGAGCTGCTGTTTTTAGGGCTGATTTTGCGCATGCTAAAAGTGGGTGGCCGTTGCGCGGTGATCGTGCCCGATGGTGTGCTGTTTGGCTCATCTAACGCCCATGTGCAAATCCGCAAAACGATTATTGCAGGGCATAAATTAGAAGCTGTGATTTCCATGCCCAGCGGCGTCTTTAAACCCTATGCCGGCGTGAGCACCGCGGTGCTGGTGTTTACCAAAACCAACCACGGTGGCACAGATCATGTGTGGTTTTATGACATGCAAGCCGATGGCTACAGCCTCGACGACAAGCGTAGCCCCGTTAAAGACAACGACACTGCCGATATTATTGCCCGCTACCAAAACCGCCAAAACGAGACCAATCGCAGTCGAACCGAACAAAGCTTTTTAGTGCCACTGGCTGAGATAGAGCAAAACAACTGGGATTTAAGCATTAACCGCTACAAACAAGTGGTGTACGAGCAAGTGCAACATGATAGCCCTGCGGAGATTATTGCTGAAATTGAGCGCTTGGATGCAGAGCGAGCACAGGTGTTGGCGGTGTTGAAGGAGTTGTTGGCGTGAATTCTAGAATTGAACACGTGCCTCTAAATAGAGTATGTGAAATTGGCAATGGCTATGCATTTAAAAGTGAAGAGTTTTTAACCTCTGGCATACCTTTACTACGAATTTCAAATATAGAAAATGAGCGAGTTTCTTTCGATGGAAATACCGTCTATTTAGATGAAAGTAAATTAAGCAAACACAAAAACTTTATTGTAAAAAATGGGGATGTCGTAATTGCCCTTTCTGGAGCTACAACTGGTAAATATGGTATTTACTTATCAGAAGAACCTTGTTTGCTTAACCAACGTATAGGAATTATCCGTAGTTGTAAGTCGGAAAAGTTAGATTCAAAATACTTCTATTTTTATTTAAGTATCTTGCAATCAAAAATTTTTAGTGAAGCTCAAGGAGCTGCGCAGCCAAACATTAGCACTAAAGATATTGGCGAGATGGAAATTCCTCTACCATCATTGGGCGAGCAACAAAAAATTTCAGCGATTTTAGATGCGGCGGATAGCCTTAGACAAAAAGACCAACAATTGGTCGAGCGTTACACCGCGCTCAGCCAATCACTGTTTTTGGAAATGTTTGGTGATCCGGTAACGAATCCGATGGGCTGGGCAAAAGCGGAGTTAGGTTCACTGGCGAAAATTTCTTCTGGTAGTACGCCTAGCAGAGATATACCTGAAAACTATTTGGGAAATATTCCATGGGTAAAAACTGGTGAAGTTAATGGTGCAAGGATTACACACACATCAGAGTCAATTAGTGAAGAAGCTTTGGCAAATTCAAGCTGTAAACTATACCCCTCAGGTTCTTTAATTATTGCAATGTATGGTCAAGGTAAAACAAGAGGTCAGGTTGGTATACTTGGAATTGAAGCGGCTACCAATCAAGCTTGTGCTGTAATACCTCCATCAAGCAAAATGAATTATGATTTTCTATTCACTTTACTAAAGCTATCGTACGAAGATTTACGAAACTTGGGGCGTGGGGGAAATCAACCTAACTTAAACAGTGGCTTAATTAAAGCTTACTGTGTTATTTCACCACCAATTACGTTACAAATTCAATTCGCCGAACGCATCCAACTCATCGAAGCCCAAAAACAACAGGCACAACTCAGTTTAGAAAAATCCGAGGCTTTGTTTAATAGCCTGTTACAGCGGACATTTACAGGTGAACTCACTGTGAAGATGGCGGCTTAACACAGCGTTATTCCCGTGCAAACGCGAGATACTTTGGTAACAGCTTTATAAATACTGCGGCGCATCCATACGTGCATGCAAAATACGTATCACGGCAATGCCATCAGCCGTGACGCGAAAATAAATGACATGTTTTTCTATCACTTGGCGGCGATAACCTACACGGATATGGTCGCAAGCGGGAGCGGTGTTTGGTGTTTGTGCCAGGGTTTGAAAAGCGCTGACTAAGGTATCGAAATACAACTCCGCTTGTTCAACGCCCCAGTTTTGTTGGGTATATCGCCAGATGCTTTCCAGGTCTTTTTCAGCCGCTGGGCTTAGGCGATACTTAGCCATGGTTAACCATTAGCGAGCATGCGTTGTTTAAAGCCGGCGGCGTCAAACGGTTGCGGCTCGCCACTGTTTTCGCCTTCAATCAGGGCTTTTCTGAGTGTTTCAATTTGGGCGCTGCGCTCTTGCTCTTTGCGGATCAGGTCGCGGATATATTCGCTGTCGTTAGTGTAATGGCCGTTTTCAATTTGTGCTTTAATCCAGCTATCTTGCTGGTCAGTCACGGTGATGGTTTTGCGTACGGTTGCCATAAATTGAGCCTTTAAGAATGTCGCGCTGAACACGATTGATGTGGTAATAGTATGAAAATATCATACACATGGCAAGCGATGCGTTGCCTTGCTGGCAGGAAGCGTTAAAGTATCGGTATGATGTAGGAATCTATTGATGTATAAGCTTAAATAACAACCTTCATATATGAGCAATTTCAGCTTTCTACTTGCAGATTTCCCTGCCCTGCATGCCGATGCGGTAGAGGCTGAACAGCTGACGTTACTCTCGCCCAAAGCAGCTGCGATTTTTTGCCGTAGCACCTTGGAAAACGCCATTAACTGGCTTTACGACCACGACCCCAAACTTACCCGCCCGTTTAAGTCTGAGCTCAGCGCGTTGATGCATGCGCATTGCTTTGCTAGCCAGTTTAACCAGACCATGCTGGGTGAACTGCACCTGATACGCAAAACCGGTAACGTAGCCGCACATGGCAGCAAGGTGAGCCAGCAGGATGCCTTGGCGTCACTCAAATATCTGTATCGATTTTTGCGTTATGTAGCCACATATTACGGCAAGCAAGCACCATCTCCACAGGCGTTTGATGAGCATTTAATTCCGACAGGTGCTGCAAAGCCAGAAAGTGCTGAACAGATTGCCGCCTTGCAGCAACAACTAGCGGCCAAAGACCAGGCAGCACGTGAGGCTGAGCAGGCCAGACAACAGCAGGCAGAAGAAAACGCACAGTTAAAAGCGCAACTGGAGCAACAACAAGCCGAAGTTGCGGCACGCAAACAGGCGCGCGAAAAAACCATCGACTTTGAACAAACCGTTCCGCTATTGGTGAGCGAGGCAGAAACCCGCCGCCGCTATATTGATTTATCCCTTAAAGAATGTGGCTGGGACAACCTGCAAGAAGGCCACGAGTTAGAGTTTGAGGTGACTGGTATGCCCGCCAGTACCAATCGCACTGGCATTGGTTATGTGGATTATGTGTTGTGGGGCGATGATGGCTTGCCGCTGGCGGTGATTGAAGCCAAAAAAACCATGGCAGATGCACGTAAGGGCAAGCATCAAGCCGAGCTGTATGCCAATTGTCTGCAAGCGATGACAGGGCAACGGCCGATTATTTTTTACAGCAATGGCTTTGAAACGCACATTTGGGATGACCAGTTTTACCCAGAACGAGAGGTGCAGGGCTTTTATAGCAAAGAAGAATTACAGCTACTGATTGCCCGCCGCCAGAGCCGAATCGATTTGCGTAGTTTTAAAGTGAATACCGAGATTGCCGGGCGCGCTTATCAACTGGAGGCCATGCAGCGGATTGCGGAAAATTTTGTCACCACGAATGGCCAAGGTGAGTTGCGCGGTCGCGCGCGGCAGAGCTTGTTGGTGATGGCGACTGGCAGTGGCAAAACTCGCACGGCGGCGGCGCTGGTGGATATGCTCACCAAATGTAATTGGGCGAAGCGCGTGCTGTTTTTGGCGGACAGAAACGCCTTGGTCACTCAGGCCAAAAATGCCTTTAATGAATACCTGCCCAATTTAAGCGCGATAGAACTGACTAAAGAAAAAGAAGACAACGGCACACGGCTGGTGTTTTCAACTTACCCAACCATCATGAACCGCATTGACCATGTGCAGGAAGGCGAGCGCTTTTATGGTGTGGGGCATTTTGACCTGATTATTGTGGATGAGGCACACCGTTCGGTGTACCAGAAGTATCGGGCGATTTTTGCCTATTTTGATGCCTTGCTGGTGGGCTTAACCGCTACGCCTAAAACGGATATCGACCATAACACGTATGGCTTGTTTGGCATTGAGGACGATAACCCGACTTTTGCTTATGAGCTGGATAGCGCCGTGCGCGATGGCTTTTTGGTGCCTCCCAAGGCTATGTCTGTACCTCTCAAGTTTATCCGCACAGGTGTGAAGTACCATGAACTCTCAGACCGTGAAAAAGCCGAGTATGAAGAAAAGTTTGGTGACCCGACCACCGGTGAAGTGCCAGACGAGATTGATAGTGCTGCCCTGAATAACTGGCTGTTTAACACTGACACGGTGGATAAAGTGCTAGATCACGTGATGACCGATGGCATTAAAGTGCAGGGTGGTGAAAAGCTGGGCAAGACCATTATTTTTGCCAAAAACCATACACATGCCGTATTTATTGAAAAGCGGTTTAATAAAAACTACCCAGAATACGCAGGCAAGTTTTTGCGGGTGATTGATAACTACGAAAGCAAAGCGCAAAGCCTGCTGGAGACGTTTGTAGATAAATACGAAGAAAAAGACCCACAAATTGCTGTCTCGGTGGATATGATGGATACGGGCGTGGATGCGCCGCGTGTGGTGAATCTGGTGTTCTTTAAGCAGGTGAAATCTGCCACCAAGTTTTGGCAGATGATAGGCCGAGGAACACGCTTATGCCCAGATTTGTTTGGGGTGGGCCATGACAAAACTGAGTTTGTGATTTTTGATTATTGCCAGAATTTTGAGTTTTTTGGCGTGAACCCCGATGGCGTAAAAACGAAGGCGATTAAGAGCCTGACGCAACAGATCTTTGAGGCCAAATTAGAATTAGCCATGCTGGTGCGCGAGGATGCCGAAAGTAGCGAAGAAGAACGTGCACTAGCTGAAAGTTATATTACTGAGCTGCAGCAAACCACTGCCACTTTGGATAAAAGCCGCTTTGTGGTGAGAGCCAAACTCCGCTATGTGGTTGAATACAGCGAAAAAGCGCGTTGGCAAAATCTCTCAAAAAGCGATTTGTTAGATATCAACACACACCTTTCGGCGCTAGCTTTACCAGCCAAAGAAGATGACGAACTGGCCAAACGATTTGACCTGCTGATTTTAAATTATCAGTTGGCGCTAATGACGGCGGCGTATAGCACGGACCGATTTATTAAACAGATTAGCGGCACAGCCAAGGCTTTGTTGAAAAAACAAAATATCCCGGCGGTCGCTAAACAAGTGCATTTGCTCAACGAACTGCAAGTGGAGCAATTTTGGAAAACTATCAATATCAATCGTTTGGAAAATGTACGCGTTGCCCTGCGCGATTTGATTAAGTATTTAGATAAAGAAAATCAGCAAATTGTAGAAACCAACTTTGAAGATGAGATCGATTTCATAGGCGTTAAACAACACGACTTAATACCAGCCTATGGCCGACTACAAAGCTATAAAGATCGCGTGGAATCGTATGTGCGTGATCACAGCAATCACTTGGTGATCCAAAAGCTTAAGACCAATAAGCCGATTACAGAAACAGAAGTGAATGCACTGGAAACTATCTTGTTTGATGGTGCGACCGTTGGCACCAAGCAAGACTACATTGAAACCTACGGCGATAAGCCATTGGGTGTTTTTATCCGCAGTATCGTTGGCCTGGATGTGAATGCTGCGCAAGAAGTGTTTGCCGAGTTTATTCAGGCTGGAAACCTGAAAGCGGACCAAATGACGTTTATCAATAACATCATCAACTACCTCAATAAAAACGGTGTGATTGAGAAATCGATGCTGTTTGAACCGCCCTTTACCAATATCCATCAAGATGGATTGATTGGTGTTTTTGATGAGGCTGATGCGAAAAAAGTGATTCAGTTGGTGGGTATGGTGAATGAAAATGCGCTTGTAAGCGTGGGATAATTCACAGCTTCAGCAACCACTATCCCTGCATTACCAAACCATCACTATTACGCACAACCGCTGCCAACTCCTCTGCCAACACCGCTAGTGCCCTGGCTTCCAGTTTAAGTATTTTTTGCGTAAGTGCCGGGTTATCTACAGGTAAAAAAGAAGCGCCGCCCAAATCACTTAACACCACTTTTTCAGGCCCCCACAAAATATTATGTGCATATAAATCGCCGTGCATGAGGCCACGGGCGTGCAGGTGTGCTGCGGCTTGCGTGATGCCTTTTAAAATAAATTCGGCTTGTTGCGGCGTGAGTGTTAAGTCATCCGCGTAGACATCGCGCGTGCAGCTTTCATAGCTGGGGGGCTTTGCCAGCACTTTTAAATCGGCGTCCAACAGGGGCATGACCAAGCCATCAATGCCTTGCGGGTGATTGTGTATTACGCCTTTAACGCCGACTAAATTGGGGTGCTCACCTGTCAGCATATTGGCGTGCATTTCACAGCGTGGCAGGCCGTCGCTGGTGAGGCCACTCTTGAAGAGTTTTACTGCCACAGACTCTTGCACGTTTTTATTTTGCATTACCGCCTGGTAGGTAACGCCAGAGGCACCTTCACCTAACACATGTTGCAGCGTGAGGGTTTGCCAATCGATATGCTGTATATGATGTTGGCTGATTAACGCTTGCTCAATGGCGTTGCAAAAGGGGTTGCCGGCATAGGCGAGCCAGGTGAGTTTGGGTAGGTCGAATAAAAAATCGGGCAAGGTCTCAAACTGGTTGGCAGAAATCCGCAATAACTCTAAGGCGTGACAATTTGCCAGGCTGGCGGGCAAGCTGCTGAGCTGGTTACCTGCCAGCATGAGTTTTTGCAGCTTGCTGCACTCGCCCAATGCATCTGGCACCCTACTTAATGCGTTATCGGTGACGATAAACCAGCGTAAGGTGTGGGTGGGGATGGCGGCTTCCGGGATGTGTTTGATCTGGTTGGCTTTAAAACCAATCATGCTTAGGTTCTCGCATTGCCCCAACACCTCTGGTAGGTGCGTAAACTGGTTGTTTGAGCAAAAAAGAATGCGCAGTTTTTTCAGGCGGCTTAAATCACTAGGCAAGTCAGTGAGCGCATTGCCGGACAAGTCCAGGATTTCCAGGCTATCGGCTACGTCAAAAATCTCAGCGGGGAACTGCGTTAACTGCGCACTTAATTTGAGCTGTTTAGCCCCTTGAAGTTTGCCTGCCTTGAGTTGAGCGAGAGTGTCGTCGGGCGCTGGGGTGGGTGTCATCACAATGCATGTATTTTATGGATGCGCTATGTTACTTCAATTACTTTGCAGATTTTCATCTCGGCCAGGAGATTCAGCGGCGACAAAAAACCTAGACTAGTCTCTTACAACCAGAGGTTGCATTATCTCCACCCGCTTTTAAAATACATACAATCTCTTGTACACAGTTAAATTAACGAGGGGAACGTTTATGCAAACCTTAAAAACGCGTGTTTTTAATAATGGGAATAGCCAGGCCGTGCACATTCCACGAGCTTTCCAATTAGATGTTCAACAAGTTGAAATAAGCCGTGCAGACAATGGTGATCTGGTGATACACCCCATCAAACCTAACAGAGGGGATAGGCTGATGGAAGCGCTAAATCAATTTGACGACGACTTTATTCGTGCGCTTGCAGATATTAGCGCGTAATCAACCTGTTTTAAGCCAACATCCACACAGCGCCCAAGCCCAGCATCAAGCCGCCGAGTAATTGCGTGGCTTTTTGCAGTTGCGGATTGGTCTGGCGACCCAACACCCAGCCCAAGCCATGCAGCACAGCGGTAGCCAGCACCATGCCCGCCAGGCCTGACCACTGGTTGCCAATTTCCATGCCATGCAAATAGCCATGTGCAGCTGCAGCGATGCTGACAACACCGATTTGCACGGCGCTGTTCACTTTTAAATCGCTAACCAGTAACAAGCCCATGACTATCACACTGGCCGCCACCAGGGTTTCAGCCAATGCAACCGGCAGCGAGGCCATGGCGAATGAAGCAGAGGCTGCCATCACAGTCACAAACAGCACAGGCAACTGCCAACCTTGTGCGGCCGGACGGCGTGCGGCCCAGATCCCCAGCGCGAACATCACCAGCAGATGATCCCAACCACTGAATGGATGCATAAAGCCAGCGGCAAAGCCAGACTCCAGGCCGTGGCCTGGGTGAGCAACCGCGGTGGTTGAAGCTGCGAGCGCACCTAAAAATAAAAGAATACTTTTTTTCATTGAATCTTCTCCAAACGAATTACATTGCGATGAGTCTGTCTTGCACCCACCATTTTCACTTCGATTTCAACCCTAAAATTGGCAATGCGCGTTTGTGGCAAGGCGTATCGGCGCAGACAGTACACAGGAGTACGGCAAGCTGATACAACACCGCCACGGACGCGTAGTGCCAATTTTCAAAGCATGAGGCCTTGTTTTTCGATGAATCTTACAATTTCTTCCAACCCCTGCCCCGTCTTCAAATTACTGAAAATAAACGGTTTCTCGCCGCGCATTTTTTTGGCGTCGCGATCCATCACCTCTAGCGAGGCGCCCACCATGGGCGCCAGGTCTATCTTGTTGATTACCAGCAGGTCGGATTTGGTAATGCCGGGGCCACCTTTGCGCGGGATTTTTTCACCGGCGGCGACATCAATCACGTAAATGGTGAGGTCGGACAATTCTGGGCTGAAGGTGGCGGCCAGGTTATCGCCACCACTTTCGACAAACACGATATCCAGCGTCTGAAAACGTTTGCTGAGTTGCATCACCGCTTCGAGGTTCATGGAGGCGTCTTCACGGATGGCCGTATGTGGGCAACCGCCGGTTTCGACGCCAATGATGCGTTCTGGCACCAGCGCTTCGTTGCGGGTTAAAAATTCGGCATCTTCTTTGGTGTAAATATCGTTGGTGACCACGGCAATGTTATATACCTCGCGCAAACGCTGGCACAGCGCCAGGGTCAGCGCGGTTTTGCCGGAGCCCACCGGGCCACCAATGCCCACGCGCAACGGCTCTTTGAACTCGGTGACTTCAGGCATGGGGCTATCAAATTGGGTATGTATTTTCATCATGGGTTAAACGCTCTTTAACAAACAGGTTATGACCTGAACAAACGGCTGTACTGGGTCTCGTGCAAACAGCCCGCGATACTCAGCAATGGATTAAAGTTACTCATCTCTTCATCTGGCAGGGCCATGGCGCTGGCGACCACTTGCGGCAGCTGTTCGCCCAGCGCCAGTAAAATGGTCTGCCCGGCCACTTGGCCCAGCGGCACGGTTTTCATCGCGGCGCTGGCCTGATTTTCACACCAGCCCCAGGCGTAGCCATGCAGCATGTGCTCTGGCGCAATCTGCCAGTGTTGGGCGATAGCGGCATACATGGTGGGGAATGCCGGGCTCGTCAGGGTGTTGAGTTTTGCCACCAACGCAGGTGGCGTGTCTTTGAGCTCGGACAGCAGGCGACGCAGTGAATAGCCCATTTGCCGCGTTTCAGCATAGCCTTCGGCGGTATCGCGGCCCGCCTGGTAAAAATCATCCCACGCCTGCACTTGCGCCAGGTCATCGGCTTGCCAGGCTTGATACAAGCGGTAGAGTACCGGCAACTCGAAACGCGCCTGATACACCTGCAAGCTATCGCTTATCCAGGCTTGTGCGGTCGGCACATCCTTGACCTGGCCGGATTCAATCGCCCACTCCAGCCCCTGCGAGTAACAATAGGCGCCCACAGGGAGCAGCGGGCTGGCCAGCTGCAGCAAGCGGCTGAGGGCCAGACTCGCGTTTAACGGGCTGACACTCATTCGCTGCCCTGCCCGCTTTTCACGCGTGGGCGCAACGCTTGCAAACTATCCTCATCATGCCCATGCCGGTGACCGCCGCCATAGGCCCCGGCCTCCGGCTCAAACGGCGCCTGGACTTCACTCACTTGCATGCCTAAGCCAAGCAGCATGTCTCGCAACACGTAATCTTGCTCCAGCCGTAGCCAGCCATCGCCAATTTGCAGTGGCACATGGCGGTTTCCCAGATGATAGGCGGCGCGCATCAAGTCGCGCGGCGTCGGTGCAATGACGTTATACACCGGCTCCTGCGCCGCCACGATCTGCACCACCACACTGCCGTCTTCAGACTGGATCAAATCGCCCCCGCGCAGAATCAGGCCGCGCGATAAAAACAGCGCAGCCTCACGGCCAGAAGCCAAGGTCACGCGCAAACGGCTTTTCTGGCGCTGGTCAAACGGCAGCTCCAGCGTGTCGTCAATATGCCCACTGAGGGCGATGCGTTCGGTTAAATGGATCATGTTTAAATACTTTATCGTTGCCGCAAATCAGCAAAAAAGTCATTCTTGCTTATCCGCCGATGAACGCAGATAAACGCCGATGTTACTTCAAAGCCCGAATGATTTTTTAGCTTTTATCGGCGTGCACCTGCGTTCATCGGCGGTTAAAGTGCCTTGTTCTATATTCACCTGAAACTAGAACAGGAAATAGCGTTGTGCCATCGGCAGCACCTCTGCCGGTTCACACACCAGCGGCATCCCGTCTGCCAGCACTTCATAGGTTTCCGGGTCCACGTCTATCTTGGGCATCCAGGTGTTATGCACCATGTCCGCCTTTTTGACGTCGCGCGTGCCTTTGACCGCCACCAATGGTTTTTGCAAACCAAGCGCCTTAATTTCGGGGTTCTCCAGCGCGGCTTGCGAGACAAAGATCAGGGCGGTTTTGAGGCCGCCGCCATAGGCACCAAACATAGGGCGGTAATGCACTGGCTGAGGCGTCGGGATGGAGGCATTCGGATCGCCCATCGCAGCCGCGGCAATCATGCCTCCCTTGATAATGGTAAATGGCTTCACGCCAAAGAAGGCGGGTTTCCACACCACCAGGTCAGCCAGTTTGCCGACCTCGACCGAGCCGACCACATGACTGATACCATGTGTCAGCGCCGGGTTAATGGTGTATTTGGCGATATAGCGTTTGACGCGGAAGTTGTCGTTGCCCGCCGCATCCTCAGCCAATGGCCCGCGCTGGATTTTCATTTTGTGCGCAGTTTGCCAGGTGCGGATAATCACTTCACCGACACGGCCCATGGCTTGCGAGTCGGATGACATCATGGAAAATGCGCCCAGGTCATGAAAAATATCTTCGGCGGCGATGGTCTCACGGCGGATACGACTTTCGGCAAAGGCAATATCCTCGGCAATCGCCGGGTCCAGATGGTGACACACCATGAGCATATCCAGATGCTCATCTATGGTGTTGACGGTAAATGGCCGCGTCGGGTTGGTCGAAGACGGCAACACGTTGGGCTGGCTAGCCGCTTTGATAATATCTGGCGCATGGCCACCACCCGCGCCTTCGGTATGGAAGGTATGGATGGTGCGGCCCTTGAACGCGCCTATGGTGGTCTCAACAAAGCCGGACTCATTCAGGGTATCGGAGTGGATCGCAACCTGGATATCCATTTCATCCGCCACACTGAGGCAGTTATCAATCGCGGCGGGCGTAGTGCCCCAGTCTTCATGCAACTTGAGGCCAATGACCCCTGCGCGCACCTGCTCTCTGAGCGGTTCAGGCAGGCTGGCATTGCCCTTGCCTAAAAAGCCCAGGTTCATGGGGAAAGCATCGGCTGACTGCAACATACGGTGAATGTGCCAGGGGCCGGGCGTACAGGTAGTCGCAAAGGTGCCGGTCGCAGGCCCGGTGCCGCCGCCTATCATGGTGGTGACGCCAGACATCAGGGCTTCTTCAATCTGTTGCGGGCAAATAAAGTGGATATGGGTATCAATGCCGCCGGCCGTGATGATCATGCCTTCGCCGGCAATCACCTCGGTGCCCGCACCTATGGCAATGGTCACCCCAGGTTGGATATCCGGGTTACCGGCTTTACCGATGGCAGAAATATAACCGCCCTTGATGCCGATGTCGGCCTTGACGATGCCCCAGTGGTCGATAATCAGCGCGTTGGTGATGACGGTATCTGCCACTTCGGCGGCCAGCCCCTGGCCTTGGCCCATGCCGTCACGGATGACTTTGCCGCCACCAAACTTGACCTCTTCACCATAAATGGTGAAATCCTGTTCGACTTCTACCCACAGCTCGGTGTCGGCCAGCCTGACCTTGTCCCCCACGGTGGGGCCAAACATTTCCGCGTATGCGCGTTTATCCATTTTCACTGTCATTGCTACTCCCTACTTTAAGGCGCCCATTACGCGGCCAGCAAAGCCATACACTTTGCGCGCACCCGCCAGTTTGACCAATTGCACGGTACGGGTCTGCCCCGGCTCAAACCGCACCGCAGTGCCCGCCGCAATATTCAGGCGATAACCATAGGCCAGCGCACGATCAAACGACAAGGCATCGTTGGTTTCATAAAAATGGTAATGCGACCCGACCTGTATCGGCCGGTCGCCTGTATTGGCCACATCCAGCGTGACCGTTTCACGCCCAACATTTAATTCGATGTCGCCTGCTGCGACCTGCATTTCGCCGGGAATCATATGCTTTCCTCGTTTTTAATATGCATTCTTAATACCTTTTTTTTACCGCCGATACACGCAGATAAACGCCGATATTTTGTGCATCCGGTTTCGACAGGGTGTTTACACAAACCCACCACTCCAAAACCAGTGCTGGCCAAAGATGATATTGATTTTATCGGCGTGCATCGGCGCTTATCGGCGGTTTAATTTTTTGTATCTATTAGGGAATCGGATGATGCACCGTCACCAGCTTGGTACCGTCTGGGAAGGTGGCTTCGATTTGTATATCCGGGATCATTTCCGGCACGCCTTCCATCACCTCATCGCGGTTCAATAGCGTGGTGCCGTAGCTCATCAGCTCGGCCACCGTTTTACCGTCACGCGCGCCCTCCATAATCGCTGCGGAAATAAACGCCACCGCCTCAGGATAATTCAGCTTCAAGCCACGCGCCTTGCGCCGTTCAGCCAGCAAGGCCGCGGTAAATATCAATAACTTGTCTTTTTCTCTGGGAGTTAATTCCATAGGATTGTTCTCTGACTATATTTTTGTGCACGCAGCTTATGTATTCCAAATCCGCGGTCTGACTGCGTCTTTTTGATAATACCATGGCCGCAGTAACTGCCAGCACTGCTCAAAATACTGCCTGGCCTGCTGTGAAGCCTGGCCAACATAACGGATACATAACACCTCTGGCAAGGCGGTCACGCCAGTGTTGGCATCAGGCAAGGCAATCTCGCGACAAGCTTGCAGCACTTCTGCGGGCACGACCCCGGCACACACCAGAAAAGTACCGAACACCACCGACCCACCCAGGCCAACAGGGCTGCTTTTTAAGCGGTCATTGGCGTGCATGCGGGCGCGTTCATTCCAGATCAAGCGGCCATCGCGACGGATGCGCTGATTGAGCTGATAGGCGCCGGTCTGCCAGCGTTCCTGCTGCGCCTGACGGCCCAAACAGACGATGTCCCACGCCGCAAGGGTAGCATCGCCCGCCAGATCAATCTCGGCATGAAAACCAACTTCAGCGGCATCAAACAGGATATTTTCTTGCGGCAGCCACTCGAGGCCGCTGCCGGACGCCAGCTGAAAATGCAGCGTTTGTGTAGCCATCGTGCCATTGGCCTTATACCACTTGCCAGCGCCGGGGGTAGTTAACAAGGCGTTTGCGCCCTCCCCCACGTGGACTTGCAAATGCAGCGCATCGCCCCCCGCCACCCCGCCAGGCGGATGCACAATGACTGCATGACAGACAGCTTCGCCTTCTGGATGCAGGCTTTTTTGCACCACCAACGGGCCTTTATGTAAGCGGTGTGCCAGGTAAGAACGCGCTTCACGCTTGGCAAAGCCAAGCTCTAATCGGGCTTGCCAGTGTTTTGTTGCGATCGTTTGCGCTAGCGATGGTGGCGTATGCTTTAAATCATCCATAACGGCATCATGCCACAGACAAATCAGGAATATTACTTTTTAATGCTTGCCACAGAGGACAAAGCGCACAGAGGAACTGCAAATTCGTTTTGCTCTGTGGACGCCGTATCCTCTGTGGCTAAAAAAGCACTTATACAGACAAATAACTTTTTACCTTAGCTGCATCCACGTTGTCGCGGGTATCTTCATGGATAAAGCGGCCTTTATCAATGACGATAATGCGGTCTGCCACTTCCATGGTGAAGCTCAACACCTGCTCGGAGACGATGATGGTGATTTCACGCATTTTGCGGATTTCGTTGAGCACCTTGGCGATGTCCTTGATGATGGACGGTTGAATCCCTTCGGTCGGCTCATCCAGCAGTAATACTTTTGGATTGGTCACCAGCGCGCGGGCAATCGCCAATTGCTGCTGCTGACCACCGGACAGGTTACCGCCCTTGCGTTTACGCATTTCATGCAACACCGGGAACAGCGCAAAAATATCATCCGGGATCTCGCCTGAAGCTGACTTCTCGAGACCGGTTTCGATGTTTTCCTGCACGGTCATATTAGGAAAAATCCAGCGGCCTTGTGGCACATAGGCCAAGCCTTTCATGACGCGTTCATGGGTGGCTGAGCCTTGCAGATCGACCCCATCGACGGTGGCTTTACTGGCTTTGCTTGGCAAAATGCCCATCAGCGATTTGAACAGCGTGGTTTTGCCCATGCCGTTGCGCCCCATGATGGCCAGTGTTTCGTTTTTGTTGGCTTTGAAATTCAGGCCATGAATGACCTGACTTTGGCCATAACTCACCTGCAAATTTTCAATTTCAAACATGCTGTGCTCCTTGAATGGCCTAATCCAATTAATGTCCTAAATACACTTCAATGACTTTTTCGTCTGCCTGGACTTTCTCCATCGGCCCTTCGGCGAGGATTTTGCCCTGATGCAGCACAGTCACCTTGTGCGCAATTTTCTTCACAAACTCCATATCGTGCTCGATCACAATCACCGAGCGGTTCTGGCAGATGCGGTTGAGCAAATCGGCGGTCTGGTCGCGCTCCTTGGCGCTCATGCCTGCCACGGGTTCATCCAGCATCAACAGCTCAGGCTCTTGCATGAGCAACATGCCGATTTCCAGCCATTGTTTCTGTCCGTGACTGAGCAAGGCAGATTCCATCTCAAGAAACTCGGTCAACATGATGTCTGCCGCCACTTTGCGTACACGGTCTTCCACCTCTTGTGTCCGTTTGAAGGTCAGGCTGCCAAACACGCCGCGGCCTTTGGGGTAAGACACTTCCAGGTTTTGGTAAACCGTGAGGTTTTCATAAATGGACGGGTTCTGAAACTTACGGCCGACGCCGGAGCGCACAATTTCGTGCTCGGACAGCTTGGTTAACTCAGTGTTTTTAAACTTGATTGAACCGGCTGTGGATTTGGTTTTACCGCAAATCAGGTCGAGCACCGTGGTCTTGCCGGCGCCGTTAGGGCCCACCAGCACACGCAATTCGTTTTTGTCGATATACATGGTGAGGCTATCCACCGCTTTAAAGCCATCGAAGGAGACGGTCAGGTCTTCTACTGCCAAGACGAAGTCGGTATTACTCATGCTTCTGCTCCTCTCATTTTGTTGCTTTCGATTGCGGACGGCTGATCAGTGCTGGCCGCCGCTTTCTTACGTGATGTTTTCTTGACGCCCGCTTCGGTAGAGGTTACGGCGCCCGTGGTTGAAGATTCGGTAAGTACTGCTTGTGCTTCTACCTCAGAAGTACTTACCTCAGGCTTTTTTGCGTCAGCCTTGTCTTTGAACCAGCCATATTTGGTCGCCAGGTTGTCCCAGATACCAGCCAGGCCATTCGGGAAGAACATCACCACAGAGATAAACAGGCCACCCATGAGGAACAACCACAACTCTGGATAGGTTTCTGAAAACACGGTTTTACCATAGTTAACCAGCAAGGTGCCATATACGGCGCCAATCAGCGAGGCACGCCCACCCACGGCACAGAAAATCACCATTTCAATCGAAGGCACAATGCCGACAAAGGACGGTGACATAAAGCCCACTTGCAAGGTAAACATTGCACCACCAACAGCAGACATCATCGCCGCCAGGCAGAAGATAAAGATTTTAAAGTTGGAAACGTCGTAACCAGAGAAGCGTACCCGCTCTTCTTTATCTCGCATGGCCAGCAACAACATGCCGAACTTGCTGCTCATGATGTATTTGGACAGGAAGATCGCTCCAAACAGTAACAGGCCGTTTGCAAAATACAGGATATATTTGGCAGAGTCGGTACGGATATCCCAGCCCAGCATGGTACGCAGGTCTGTCATCCCGTTCACACCACCGGTATACCCTTGCTGACCAACAATCAGAATACTCAGGATCAGCGCAATCGCTTGCGTGATGATGGAGAAATACACCCCACCCACACGACGCTTGAACATGGCGTAGCCAATGATATAGGCAAACAATGCAGGGATCGTCAGGACAGCTAAGATGGTGAAGGGTAAGCTTTTGAACGGCTCCCAGAACCATGGCAAGGCCGTCAGCTGGTTCCAGTCCATAAAGTCAGGGATACCTGGCGTAGACTGGATTTTCGTGCTGAGCGGATCAGAAGCTTCCAGTTTAAGGAACATGGCCATCGCATACCCGCCGAGACCGAAAAATATCCCCTGACCTAAACTCAAGATACCACCATGGCCCCACAACATGACTAAACCCACGGCAACAAACGCGTAAGTCAGGTATTTACCAATCAGGTTAAGACGGAAAATATCTACGCTTAAAGGCAGCACAATGAAGATGACAGCGGCAAGTACTGCCAGGCCCACCACTCCCTCCTTACCACCCAGTACAGGACTGGCTTTCATTTTTTCCCATAATGTCATCAAAAATCTCCTCTATTGATGCGTTGATTCTAGTGCGACAGATATAAAGTACTAATACGTCTATTTACTTATGGCAACGCGTGAGAAGCATGCTCACACGTTGCCGTATCTGTTATTTACGCAGTTTGGAGGCAAACAAACCTTCAGGTTTCATCATCAAGATCGTGACGATGGCGAGCAGCGTGGACACTTTGCCCATGGAGCTGGTCATAAAGAACTGCAGGATAGATTGCGCCTGGGCAATGCCGAAGGCTGAGGCAATCGTCCCCACAATGCTGGCTGCACCGCCAAACACCACCACCATAAAGCTGTCTACGATGTAGAGCGTACCCGTGGTTGGACCGGTAGAAGCAATCGTGGTAAACGCAGCGCCTGCGATACCAGCAATGCCGCACCCCAAAGCAAAGGTCACACGGTCGACTTTTGCAGTGTTAATGCCTACTGCACCCGCCATGGTACGGTTCTGCACGGTGGCACGCACACGTAGGCCCCAGCGTGATTTATACATAAACATATACACACCAAAGGTCACCAGCGCAGCCAGGGCCATCACAAAGACACCGTTGATCGGGATATCAATATCTGGCGTCGGCTTGAAAGAGCCCAGCATCCACTCAGGCAACTCGGCACTCACCTCTTTGGCGCCAAAGGTGGAGCGGAAAATCTGCTGCATGACCAGGCTTAGCCCCCAGGTCGCCAGCAAGGTATCCAGTGGGCGCTTGTACAGGTGCCGAATCATGCCGTATTCAACAACATAGCCGACCGCGAATGCCAGCCCGAACGCAATGAGGATGGCAAACAAAAAATAGTAATTGGTGAAGCCGTAAGTGGCAGCCACCTTGGATAGCATGACTGTGGTATAGGCTCCAATGGTCATAAACTCACCATGCGCCATGTTAATCACACCCATCTGCCCGAAAATAATCGCGAGACCCAGTGCCATGAGTAGCAACACTGTAAACATGCTCAGGCCGGAAAAGCCTTGCATCACCACAATATTGCCTATATCTGCCATCGAATAACCAAACATATCGGTCTCCTTAAAATGCAACTTCTCAAAATTGCTGACTGCTTGAAATTGTTTACAACTTGAATGCTTTTTGCGCCAAACGGTAGCCGGATTGACCGGCTACCGCTTAAGCATTTACGACAGGACTAGCTTATTGATAGCCTTTTGGAAATGGATCAGGTTTGATGTAATCAGAGGTGTATACCACTTTGGCCTGGCCATCTTTACCCCACTGACCAATACGCAGTTTGGTGGTCAGGTGGTGGTTGGCTTCCACAGTAACAGGGCCTTCTGGTGCATCTTTGAAAGTGTAGCCTGGCAATGCTGCTTGCACTTTGTCTACATCGAAGCTACCTGCGCGCTCAACGGCTGCCTTGTACAACCATGGGCCCAGGTAAGCCGCTTGTGTCACGTCGCCGATCACAGACTTCTCACCCCAGCGTTTTTTGAACGCCTCTACAAATTTCTTGTTAGCCTCATTGTCTTGAGACTGGAAGTATTTCATCGCAGAGTAGAAACCAGCCAGGTTTTCACCACCGATACCCAACACTTCGTCTTCGGTCACGGAGATGGTCAACATGGTTTGTTTGCTAGAGTTCAAACCGGCAGCGTTCAATTGTTTGAACCATGCCACGTTACTACCGCCCACAACCGCTGCGTAGATCACGTCAGGTTTTTTCAGTTTGATTTTGTTGATCACAGAACCGAACTGGGTATCGCCCAAGGCAATGTACTCTTCACCCACCACTGTGCCATGCAAGTGTTGCTCGATGTGCTTACGGGCAATTTTCATCGATGTACGTGGCCAGATGTAGTCAGAACCAATCAGGTAGAATGTTTTCGCTTTTTTCTCTTTAGCGATCCAGTCCAACCCTGCCAGAATTTGTTGTGTCGCTTCTTGACCGGTGTAGAACACGTTTTTGGATTGCTCCAGACCTTCGTAGAAAGTTGGGTAGAACAGCAAGCCGTTGTCTTTTTCAAACACTGGCAAAGCCGCTTTACGTGAAGCTGACGTCCAGCAACCCATCACAGCAGCCACTTTGTCTTTTTCCAGCAATTTCTTCGCTTTTTCTGCGAAAGTTGGCCAGTCAGATGCACCGTCTTCCTGAATCACTTCAATTTTGCGGCCCAAGATACCGCCCATGGCGTTGATCTGTTCGATCGCCAGCTTTTCAGCCTGGATAGAACCGGTTTCACTAATCGCCATCGTGCCGGTGGCAGAGTGCAGAATACCTACTTTTACTGTGGAGTCAGTCACTGCCAAGCCAGTCGTATTCACTTTTGCAGTCGGATAATCCGCTGCAAATGCATGACCGCTGATAAGGCCTGCGGCCATCATGGCACCGACCAATGCGCCCTTCATAAAACCGCGTCTGTTTGAGGTACTCATTACTTCTTCTCCTTTATGGATAAATCAATAAAATCAATAATTAAGGGATTGATGTCGCTGATTAATGCCCGACCATCCACGGCCGTGCCGTTTTCTTGGTCTGCATTTGCAAGCCCGGTTTACCTGTATCCTGGTTGACCGGCGGCTTGGTTTTACACGTGTGTGATCCGGTACAGCCACAGCTGGAACGTCTGGCTGTACGCGGCTCGTTGGCAGATTTCTCGTTACGTTCATGCGCAGACCGTTGCGTTTTGTCCATGATGGCCAGTTTGGGCACAGATAAAATCCGTGGACTCTCTGCCCCACAACAATCGCAGTAGGCAGGCAAACTCGACTCACTCATTTTGCGTAGCGCAGTAAACACACCACAACTGTCACATTCATATTCGTAAAGAGGCATCTTGGTTTCCTATCAAGTCTGATCAAATAAACTGCACGCGATCAACACTCATTGTTATGTGCAAGTGGACACATCTATGCCTGGCGGCACCATGATCTTCGGTCCATCCGCGTTAGGTCGGATATCAAACTCAAAAATCTCGGTCGGGACCCACAAGGTGGCACAAGCGTTAGGGATATCGACGATGCCGCTGATATGCCCCTCTACCGGCGCAGTCCCCAGGATAGATACCGCTTGTTCGCCGCTGTAACCAAATTTTTTCAGGTACTCAATCGCGTTGAGGCAGGCCTGGCGGTAGGCAATATGCACATCCAGGTAATGTTGCTTGCCTGCTTCGTCAACCGAAATGCCTTCAAAAATCATGTAATCACGGTAAGTCGGTGTGATCGGGCTGGGCTGGAACACAGGGTTTTTAATCCCGTATTTCTTCACACCATCCTTGATCAGGCCAACCTTGATATCGAGGTAACCGGCCATTTCAATCGCACCGCAGAAAGTGATTTCACCGTCGCCTTGTGAGAAGTGCAGGTCACCCATGGAGAGACCGCCATCCTTCACATAGACCGGGAAGTACACCCTTGAGCCTTTGGTCAGGTTCTTGATATCGCAGTTACCGCCGTGATCACGTGGTGGCACGGTACGCGCGCCTTCGGCTGCTGCTTTTTTGGCAGCGTCGCCACTCAAACGGCCCATGACGGCAGATTGTGAAGTCGGAGGGCAAGCCAGTGGCGGGACACGATCCGGATCTGTTGCAATCAGGTCGCCTTCACGCTTGTTCCAGGTTTCGAGCAGTTCTTTGGATGGCAGGCAACCAATCAGACCCGGGTGCATAATGCCGGCATAACGCACCTTAGGCACATGACGGGAAGTGGTATACACGCCGTGGAAATCCCAGATGGTTTTGCTCGCTTCAGGGAAGTGGTCGGTCAGAAAGCCCCCACCATTTTCCTTGGCAAACAAACCGTTAAAGCCCCATTGATACTCATCAAAAGTACCCACATCCAGAATATCCACCACCATCAAGTCACCCGGCTCAGCACCTTCCACGCCAATCGGGCCACTCAGGTAGTGCACCTGGGTCAGGTCTACGTCACGCACATCATTGGCGCTATCGTTATTACCGATCTGACCACCGGTCCAGTCCATACACTCAACACGGAACTCATCCCCTGGCTTGACCATGGCAATCATCGGCAGGTCGGGGTGCCAGCGGTTATGAATCTGACCATCCTGCTCCCATGGTTTTTTATCCAAATCCAACTTCACTATTGTTTTCATTACGCTCATCTCCTTTGTGGGAAAGGGTTATAAGGTGTTGATTAAAACTGCATCTGCAGAGCGACTTTGATATCGTTAGAACTGGTATGCCCTGTCGCTGTTGGGGTTTCTTGATGGCCATAAAACGCTGAGACCATTGCGTTATAAGGGGCAATCACGTAGTTAGAGCCAATTTCGAAACGTTTGGTATCTGCTGAGCTTGATGTATTGGTGGTTACATTCGTGGTTGCGTTATACCCAGTCAAACCATCCGCATTGAAGCGCTGATAACGCATAACGGGCATAAATTGTCCCCAACCCACTTTATCCTGGAACAAATAACCCAGCGAGCCATAGTAAGCATGGCCTTGCTCGGCCAAAAAGACTCTACCAGTATCATAGTAGTAGTAAGCGCCCTCAACCGACAAAGTACCTGGACCGACATCTTTTTTCTCTAACAGAAAATCGATGTTGTAGGTCTTGTAATCTCCCGTTACGCCAAGCGCGTTAACGGCGCCATCTTTCTTGAATTTTCCTGCAACACCAATTGCCAAAATATCTTTGGCGCCATAGTAATTACCTGTACCGTAGTAACCAGGTTCAGCATCCCAAAAATCAACTTGGACGCGACCCGCATACATAAGATTTTTATTAGAAGCGCCGCCAGGTGCAGTTTGTGCGCCTACGCCACTAAAACGGAAGATGTTATCGCCGTTAAATGCACCAAAAGAGACAGCCACATGATCATCCATAAAGCTGGTGATTGCAGCGACACCATCATCACGGCCAATCACACCACCGTTCCAACCATAACGTGAGGCAATGCTTGCCCAATAACCGCCACCACTGGAGTAGTAAGGACCTGCCATGTTTGCACGGTCACTTGGTGACAGGAAGCGACCTGCCCAGATAGAAACTTCAGGTGTTAACTGAAACTGTACGTTAGCATCAATGATTTCCATGTTACTGCCAGCATCCGTTTTTCCACCGCCGCCAGCACCAGATTTCTCTGTAGTCAACATCCCTTTGATATACTTGTTCAGGGATGCATTCACATACAGACGAGTACTATTCAATTGAAAATCATGCGATCTATCACTGTTTGCAGCGGCATTCGATTGGGACAGGTAGCTTGAAATAAAACCAAAACCCACGCTAACGTATTTATCTTCACCAAAGCTAATTGTTGCACCCGCATTTGCCAGTTGTGCACCCAGGCCACAAGCCATTGCTACCGCAGTATGCAAGGCACATTTTTTCAAGTTCATCATCTAAGTTCCCTTTCTCGTTAAATTCAAATCACAGTTGATCAAAACTTGCGCTCAGCTTAACGAGAGGGGGGTGTAGGACAAATACGTCAATTTGCGTAGTGGCGAGGGCGTGAAAAGCCCGCTAGACTGCGCATAACAAATCACGAACAGGACTCGCAATGCGTCTTTTAACTTACCTATTCATGACCGCTGTATTGGCAGGATGCGGCCAGATTTCTTACAAGCAAGGCGGCAACCAGCAGGACATCGAAAGGGCGCATCAAGCCTGCCGTGGCAGCGGCGATCAGCTCTCGGCATGCCTGGCCGAGCATGGCTGGAAAAAACCCAAGCTAGATGCATTTGATCCTTTATTTGCAACCATAGAGGCTTCGGATAACCGCGGTGGCATGCAAAGCAAGCCCAGTCCTTTTATAGACTTATCCAAAGAGAATGCCGCGAAAGCGCAAGCTGCAGCTGTTGCAAAAAAACCACAAGCGAGCCCGGCAGCAACCAGTGCTGCCTCGGCCCCAGCCAGCTCGGCACCGTTAACGCCAGCGGACGACGCAGCTGAATCAGCCCCTGCTGCGCCACACAGCACCGTGAATGACGGTCCCGATGTAGCGTATTCGATCAATTCATGGTGGAAAATGGGGGCTTTCCCCAACCAGCTATCTCGTGACCAAGCCAGCTGTGAGAAAAAGCTGGGAGAAAACTACCTGCCTGATTACAAGACACAGACTTTTAAACGTGCGTTTGTCTCCTGTATGCATGACTTGGGCTGGATGGCCGTACGCAATGTGAAGTAATAAATTGCTTGCCAGTCGCCGTCCGTCAATCGGATGGCGTCATTGGCAGACACGCGAGGCTGTCAATGGAGACCACTTTACACACGCGCCAAGACAGAAGTATCACAAGCCAGAAATTAACAAGCTATTGATTTAACCATCTCATCCTGCCCAGGTGCCCTGACCTGAGCCTGTTGATCCGCCCCAGGCAATGACTGTCAGCACCCTCTGACAACGCTATCAGAATAATAAGACTGCTCTGCGGGGCATAGCCTTTCTAAAATCCGCCTATGCAAATCAATCTGCATTTTTCTGAAACAGACAGAAAGAAGGTAACCATGCTCAGAATACTCATGGCAGGTGCATTATGTTGGACAATTGCCTTGGCCACGACCGCAGAAGCCGGTGTCGCGGTCAGCGTGGGGCAACCCGGCTTTTACGGCCAGATAGTCCTTGGTGATGCTTATCCAGTGCCGCAAGTGGTCTACCCGCAACCCGTGATTATCCAGCCACCACCGGTGGCCGTGGTGCAGCCCCCTATGTATCTGCATGTACCGCCCGGCCATATGAAGCGCTGGGCACGCTATTGCGGCGGCTATGGCGCTTGTGGTCGTCAGGTCTATTTTGTACAGGATGGCTGGTATCAGAATGTTTATGTGCCACATTACCGGGCACATCCTGGTCCACCTGGGCCTGGTCCCGGTTGGGATCACTGGCATGATGGCCCACCAGGGCCAGGAGGCAGACCTGGCGGCCCGGGACGTGGCCATGGTCACGGCAGGGATTAATCTGAAACCATTCAATACCGTGAGCCTGATGACAGATCGGATACTGTAAGCACAGTGTCAGCCAAACCGATTATGATGCTTTATCCTTTATCAGGCTCAGCACATTGCTGTGCCGCGATGAAGGATAAAGCACGCATGCGTAATAAGCGGCGATGCCCCACCCAACATCACAACGGATTGCAGTGACTGGTTTCAAGCGGTAACTATTAAAGGTTCAGCTTCATGCAACCGGTTCTGCGCCATGTGTTGCATAGGATCCAATAAGTTGCACAACATATTTACCCCACTGCCCCATGCCCTTGCTAACGTCAGTATTGCCTGCCCGCCATATGAATATCCCCCCATTATCCCGATCTCCCTGCCAACGCCTTACGGCAGTGATTGATCCTCCAAAATTGAGGTTGAATTCCGGGTTTTATTCTGATTTTCGAGCCGGATTTACTTTATAAAATGCGATAGCCAGTTGGAACTTTGCCAGAGACTAGCACTCTCATGCATTGAGTGCTAAAATTGTTTTAAATCTCTTTTGATACCAAGGAGTTTGTTATCAACGCTTTTACATTACCTGTCGTTGCATCGGCAGACAGCCTGGATAAATACCTGCAGACCATCAAGCAGTTTCCGGTGCTGACCGCTGAAGAAGAATACGGTTATGCGACCCGCCTGAAACAAAGCGGGGACCTTGAGGCTGCACGTGCGCTGATTGTGTCGCACTTGCGTCTGGTCGCCAGCATTGCCCGTGGTTACAGTGGTTATGGCCTGCCCCAATCAGACCTGATCCAAGAGGGTAATATTGGCTTGATGAAAGCAGTCAAACGCTTTGATCCCGATCGCGGTGTGCGTCTGGTTTCTTTTGCCATGCACTGGATCAAGGCTGAAATTCATGAGTATATTGTGCGGAACTGGCGCTTGGTCAAGACCGCCACCACCAAAGCGCAACGCAAGCTGTTCTTTAACTTGCGCAGCATGAAAAATGGGTTTGAGACCTTAAGTCAGGAAGATGTTCAACGCATTGCGACTGAACTCAATGTGAAACCAGAAGACGTGACCGAGATGGAATACCGCCTCAATGGTCAGGAAATCTCTCTGGATGCGCAAGTGGACGAGGATGGCGAAGAAGTGTACAGCCCAATCGCTTTTCTGGAGGATGAAGGTCCTGAACCTTCTACCTTGCTGGAAAACCTACAAACTGAGCACATGCAGACAGAAGGCCTGAGCATGGCTTTGCAGCAGCTGGATGAGCGTAGTCGTCGTGTACTGCAAGCCCGCTGGCTGACCGAGGGCAATACGGCGACCTTGCATGATCTGGCCGCAGAATTTAGTGTTTCGGCTGAACGTATCCGCCAGATTGAGCAAAAGGCGATGCAAAAGATCAAAACCTATATGCTGGAAAGCAAATAAAAAAACGGGTGCCAGTCACCCGTTTTTTTATGTTCGTGCTTCAAGAGGTCTTACCTCTTCACCCGAAAATCTTGTCCTCAATCACCGCTTAGGCAGCTTTCACGACGACCTCTTCATGCATCAACGCAGTCATGGCTTTGGCATGCAAATGATCCAGATCAGCCAACTGCTGGCGAATAGAGAGTTCCACCTGCTCCAGGTCCGCAATACGCTCTTCCAGGGTATCGGTGGCCTGATAAATACGTTTGATACTTTCGACCCGGCGCTTGAGTTGCACATGATGCTCACGCATCTGGCTTTCCATAGGCGCCATCACGGCTTTCAGCCAGCTTTCCGTATCGCGGTTAGCGGCTTCATACTCGATAATGACATGGCTGGCCAGGGTCTCAAAGAATTTACTGGTCAGCGTCAGCTTTTCATGCGCAATCATGTTAAAGGTGGTATTGAACTGATCGCGGTAAATCGCTTCGAGTTTATTCAGGGCCTTGAGGTAACGTGAAGTGGAAAATGGGGGGGGCGACTTTTGCAACAGGCCATGTTCTTTGGAGAATTTTTCATACATGGCTTCCATCATTTTCTTGATCTCAAGCACATGCACGTCTGCATCCATCATCCGGCGCTTGAGGTCACTGAAAAAGTCATCCATGGCCTGACGCATGGTTTTGGTAAATGCGGCTTTCATCATGGTCTCACGCGTTTCACGCACCTTGTTCTTGAGTGCTGGCATGCCGAGATGGTGAAATAACTGGTTGGATTGCACGGAAAACACACTACGCAAAGCCTGGTAGCGTTGCAAGCCGACTTCAAAATTGACCTTATCCTGTTTGACCTTGCGCATCATCTGCGCAATAACGTCTTCATTTTTACCTTGCAGGCAACGCAACTCGTCCGACTGGTCTAGCACGCTTTGCAGTCGGGTTTCCAGGGTCACCCGCGTTTGCTGCATCATGTCGTCAATCTCACCCTGCAGGCTCTCGCGCACAATTTCCTGTTTGGCCGGGATCAACTCATCCGAGAGATTTTTCTCCAGCTGCAACAAGCGGCTCTTTTGCAGCAAGGCCACATCACCTTTGACCTTGGCCAGCAAGCCTTTTTGGGCAGAGGTTGGCAAGATCTGGTCGCGCGACAAGCCCAATAACTCAGCAGTATGTTGCAATTGACGATAAAGCTCTGCCTCCACCTCATCATCTGTCTTGAGCGGATCCCACAAGCCATCAATCTTGTTGAGCACCGCCATGCGGCCTTTTTGCTTCCAGCGTGCGCCACTGATATAACGGCGCCAGACTTCCATCTCGGATTTGGTAACCCCGGTATCCGCGCCGAGAATAAACAGCACGGCATGCGCATTCGGCAGCATGCTCATGGTTAACTCAGGCTCGGCACCGATGGCATTGAGGCCGGGCGTATCAAGGATTACCAAGCCCTGCTTGAGCAAGGGATGCGGGAAATTAATCATGGCATAGCGCCAGCATGGAATCTCCATCAGGCCATCTGCGCCGATCAACATGGCATCGTCAGAATTGTCAGGATGATACAAGCCTAGCGACTGCGCCTCTTGCACTGTCACGCGACGGGTACGACTAACCTCCTTGAAGGCTTCAACCATGCTGTCGCGCGAATGAGCATCGAACTCCACCACAGACCAGGCTTGCGGCATGCGGCGATATTCAGTAATGGAAATCTGGTGGGTATTGGTTTCAATCGGTAGCAGTGACAGGCTAACGGGCTTGCCAGTGTCATAACGCAGTTCGGTGGGACACATGGTGGTACGGCCTGCACCGGATGGCAACAACCGGTGACCATACCCTGAAAAGAAAATGGCATTGATGAGCTCTGACTTGCCGCGCGAGAACTCTGCAACAAAAGCGACATTCAGCTTGTCTTCACGCAAGCGGTTGAGTTGCTGCTGTATGCGCTCATCTAACGGCACATCACTGAGCTGCTTGTCCGCAATCCAGCGTCGATACTCTCCCAGTACATCAGCAATCGATTGACGCCAGCGTGTGTACAAATCAAATTGTTGTGCCAGTCGGTTATTTTCCATAGGACCTGCTGCAATTTTATTAAGGTGACCTACTTG
This sequence comes from Methylophilus sp. DMC14, assembly GCF_056314085.1. Classification (NCBI taxonomy): domain Bacteria; kingdom Pseudomonadati; phylum Pseudomonadota; class Betaproteobacteria; order Nitrosomonadales; family Methylophilaceae; genus Methylophilus; species Methylophilus sp. DMC14. The sequence goes on along the minus strand of NZ_JBQUZA010000003.1, from coordinate 81,772 downwards.
TTGTTATTTTTCTATAATCTAACATGAATTGTTAAAAGATCAAATAAATCATGCAAGTACAGCTATTAATTCACAAATAAAATGAATTATCAACCCTAACATGAAACATTTGCTTGCCATGCGGTAGATGCGTGCATCTGCTATCATGCGCAATATTCAAGTTAACGGCCCCAAACACGGTTTTCTTCAATCATATGAGCGGTCTACATCCTGATTGCCCCATCCCTACCCTGATCCAACTGCATCAGGGCTCGCGCTTGCTGGAAATTCATTTCGATAACCAGACGGAATGCATGCTGTCATGCGAATTTTTACGTGTCTACTCGCCCTCTGCCGAGGTCCGCGGGCATGGCGCAGGCCAGGAAGTGCTGCAACTGGACAAGCAGGATGTGAACATCAGCGCCATTGAACCGGTTGGCCGCTATGCAATCAAACTGATCTTTGATGATGGTCATGATACCGGGCTGTATTCATGGGATTATCTGTATTATCTGGCACAACATTATGAAAGCCTGTGGCAAGACTACATCGCCAAACTCACCATGGCAGGCCATACGCGCAAGGAACCCAAACATGCAATCCAACACTGAACAGCAAAAAACCACCCACTTTGGCTTTGAAACCGTCGATGAACGGGAAAAACAGAAAAAAGTGGGCGAAGTCTTTCATTCGGTGGCGCAAAAATACGACATCATGAATGACGTCATGTCTGCGGGCATGCATCGGCTGTGGAAACGCTTTGCCGTGGATGTCAGCGGCGTTGGGCAGGGTGACAAAGTACTCGATATTGCCGGCGGCAGTGGCGACCTGTCGCGCCTGTTTGCCAAAAAAGTGGCGACCCAGTCTCCCAGCAATCCCGGCACGGTCATTTTGACCGACATTAACGCCTCCATGCTGGGCGTGGGCCGAGACCGCATGATTGATGCCGGCCTGACCATTCCGGCCACGCAGTGCAATGCCGAAGGACTGCCGTTTGCTGATGAAACCTTTGACTGTGTCATTGTGGCGTTTGGCCTGCGCAACATGACACATAAAGACGTTGCGCTCAGAGAAATGCAACGTGTGCTCAAGCGTGGCGGACGCCTGCTTGTGCTTGAGTTTTCCAAGGTTTGGCAACCACTGGAGAAACTTTACGACACCTACTCTTTCAAACTGCTGCCTAAGTTTGGTAAATGGATCGCCAACGATGAGCCCAGCTATCGCTATCTGGCAGAAAGCATCCGCATGCACCCTGACCAGGAAACCTTGAAACAGATGATGCATGCAGCAGGCTTTGAAAAAGTCGATTACTACAACCTGACTGCAGGCGTAGTCGCGCTGCACAAAGGCATCAAACTCTAACCCCATGTTCAAGCCCTTGATTCAATTCGTGCTGCAGCACTTGATGCAGCAAAACCGCTGGACCGCTCCCAGGTTACAGCCGTATGCGCACAGTCATCTTTGTCTAGACTTTAAAGTGGCCCGCGTCATGCTGACAGTGTTAAGCAATGGTGAGCTGGCAGTTGCAGGCGATACCGCCACAGCAGATGCCACCATTCACTTGCCGCCCAGCCTGGCCATGCGGCTACTGAGGCAAGATCCGCAGGCGCATAGCCTGATTAAAATTGATGGCGACAGTGCGCTAGGCATGGAAATCGGCAAGATTCTGGCGGCCATCCGCTGGGATGTCGAAGAAGACTTGAGTAAAGTGGTCGGCGATGTGGCGGCTTTTGAAGTCGTCCAACTCGGTCAGCAAACCATGCAGCGCTTGCAGGGCCAGGCCAAAAACCTGGGAGAAATGCTGGTGGAATACTGGCAAGAAGAGCAGCCGTTACTGGCAAAAAAAGCCCGCATCACGCAATTTAACCAGGCCGTCGACCAGCTCAGGGAAGACACAGACCGCTTGCAGCAACGCGTAGAAAAACTGTTAGCTGCCAACGCCCCCGCAGAAAGTCAGCCCTGATGCACTGGATACGCTTTTTTCACATTATCGGCATGCTGATCTGGTATCGGCTGGATATTTTCTTTGTCCGTGACAATCAACCAGGTCTGGGCTCGCGACTGCTCAACGGGTTGTTATTCTGGCGCCATGCGCCGGAGAAACGGGCCGTCCGCTTGCGCTTGGCCCTTGAAAAACTCGGCCCGATTTTCGTCAAGTTTGGCCAGATGCTGTCTACACGCCGCGACTTGCTGCCACCGGATGTGGCCGATGAACTGACCAAACTGCAGGATCAGGTACCGCCATTTGCCTACGCTGAAGTGGAGCGTATTATTGAGCAGGCCTTTGATGCCCCGCTAACGACGGTCTATGCCGAGTTTAACGCAGTTCCGGTCGCGAGCGCTTCGGTGGCCCAAGTGCACTTTGCCAAACTGCATAGTGGCGAACAGGTAGCTGTTAAAGTGTTGCGTCCCAATATTGCCGCCATTATTCATAGGGACATCGCGTTACTCCGCACGCTGGCCTGGTGGGTCAAAAAACTCTCCCGTGAGGGGCGCCGTCTCAAGCCGGATGAAATGGTGGATGAATTTGCCCGCCACACCGAGCACGAGCTGGACCTGACCCTGGAAGCTGCACAGTGCGCACAGCTTGGCCGCAATTTCAGTGACCGCCGCCTGCTGGTACCTACGGTTTACTGGGACTATTCTCGCAAGCAAGTGATGACCATGCAGCGTATGTTTGGCACGCCTGTCCGCGAAACCGCCACGTTGCAGGCCTATGGCATCAACCTGACCCAATTGGCACACGAAGGCGTAGAGGTATTTTTTACCCAGGTATTCCGTGATGGTTTTTTTCATGCCGACATGCATCCTGGCAATATCCAGGTGGTGACAGAGGGGCCGGATAAAGGCAAATTCATTGCCCTGGATTTTGGCATCATGGGTAGCCTCACGCCTACCGACCAGTATTATCTAGCGCGGAACTTCCTCGCTTTTTTCAACCGTGACTACCGGGATGTAGCAGTGGCGCATATTGAGTCTGGCTGGGTGCCGGCAGATACCAATGTAGAAGCGCTTGAAACAGCCGTGCGCGCCATTTGCGAGCCGATCTTTGAAAAGCCACTCAAGGAAATTTCATTTGGCCGCACCCTGCTCAGCCTGTTTCAGATGTCACGCCGCTTTGGCGTGAATATTCAGCCGCAACTGATTATGTTGCAAAAAACCCTGCTCAATATTGAAGGCCTGGGCCGTGAACTGGACCCGAATATCGACTTGTGGCAAAGCGCCAAACCATTTCTCAAACGCTGGATGAGCGAGCAGATCGGCTGGCGCAGCCTGCTTAAATCTGCAAAACGTGAGCTCCCCTATGTACTTGCCCATGCTGCAGAAATGCCGCGCCTGCTGGAGCAATATCTGCGCAATCAAAGCGAACTGGCCAAACAGCAAACCCATATTGATACCTTGCTAAACAGCCAGCACAAGCAAGCCACCTGGCAAAAATGGGCGACGATGGCCATTCTCGTGCTGGTATTGCTACAATTTGCCAGCTTGTTTTTACTGTTCACTCACTAAAGGAGTACTTGATGGCATCCCCCAAGAAGCTACTTGTTGCAGTATTGATGATGTTACCCATGGCCTTGCAGGCGGCCGACTTGAGCGGTCTATGGCAAACGACGGACGATAAAACCGGCAAACCTCGCTCACTGGTTCGCATTGCCGAATCCGGCGGGGAATACCATGCCGTTGTCGAAAAAGGCTTGCTAGCCACAGACACCGGCGATGCGGTGTGTGACAAATGTACCGACGAGCGTAGAGGGCAAAAAATCATAGGCATGACCATCGCCAAACACCTCAAAGCCGGTAGCAAGCCCCATGTGTATGAAAATGGCGAGATTCTGGACCCGGAAAACGGCAAAACCTACCAATGTAAAATGACATTGAGCCCTAATGGCAACGAACTGGAGGTGCGTGGCTTTATCGGGATTTCACTGATTGGCCGTTCGCAAACCTGGAAACGGGTGGAATAGTGGCAACCAAACGTGCAGATTTGTAAAAAAGGCCTGATTTTCAGGCCTTTTTTACTACAGCCAGATTGAGAACCCCTGTGTAGGCCAGGTTTTGTTTTAAAATCGGCGTTTTGCAACTGACTCAAGGGAAACGGACTGTGCTGATCTGGTTTGTGGTGGCGTACTTACTTGTCTCTATCGGGATAGGCCTGTTCGCTGCCAGGAATGTACATAGCACCAAGGATTATGCAGTCGCTGGCCGCCACTTGCCCTTGCCGGTGGTGACCGCCACCGTATTTGCCACCTGGTTTGGCGCAGAAGCGGTCTTTGGCGTGTCCGCCACCTTTGTGCGTGAGGGCTTGACCGGAGTGGCCGCAGACCCGTTTGGCTCCAGCATGTGCCTGATTCTGGCCGGGATTTTTTTCTCCAGCCGCCTGTATAAACTCAACATTCTGACCTTGGGCGACTTTTACCGCATGCGCTACAACCGTAGCGTAGAGGTGCTGACCACCCTGGCCATCGTCGTCTCCTACATGGGCTGGGTAGCGGCACAGATCAAAGCCCTGGGCCTGATCTTTAACCTGATCAGTCATGGCGCCATTTCAGAGCAGGCAGGCATGATACTGGGGACGGCCATTGTCCTCACCTACACCACACTCGGCGGGATGTTGTCTGTGGCTATCCTCGATTTTGTACAGATGATCGTGGTCATTGGCGGCCTGCTGTTTATCGCTTATCTGGTTTCCGGCCAGACCGGCGGCATTGCGCCAGTCATTGCCCATGCGCGTGACGCGGGCAAGCTGCATTTTTTCCCGCAAAGCACAGACTGGAGCGTATGGCTGACCTTTATGGGGGGCTGGCTGACCATGATGCTGGGCTCTATCCCGCAACAAGATGTGTTTCAACGCATCACCTCCGCAAAAACCGGAAAAATCGCCTTGTGGGGCTCGCTACTGGGTGCCAGCATTTATTTCTGCTTCACCTTTGTGCCCATGTTTATTGCCTATGCCGCAACACTGATAGACCCGGCGACTTTTGGCACCTTGGTCGCCACTGACTCGCAACGCGTGCTGCCGACACTGGTGTTAACGCATACCCCCCTGCTGGCGCAGGCCATCTTCTTTGGGGCAGTGCTGTCTGCCATCATGAGCTGCTCTTCTGCCACCTTGCTCGCCCCATCAGTCAGCTTTGCCGAAAACGTGGTCAAGGGCTTTATGCCACAGATGAGCGATCATCACTTCTTGCGCGTCATGCGCTTGTGCCTGGTCGGCTTTGCGGCCATGGTGTTGTTTTATGCCCTTAACTCTGAGCTGTCTATTTTTGGCATGGTAGAAAGCGCGTACAAGGTGACGCTGGCCGGTGCCTTTGTACCACTGCTGTTTGGTGCGTTTTGGAAGCGTGCCACCAGCCAGGGGGCGCTGGCTGCCATTTTACTGGGCATTACCAGCTGGATCCTGATAGAGGTGATGGTCAAGGACAGCCTGATTCCGGCACAATTGATCGGTCTCATGGTCAGTACCGTCGCCATGGTCATCGGCTCCCTGTTACCACAAAAACTGGGCGGCACGCCTGCCCCTGCCGCTGGCTACTTACATGAACATGCTGCCAAATCCCATCCGCACTAGCCTCGCCAGGCACCATGGTGAATCATTCATGCCAATTGTATGAATACGGCATTAAAAAGCGGACTATTCAGCCGAACAGCAGAATGGGGATTTTGTGATAATCCACAGTTAACTCAGCCTTTGGCTGTTCAAGCATCTTCAGGTCATTGGTCGTTATGGTCGTAAACAAGCGTTTCTATACCGTTATTCTCAGCGCGATCGTGCTGGCGGGGTTTGTGGCGACCAGCCTGATCGGCTATTTCGTGGCCAAGGACTCGCTGACTGAGCGCTTGGAGCAGGAAATGCTGCCGCTGACCAGCGACAATATCTACTCTGAAATCCAGCGCGACCTGCTGCAACCCTTGCTGATCTCTTCGCTGATGGCGAATGACGTATTTGTGTTTGACTGGGTCAATGATGGTGAGCAGGATGCCAGCAAAATGACCAGTTACCTGGCACAAATCCAGAAAAAATATAACACCATCACGGCATTCTTTGTCTCTGACAGTTCGCTGAACTACTACCACCCCACCGGCGTGATCAAGCGGGTTTCAAGAAGTAATCCGGACGACAGCTGGTATTTCACGGCCAAAGATTCACCGCATCCTTATGTCATCAACATTGACCGCGATACCGCTGATCACAAACGCCTCAGCATTTTCGTCAATTACCGTATCGAAGATAAATCCGGCAAATTTATTGGCGTGATCGGTGTCGGCCTGTCGTTGCAAACGGTGGTCGAACTGATAGAAAACTACCAGAAACGCTATGGGCGCGAAATTTATTTCGTCAATCGCCAGGGCGAGGTAATGCTGCAAAGCAGCCATTACCACTCCGAGTTACACTTGCAAAACAAGTCTGGCCTGGACAAAGCGTTTTTGAAAGTGCTGACCTCGCCCAGCGCATCATTCTCATTCAAAGCCAACAATGGCAGCATGCTTTATCTGAATAGCCGTCTGGTGCCGGAGTTTGACTGGTATCTGATTGTGGAGCAAATGAACGACCCAAGCTCCGAGCGTATTGAAACCGCGTTTATGATTAACCTGGTCGTGGCGCTGGTGATTAGTGCTATTGTGTTGTTCCTCGCGCATGTCGCAGTACGCGGTTACCACGACAAACTGGAGACCATGGCCACGCAGGATAAACTGACCGGGGTCACCAGTCGCCAGGTATTTGAGTTTTACTTCAAGCAGGCCGTGGCCCGCCGTAAGCGCCGCGATGAAGCCTTGTCACTGGTTCTGATTGATATTGACCTGTTCAAGCAGGTGAATGACACCTATGGCCACGAAGCAGGTGACCGTGTGCTGTCTCGTGTGGCACAACTGATCAAATCGCATGTGCGCGAAGAGGATGTGGTGTGCCGTTGGGGCGGTGAGGAATTTTTACTGTTGCTGTCGGGATGCAATATGCAGCATGCGCGCGACATCACCGAGTTGATCCGTTCCGCGGTGGCCGGATTGCAGTTTCACTTTAGCAACCAGGTGGTACATATCACGGTGAGTGCTGGCGTGGCCGAGATGCACAATGATGAAACGCTGGGACAAGTGGTTGAACGGGCTGACCATCATTTGTATGCCGCCAAACGCGCCGGGCGCAACTGCATCCGGCCAGATACGGATGAAGCCTAAGGCTGCTTGATCAAGGCTTTATCAAGCCTAGATCCGCTGGTCTGGGCTGACAATGCGCACAATAGAACGTTGAACGTTGCCCAAGGCGGATATTCTGAATCGGGCGGGCGCATATACGGCAGGGCTCTCCGGTGCGTCCATAGACCGTATAGGTCTGCTGGAAATAGCCTGGATTGCCGTCTGCGCCAAAAAAATCGCGCAAACTACTGCCCCCCGCCGCGAGTGCCGACTGCAACGTCGCCTTGATTTCTTGTACCAGCAAGGCACACTGCGCCTCGGTCAACGCCTTGGCAGGCGTTTCGGGATGAATCCGGGCTCGGAAGAGTGATTCACTCGCATAAATATTGCCGACCCCCACCACCAGATGTCCATCCATGATAGTGGTCTTGATCGGCGCATTGCGCGTGCGTAATTGCTGGTAGAGATATTGGACGTTAAATCCAGCCTCAAGCGGCTCCGGTCCGAGACGGTTCAGCAGCGCATGTTGCAGTGGATCCTGCCCCAGCCACAACACGGCACCAAATCGGCGCGGATCACGCAAACGGATCACCCGGCCATCGGTAAAACGGATATCAAAGTGATCATGTTTTTCTGCGGGGAAATCGCGCTCAAGCAAGCACAGGCGGCCAGACATGCCCAAGTGTAATAACAACACGCCCGCGGTCGCATCGGTGCCGATCTCGGCAAGAATATATTTTGCCCGGCGGGTCAGCTTGAGCAAGCGCTGCCCTTGCAGGTGCTGCGGCAAGTCGGCAGGAATCGGCCAGCGCAAGCCATGATGCCGTATGGTGACCTGTTCAATCAACGCGCCCTCTACCGGCAACAAGCCGCGGCGCGTGACCTCAACCTCGGGTAATTCAGGCATGCTACTTCTGGAGATTGATGGGCGGGTTCACCATGGTAAAGCCCGTGTCGTTACTAAAGTGATAAATAATGCCTTCATCTGGACGTGCCAGTTGGTACTCCGGGGATTCCTGCACTTTTTCAAAGTGGATTTTCTTGCCATCCCGCAGCAACACCTCAAAAGAAGGATAAGTTTGCTTGCGGTCTGGGGTGTAAAATTCGACCGAGACCGCCTGCGCCTGCACCCAGCTAAAATCCATCCACTCATTCAACTCATTTTGCGTGGGTTTGGCCTTGGGGTCATTCACCGCCCATTTGCCGTCAGTCGCCAACTGCACTTTCAAGGCATTTGCTTCCCACTGCTCCAGATGCGCCAGGTCAAAGCCAGCCAACTGTTTGCGCTCAGCGGGTGCCAAAGGCATTTTATCGACCATCTCAATCGGTTGTGTAGACGCGGCCTCGCTATACTGACCAGACAGCAAATACACCTGTCCGGCATAGCCCACATACTGTTCCTCGGTTACCGGATTATAGGTGCCAAAACTAAAAACTTGGTCGCCTTTGGCGCCGGACAGCGTCAGCTTCAACATGGGCTGATCCAGACCATATTTAGACGCATCCTGTAGTGGCAACCTGGTGGCCGTGGTAGCGGCGATAATCGAAATGATGCGCTGCACCGAGGCCTGGTCGGCACGCGCCGCATAGGGTTTACGCATCATCCAGTAGCCATTCTGCTTTTCAAAGACCGTGGGCGCTTTGGCCGGAAACTCAGCTTTGACGGCATCAAAATCTGCCATCTTGAGCGTGGAGACTTCAAACTTGGCCGCGGGCGCCTGCGCTTGCGGTTGCAAATGCAAAAACACCGCAATGCCCACTACCACCGCCAGTAACAACAGATTCAATAACCATCTTTTTTTCATGACTGACCTACTCCACCCTCAGCTCACCAGGCATTAAGCCTTGCGGCGTCTCCACCACAAGAACAAACCTGCCACAAACAACCCGACCGGAATGAAATACTGGAAGGCATGAAAGACGCTCCAAGCCACCAGCCGACCCTGGTCGGTGGCGGGAATCGTGACATTGATATCCTTGAGCGGCATCGGCTGAATGGTGATCAAACGGTCATCGCCTGCCAGCCAGTTGATAATATTGATGCCCAAATCAAGGTTACCGCCGTTGGTGATAAAAGTATTGGCCAGGAAGTTGGCATTGCCTATCACCACGACGCGCTGGCCTTTTTTGCCATATTGGCGCTCTAACGCCACGCCCACATTGATAGGACCGGCTTTATCCTTGCCTTGATCAAAGCGCACCTTGAGGTTCTGTGCTCCGGCAGGAATCTTGCCTGACTCCAGCCAGCCATTCGGCGCCACATCAATCAGGCGGCCGACTTTCCAGCCCAGATCATCCGAGGCCTGGCCATCGACTTCATGCGCTTCCGGGAACACGGTACGCAGCATAAAGTTGCGGGTGATCGGATGATCGCCATACAGGCTGGCAAACGCCATTTTCGGATCGGCACCATACTGCTCGGCAGCGCGGTCAACCACAATACCGGCAGACACTTTGATGCCCAGATAGTCAGCCACTTCTTGCAAGCCATGCAGATTATCGTCATCCAGCAGCCACAACACGTTACCGCCTGCCTCAATATACGCCTTGATTTTTTTGGCCTCTACCGCAGAAATATCCACTTGCGGTGCCGCAATCACCAGCATGGCGCCATTGGCGGGCACGTCCTGGGCAATAGTCAGATCTGGGTTGGCAAACTTGAAGCCTTTGCTTTCCAGTTGCTTGCCAAACTCGCCCAGATCATGATTCTTGACGCCTTGCAACAGGCGCTCACCATGACCATCCAGATACATGACCGGCTGGTTGTTGGTACGCGACAGGCGCACCAGCAAATTGGTCATTTCCTGCTCGGCAAACGGTGGCGTGATATGTTCACTGCGCTTGTTGTATTCGACGATGGTTTCACCGTCAACTTTTACCCCGGCCTCCTGCGCCATCTTGGGCTCTTCAGACGGGTTGATAAACTTGATGAATACATTTTTCTTTTCGCGCTGGTAGCGTGCAACAAAATCCAGCATGCCTTTACGGAAAGTGTCACCGTTGTTGGCGTCATCATTGGTGGCAAACACGGTGATATTGATGTCGCCATCCATCTGCTTGAGCACATTGACACTGCCCTGGGTCAGGATGTTGCGGTTGGCCTGGGTAATATCCTTGGCCCAGCGGTATTGGCTGGACAAGTAGCCCAACATCACCACCAGCGCCAGAAACACCAGCACAAACATCCAGTTTTGTGCCAGCAGCTGCCATCTAAACTTACTGTTAATTTTCATAGTGCTTTCAAACTCGACAACAACGCGGGCTTAGCCGCGCAAACGATCTGCATCCAGACGACGAATCGTCAGGGTAATAAAGGTAAGGATAAACAAGCCAAAATAGGCCAGGTCAGCCGTATCAATCAAGCCACCGGCAAATGACTGAAAGTGACGCATCAACGAAAACTTGAGCATGGTGCTGGTCGGGTCGCCGGCAAAAAAGCGGTCCAGAATCATGAGCACAAACAAGGCAATAAAACTCAAAATGCCGGCAATGATCGGCTGTGCCGTCAAGCTGGAGAAATACAGGCCCAGCGCGGCAAAGCTGGAGACCAGCAGCAACAGCCCCAGCGAATTTGCAAAAATATAGCCAAAATCAATATCTGACCAGATATTCAAGGTTGTCAGCATCACGCCGATGTAAACCACCAGAATGCTCAGGAACACCACCAGGCCTAAAAACTTGCCCATCACAATTTCGCTGATGGACAACGGCGCGCTGAACAAAAATGGCAGTGTCTGGCTGCGGCGCTCCTCTGAAATCAGGCGCATGGAAAGCAAAGGCACGGCAAATAACATAATGAAGGAGGCCAGGCCGTAGACAGTTTGCCCAACAAACTGTGTGACCCCAATCCGCTCAGCCGGACGGATGGAGCCGGACATGACTTCAAAGTAGTTATTCACGCCATTCAGGTAGTAGGTGCCAAACGAAAACGTCAGCAGGGCCAGAATAATCCACCCCATGGGCGAGGCGAACATACTCTTGAGTTCTTTTCTTGCAATATTCAACATACTTTATGCTCTCTAAATCGACTTAAGCTGCTTTTGCAACGTCTGCCTCGTGATAAGTCAATTGTACAAACACATCCTCAAGGCTGGTTTGATCGGGCGCAATGTGGAACAGGCCCCAGCCTTGCTGCACAGCCGCCTGCACAATCGCTTCGTGCGGCTGGCTGCCTTCATGAAAACGGATACGCCACATACCCTCGGCAGGCTCAACTTCGGCCACGCCTGCAATTGCAGCCAATTGTGCTACTGGCGGCGGGTTACGCAGGCCAACCAGCAATTTGTTACCAATACGCTGCTGCTTGAGCACATCAATGCCGCCATTAAACACCAGCTTGCCCTTGTCAATAATTTGCACGTGGTCACAGACCATTTCCACTTCGGGCAAAATATGGGTAGAGACGATGACGCTGTGCGCCTGGCCGATTTCCTTGATCAAGGCGCGGATATCACGAATCTGGATCGGATCCAGGCCCACGGTCGGCTCGTCCAGAATCACTACCATGGGGTTATGAATAATGGCCTGGGCAATGCCTACGCGTTGCTGATAGCCGTTGGACAGGTTTTCGATCAAGCGTTTGCTCATGTGGGTCAGGCCACAACGCTCTTTGGCATGTTCCACCGCTTTTTTAATGTGTTTGCCAGAGACGTTGTGCAGTCTGGCTGCAATGGTCAGGTATTCGTCTACCGTAAACTCTTTATATAAGGGGCGCATTTCCGGCAGGTATCCGATCAAGGCTTTTGCCTCTTTGGGCTGCTCTATCATGTCGATGCCGCAGATTTTGACGCTGCCTGCACTCGGCGCGAGGTTGCCCGTCAACATTTTCATCGTGGTGGACTTGCCGGCGCCATTTGGCCCCAAAAAGCCCAGCACCTGGCCTTGCTGCAGGCTGAACGTCACATCACTGACGGCGGCACGTCCGCCATACAAACGGGTCAATTCAATTGCTTCAACTGTCAAATTTGCCATGATTTCTTCACATACCTCGCGACTGGGAAAGATGCTTTCAAGCCTGACTTTACAGCGCCAGACCGCAAATCCCTAGACAAATATTTCACCAAAAAGTTATAGTGCTGTAGACGACGCTTTCACCTGTGTTTAAACGCCGATTACAATTTAGTTACAAATCGCACATTATGGATGAACTTGCAGCAACTGTCACGGACTAAACTAAAATTCCAGACGGATTAAGCGCCCCTTCTGCCCCAGTGACGACATCATTCATGCAACCTCTTTTTAAACAGGAATCCAGTATGCCTCTTACCCGCCGCCTCAACTTGAAAACCCCGTCATTACGCCGTCCGACACTGGCATTATGGCTGGCGTTGATGAGCAGCCCGGCCTGGTCTGCCAGCGGCACCCCCACCATTACCACCCCCACCGCAGAGTTTGTCTACAAATACCTGCTCGGTGAAGTGGCCGCGCAGCGTGGCGAATTTGTACTGGCCGGGCAGCTGTTTCTGGATTTGGCCAAACAAACGCGCGACCCTTTGCTCGCCGAGCGCGCCACGCAGGCGGCGACCATTGCCCGCACACCGCAGTTGGCATTGCCCTCTGCCGAATTATGGTCTGAGCTGGCCCCGGATTCTATCCCGGCAGCCCAAACCGCCAGCCAGTTGCTGATTGCCAATGGCAACCTCGAAAAAGCGATTCCACAGATCCAGAAAGTGCTGGCCAATGACAATATTCGCGCCAATGCCTTTATGGAGCTCAACAGCCTGATGGTGCGTATCACTGACAAAACCAGCGTGCTCAAAACCATACAACAGCTGGCCAAGCCTTATCCCAAGCTCGCTGAAGCCCACTTTGCCATTTCGCAAGCCGCTTACTTTGCGCACGACGAGAGCCTCATGAAAGCTGAGCTCAAAGAAGCGTCCAAGCTGCGCCCAGGTTGGGAACCGCCCGCGCAGATTTACGGGCAAATGCTGATGGAAAAAGATGTCCAGAAAGGCATGGCATTTTACCGCGACTTTTTAAAGACCTATCCTGAGTCCGATCAGATCCGCTTATCGTTAGCGCGCGCCTTGCTCTTGCAAAAAAACACCACCGAAGCCAAGGTAGAGTTCACCAAGCTGCTCGAACGCCACCAGAACAATCCTGACATGAACGTGATTGTGGGCCTGCTGGCACTGGACGCCAAAGAATACACTTTCGCCGATCGTTATCTGGAACACGCGCTCGAAGTCGGCTTCAAGGAGCCGAACAAGGTCTACTTTAACCTGGGCCGCTCAGCCATCGAGCAAAAAGACGATGCACGCGCTTTGCAATGGTTTGACAAAATCACCGATGGCGAACAATACCTGGCCGCACGGATGGCCGCCGCCGGCATTATTGCCCGCCGCGACGGTGTCGATGCTGCGATTACCATGCTGGACAATGTGGATGGCCTGACGCCTGAACAACAGGCGCTGGTGATTCAAAACCAGGCACTCATGCTGAGCCAGGCCAAACGAGGCGATGAAGCCTACACCCTGCTTGAAAAAGCCGCCAAAACCTTCCCGGAAAGCCCCGAGTTGCAGTACGACTTCGCCTTAAGCGCCGAGCGTAAGGGTAAATATGACATCATGGAAGACACGCTGACCCGGGTCATTAAAATGAAGCCAGACTTTGCCGCTGCCTACAATGCGCTAGGCTATTCCTATGCAGACCGCAATATCAAGCTGATCGAAGCGAAGAGCCTGATTGAAACCGCCACCAAACTCTCCCCGGAGGATCATTACATCATGGACAGTCTGGGCTGGGTCTATTTCCGTTTGGGCGACTTGTCGCGTGCCACCGAAGAGCTACGCCGTGCCTATGCCATTCAGCAAGATCCTGAAATTGCGGCCCACCTGGCCGAAGTGCTTTGGAAACAAGGCCAGCGTGAAGAAGCACAACGCATTCTGGATCAAGCCTTGTCGGCCAACCCCGGCAACGAGATTCTGGTCGCAGTCGCGCAAAAACTGAAATCCGCCCTATAGTGTTTGTATGCCGTCTACACCTGTGCTAGCGAGGCTGGCCCAAGCTTTTGCCATCTGGTTATTACTGAGTCTGCTGGCCGGCTGTGCCAGCCAGGCCATCGCCCCTACTCAAACCAGCGTGCCACCCGCCGCCCAGCACAGGTTTGCCACACTGCAAGCCGTGCAATCCTTTGACGTGGAGGCGAAGCTGGCCGTGCAATATGCGGGCAAGGGCTACACTGCCAGGCTGGAATGGCAACACAGCCCGGCACTGGATACCCTGCGGATTTTTAGCCCGCTCGGCCAGCAAGTCGCCCTCATCGAGCGCAGTGCGCACAGCGTCACCCTCACCGACCAAAGTGGCAACACGCATCAGGCGGCGGATGTTTCCAACCTGACAGCGCAGTTGTTAGGCTGGCGCCTGCCTTTGACCGGGTTAAGCCAATGGATTTTGGGGGCTCCGCACATCAATAGTCCGTTTCAGGCCAGCTATCTTGCGCAGGGTGAGCCTGCCCGCCTCATGCAGGACCAATGGCAAATCGATTACGACGATTACCGTGAGGCTCAATTGCAAAGCGTGCAGTCATCCCTACCGCACATCACTCGCTTGCAGCAGCAAGATGTCCGGCTAAAGCTGGTCATTCAACACTGGTAAGCTAACCACGCAGCAATGACGGCGCGGATTCACGCCGCGATTGACAGGCAAACCGACAAGCGCCCTTAACAGCTTTCGCGTTAAAGATTCAGGCCATGCCGTCGATAATGCCAGTATGCGCTGCAATCTGTTTACCCCTCTCTCGTTTCGAATCTGGCTGCTGGCCTGCCTGTGGCTGGGCCTGAGCTTGCCTGGGTACAGCGTGGCCGCACAATGGCTGTCGATCAAAAAAACGGACGATAGCCAACTCATGATAGACAAGCAGTCCCTGCTCGAAGAAAAACCCTATGTCAAAGCCTGGATCAAGGTCGATTACCGCCAACCTCAAAAAAACATAGAGTCTGTAGACCGCGTTTACACCCATGCAAAAGCGCTCTGGTACTTTGATTGCGACAAGCGCAAGGCAGCGACCATCCAGGTGTTCCAGTACGAAGGGGAAGAGTTGGTCTACTCTGCGGGCATTACTGCCAAGCAGGCAGATTTTATTGAGCCCTTGCCGGATTCCGAGGTAGAGATCACGCAGCAGTACGTCTGCAAGTGGCAGAACAAAGAGAAGCAACGCGCTGAAGCGGCAGCCAAACGTGCAGCCAATCCGGTCATGCCTGCCGTTGCCAGCAGCAAAGACAAGCCCGCTGCACCTGATAGCGTGGCCGAGCCTGCCCCTGCACCAGATGCAGCACCTGCAAAAACTGCCGACAAAAAGGCTGACGGCAAGCCGGCTAAAGACGCAACGGCTACAGAAGCCAATGCGACCAAATCCAAGGAAACCACTGCCAAGTCCAAAGAGGACGCTGCGAAAACGGGCAAGCCTGAAAAAGCAGAAGCAGCAGCTGATCATCAGAAACCTAAAGACAAGAACAAAACCGGTGCCGCGGATGACAAATCCTGGGCCTACAGTGGTGAGCACGGTCCAGACAAATGGGGTAGTCTGAATCCTGAATTTGCCGTCTGTAATGCAGGTAGCCAGCAATCGCCTATCCACGTGGATAATACGATCACAGCCGCCCTCAAACCGATCAAGCGACTGCAAAAATTCCCGATCAAGAATATTGCACTCAAGGACCACAGCCTGGTATTGGATGCGGGCAGCGGCAACATGATGGTGCTAGACCAGAAACCCTACCAGCTCAAATATATTAGTGTGCACATGCCTGGCGAACACCAGGTCAAACAGAAGTCCTATGCCGCCGAGATGCAAATGGTGCATGAAGACAAAGCCGGACACCGTGTGATTATTGCCATCATGATAGAAGAAGGCAACGCCCATGCTGGTATAGAGAAGCTGTTAGGCAGCCTGCCCAAAGACAAAGAGCAAAGCAAACCGCTGACCATCCGTGTCACACCGGCCGACCTGATGCCCGTCAAGCCTGCCTACTACCGCTACAGTGGCTCGCTGACAGCCCCGCCCTGTACTGAAGGCGTGCAATGGGTAATCATGAAAGAAGCGCTCAAGGTTTCCAAGTTCCAGTTGGCCAGCCTGCAACAAGCCATCGGTGCGCCCAACCAGCGCCCGCTACAGGACAGCCAAGGCCGCATGGTCCTTGAATAAGCCTCCCAAGCAGGCGGGCATGCTTTACAATAGCGGCCATGCATACCTTGAGCTACCCTGCCCCCTGCAAAATCAACCTGTTTTTGCACATTACTGGTCGCCTCAGCAATGGCTACCATACCCTGCAAAGCCTGTTTTTACTGCTAGACCATGGCGACACCTTGCACATCCGCCCACGTCAGGACGGGCAAATTCTCCACATGAATCCGCTGGCTGGCGTCCCGGCCGAACAAGACCTTAGCATCCGTGCTGCCCGCCATTTACAGCAAGTCAGCGGCTGCACTCTGGGCGCCGACATTGGCTGTGATAAACGTACGCCCATGGGCGGTGGATTAGGCGGCGGCAGCTCGGATGCGGCCACCGTCCTCATGGCACTCAACCAGCTATGGCAGTTAGGCTACACCCGGCAGCAGTTGATGCAGATTGGCGTTAGCCTGGGTGCAGATGTGCCCGTGTTTATCTTTGGCCAACCCGCCTGGGCCGAGGGTATCGGCGAACAATTATCTGCGGTTTCACTGCCGCCTCCGCTGCTCGACCAATATTACGTGGTACTCACGCCGCAGGTGGCCGTGCCCACCGCACAAATTTTTGCACATCAAGCATTGACAAGAGACTCGAAACCATTGAGAATAGCGGACTTTTCAAACGGCGCTAATTCCAGCGCGTTCTGGCAGCAAGCCAGAAACGATATGGAAGCGGTTGTTTGTATGCTTTATCCTCAAGTTGGCGAAACGCTGGCCTGGTTAAAACAATACGGCGATGCCCGTATGAGTGGTTCCGGCGCTTCAGTGTTTGTGGCCGTGGATAGTGCAGAAAAAGCGGAGCAGTTAATTGCAAATAGACCAGAAAACACTTCTGGTTTTTGGGCAAAAGGGTTAGAATACCATCCGCTTTTTGCTTCGGTCACTGACGGTGACCAAGCCACACAACAAGTGTGTTAAAGACAAGTTTTTTGGGGAGTCGCCAAGCTGGTTAAGGCACCGGATTTTGATTCCGGCATGCGAAGGTTCGAATCCTTCCTCCTCAGCCAAACATAAGCGTGTAGATTTTACGATTTACACGCTTAAATTTTTTATAGCGCCCAGCCAAGCGCATGGGCGCAGGTTTCAAGACATCGTCATCGCAAAAAGGGTACAACGTTGAGTAACGCCAACATGATGGTATTTACCGGCAACGCCAATCCGGTACTGGCACAAGAAGTGGCTCAGCATTTGGGCATTGAATTGGGGCGTGCCGATGTTGGCCGCTTTTCTGACGGTGAAATCATGCTGGAACTGCTGGAAAACGTGCGTGGCCGCGACGTGTTTGTGCTGCAATCCACGAGCTACCCGACCAATGACAGCCTGATGGAAGTCATGGTCATGGTGGATGCACTGCGCCGCTCATCCGCTGGCCGCATTACCGCTGCCATTCCTTATTTGGGTTATTCACGCCAGGACAGACGCCCACGCTCTGCCCGTGTTGCCATTACGGCCAAAGTAGTGGCCAACATGCTGACCAGTGTCGGTGTGAACCGTTTGCTGACGATGGATTTGCACTCTGATCAGATTCAGGGCTTCTTTGATATCCCGGTAGACAATATTTATGCTACGCCGATTTTGCTCGATGACCTGGTCACGCTGAATCACGAAAACCTGGTCGTGGTTTCACCAGACGTGGGTGGTGTGGTGCGTGCGCGTGCTGCGGCCAAACAGCTGAATGCGGATTTGGCAATTATCGACAAACGCCGCCCCAAGGCCAATGTGGCCAAGGTCATGAACATTATCGGCGAGGTTGAAGGCCGCACCTGCGTCATCATGGATGACATGGTGGACACCGCCAACACCTTGTGTGAAGCTGCCGCTGCCTTGAAAGATCGCGGGGCGACCAAGGTGGTGGCTTATGCCACCCACCCGGTCTTGTCCGGGGGCGCGGGTCAGCGCATTTCTGCTTCAGCACTGGATGAGCTGGTCGTTACCAACACCATCGCTCTGAATGCAGAGGCGCAAGCCTGCAGCAAAATCCGCCAACTGAGTGCGGCGCCATTGCTGGCAGAAACCATCAAACGGATTAGCCAGGAAGAATCTGTGTCTTCCCTGTTTATGGATTAACCGTCTATAAACTATTTTTCTTGATACATGAATTAAGTTTTTGTGCTGCAAGCTGGTCGCGGCTTGCAGTTTTTAGTGCAGTACCGCCTTCGGGCGTTTTTAGGAGTCTCATATGAGTATCGAAATTAAAGCCGTCAAACGTGACGTTAAAGGTACGGGTGCGAGCCGCCGCCTGCGTCGCGCTGGCAACGTGCCTGGTGTTGTTTATGGTGGCGATCAAGCTGCTATGTCTATCGAGTTGGACCACAAAGAATTGTTCATGCAATTCCGTCACGAAGCGTTCCACGCTTCCATCCTGAGCCTGGTGCTGGATGGCAAAGCTGAAAGCGTTTTGTTGCGTGACTACCAACTGCACCCAGTACGCAATACCATTCAGCACATCGATTTCCAGCGCGTATCCGCGACTGAGAAAATCCACGTGAAAGTGCCATTCCACTTTGTGAACGAAGAAGTGGCTCCTGGTGTTAAAACAGGCGGCGGCAGCATTTCACACATCCAGACTGAAGCTGACGTTAGCTGCCTGGCTAAAGATTTGCCAGAGTTTATCGAAGTGGACCTGGGCAACCTGGAAGCGGGTCACGCCATCCACCTGTCAGAAATTAAACTGCCAAAAGGCATTGAGTTTGTACAACTGGCTCACGGTGATGACGCGGCTGTGGTTTCCATTGCCAAACCACGTGGTGGTAGCGACGAAGCAGCAGAAGAAACCCCTGCTGCTTAAGTGGCTCAGGCGGTTATCCGCTACAATGAACGCGCACAGTCATGTGCGCGTTTTTTTTGGTGCGTATCGCACCCTACATTTGCTTAGCGTGTGAATATGAGTGGAATAAAACTGATTGCAGGCCTTGGTAACCCTGGCGATAAATACACCATGACCCGCCACAATGCGGGCTTCTGGTTTGTAGACCTGCTGGCACAACAATCCGGTAGCCGCCTGACGGCCGAGGCCAAACTGTTTGGTATCGCCGGCAAATGGCAACCGCATGGCGACAAATGGTTACTGAAACCAACCACGTTTATGAACGCCAGCGGCAAAGCTGTCGCCGCCATCGCCCATTACTACAAGATTTCCCCGGCCGAAATTCTGATCGTGCATGACGAACTGGATTTGCCGCCTGGCCAGGCCAAGCTCAAGTTCGGCGGCGGTCATGGCGGTCACAATGGCTTGCGCGATATTCATGCTGCGCTAGGCACGCCGGATTACTGGCGTTTACGTCTGGGGATCGGCCACCCAGGCGACAAGGCAGAAGTCGTCAATTTTGTATTAAAAGCCGCCGGCAAGGATGAGCAGCAAGCCATCGATGACAGCCTGATTAAAGCCAGTGGCATCAGCGAATTGTTGGCGCAAGGCCAGTTTGAAAAAGCCATGCTGCAGTTGCACAGCAAATAACTCTGACGCCAATCTATGGATGGCGTGTAGAAATGACGGTTTGGCGTTGCCATGCCTGATACCAGGCCACAAAATCCTCAGTGCGCAGTGGCGGTGAGAAATAATAGCCCTGGCCAAAATCACAGCCCATCTCCTGCAAGATGCGTAACTGGCGCAGGTTTTCGATGCCCTCGGCAATCACCTGCATGCCCAGGCTGTGGGCCATGACGATAATGGCCTGGCACAAGGCACCATCTTGACTCGAAACCCCCAATTCACGCACAAATGAACGGTCAATCTTGACGTAATCAATCGAGAATTTTTTCAGGTAGGACAACGCAGAATAGCCGGTACCAAAATCATCGAGAGCCACTTGCACCCCCGCTTGCCGGTATTGCGCCAACCGCTCACTGACGTGCGTGTTGGCATCCAGCAGCAAGCGCTCGGTAATCTCAATCACCACCATGCCATTGAATTCAGGGTGCTGCCCCATCTCTGACAACCAGTCCTCCTGCTTGCGATGATCCGGCGCAAATTGCACAGGCGACTTGTTAATCGCCATCTGAAACTGCGGATGCAAGGACAGTCGCCAGGATTTGCATTGCGCAATGGCGGTTTTAAATACCCATTCCCCAATCGGCGCAATCAGCAGGTTATCTTCGGCAATGCCAATAAACTCCATGGGCGGAATCAGTCCCTTGACCGGATGCTGCCAGCGCAACAACGCCTCGGCCTTGACCACCTGGTTGGTTTGCAAATTCACCACAGGCTGGTACTCAAGAAAAAACTCCTGGTTGGTGATCGCCTGGCGCAAGTCGTGCGACAAGCGCATGCGGTTTTCAGCGTGCTGCTGCATGCGTGGCGTAAAGTAGGTAAAGCAGTTGCCGCCTTTTTGCTTGGACGCATACATGGCCTGATCCACCCGCTTCATCAGATCTTCTTTATTGCTGGCATCATCCGGAAAAATGGCAATCCCCAGACTGGAAGACACATAAGCCAGCGTATCATCCAGCTGAAACGGTTGCGACAAGGTCTGCAATACACGCTGCGCCAGGGCCTCAACATAGCCCGCAGTGGCATCGCCGAGCATGAGCACAAACTCATCGCCGCCCAGACGAGCGACCAGATCCTTGTTGCCGACGCAGGCCGACAAGCGTTTACCCGCCTGCATCAGCAAACGGTCGCCCTGATCATGCCCCTGTGTATCATTGACCTCTTTGAACCGGTCCAAATCGAGAAAGATAATGGCCAACTTCTGGCTGCTGCTTTTAATCGTTAACAGCGCCTGCTCCAGGCGCTCGAAAAACATGCGCCGATTAGGCAAGCCAGTCAGCGTATCCACATTGGCAAACTGCCAGACCACCTCTTCTGATTGCTTGATCTTGGAGATATCGGCCAGCGTGCCCAGAATCCGTGTCGGCTTGCCCGCCTCGTCACGCATTAATACCATGCCCCGGTCAAACACCCACTTCCAACTGCCATCCTTGCAGAGCATGCGGTATTCAATCGCATACTGCTCACGTTCGCCATCCAGCACCTGCTGCTGCAGGGCTTGTACGGACTCGATATCTTCCGGATGAATCCGCTGTTGCCAGGTGGCCGGGTTATGCGCCAGTTCATGCGGCGCAAAACCAAACATTCTTTTCCAGTGATCAGAAAACACGACACGGGAGTCAGTCACATTCCAGTCCCAGACACCATCGCCGGTGCTTTCCATCGCAAACTTCCAGCGCTGCTCACTACTGGTCAAGGCCTGGCTATATTTTTCAACGGTTTCACGTGCACGGCTGCGCACCATGGATAAATAGGCGAGACCCGCCAGCAACACGCTGGTCAACACGCCCATCACGGCGACCTGATTGGCCTCGCGCAAATCAGTGACCGCCTCAAAGGCCGGGGTAGACCGCGCGCGCATACTCCACAAATGGCCATGCATATTCATGGTTTGTGCGGCGCTAAAGCGGGCGGCACGCTCATGGGGATGTGCCTCCTCCCGGCTCGGGCTATGGTAAAGCGGTTTCTGCCCCTCTTTGCCATTCAAATCAAACACATCAAAATGCACTTGCCGCAGCTCGACCACCTGCAAGGCCTCAGCCAAAAAGGCGTGGACATCAAAGCGCAAAAATACCCAGCCGTTCAACATGCGACGGCGATCCGTCTCAGAAATCTCATCCGGCCGCCCGTGGTACACCGGCGCATGCAAGAAATACGGATGCCCCATCTGCGGACTACCCGTAGACTGGCCCGACATCACGATTTGCTGAGTTTCGCTGGCTTGCAGCAAATCAGCACGCAGCCGCGCATCCAGAAAGGTATTCTTAAGCAAAATTTCCTGATTCTGGTCATTCCGCGGCTCAATATACAGCACCGGCGCCAGCTCATCATCGCCCTGCACAAACTCAAGCCTGGCGAGCAGGCTTTTCACTGGCGTTTCCAGGTCTTTAAACGTCTCTGGATAATTGAGGTGGATGTACTTGATAAAGCCTATTGCATTCAAGCTGCCGTACTGGTCACTTTGCGTGTAATCATTGACATACTCGCGGAATTCTTTGGAAGAAACAAACTGCGAAGAAAGATAAAGATGCTCAACCCCGGTCAACACCTCGCGGTAAGCGTCCATACGGTGCTGGACAGCCTCGGTCGCTGACAACACCGCCTGCCGGAACTTGACCGCCTGCAAGGCTTCCGCATGTTCACGAGCATTCATCCACAGCAAAACAGTCAGCTGCAAGCCGCAGGCCAAAATCACCAGGGCCAGCCAGCGCGAGGTCAGCAGTTGCTGCCATGATGCAATTCGAATACGAAACATCTATCCTCCTTCGTCAGGAAGTCGCATGACACACACCAGCATCCCCCGGTCATGCGATGAATTTATTTTTGAGTTTAAAAGTTAATCCTGTTCAGGATTTAAGTCAAATCAAGATTGTTTCTAGCTCTATCTTGTGACTAACGGTAAAATATTGGTTTTATTGACTCTTTGCCGCAACGTCACACTGCGGCAATTCTCACGCTAAGGTTCATCCATTATGAAATGCGGTATTGTCGGCCTGCCTAATGTAGGCAAATCCACCCTGTTTAACGCCATCACCAAAGCGGGCATCGCCGCAGAGAACTATCCCTTCTGTACGATTGAGCCTAACGTCGGCATCGTAGAAGTCCCCGACCAGCGCATGCAACCACTGATCGACATCGTCAAACCACAAAAAACTCAACCTGCCATCGTCGAGTTTGTGGACATTGCCGGCTTGGTCGCAGGTGCCTCCAAAGGCGAAGGTCTGGGCAACAAGTTCCTCGCCAATATTCGTGAAACCGACGCCATTGCCCACGTGGTACGCTGCTTTGAAGACGGCAACGTGATTCACGTCGCAGGCAAGGTTGACCCACTCGCCGACATTGAAGTGATCAACACCGAGCTGGCGCTAGCCGACATGGAAACCGTTGAAAAAACCATGCAGCGCGAAGGCAAAAAAGCCAAGAGCGGCGACAAAGACGCTATTGCCCTGATCAAAGTGCTGGATAAAGTGCTGCCCTGTCTCAATGAAGCCAAAGCGGTGCGCACCCTCAATCTGGATGCCGAAGAACTCAATCTGCTCAAACCGTTGTGTCTGATTACCGTCAAACCCGTGATGTACATCACCAACGTGACCGAAGACGGCTTTGAAAACAACCCGCATTTAGACAAAGTGCTTGCCTTGGCCAAAACCGAAAAAGCCCCCGTTGTTACCATCTGCGCCAAAATTGAAGGCGAAATCGCTGAGCTGGACGATGCCGATAAACTCGAATTCTTACAAGAACTCGGCCAGGAAGAGCCCGGCCTCAACCGCGTCATTCGCGCCGCCTATGACCTGCTGGGCCTGCAAACCTATTTCACCGCTGGCGTACAAGAAGTGCGCGCCTGGACTGTGAAAAAAGGCGCGACCGCACCACAAGCCGCTGGCGTCATCCACACCGATTTTGAGCGTGGCTTTATCCGCGCCGAAGTGATTGCCTACAATGATTACGTGCAATACAAAGGCGAAAAAGGCGCACAAGAAGCCGGTAAAATGCGCCTCGAAGGCAAAGAGTACATTGTGCAAGACGGCGACGTCATGCACTTCAGATTCAACGTCTAACCCAGCATCAGGCAAAAAATCAAAGGCTGGAGATTTCCAGCCTTTTTTATGCCTCACGACGCCTTGAACTCGGCATAGCGTGGATCATGAATCACCTTAACAAACCGCTGGAACAAATCGGGATCCAACTTGCTGCCAGACTCACTCTCCATAATGCGCAAAATTTCATCATGTGGCCGCGCCTCCTGATACACGCGCCGCACCGCCATTGCATCATAGTTATCCACCACCGTCACAATGCGTGACAATAACGGGATCGCCTCTCCAGCCAAACGATCAGGATAACCGCTACCATCAAACCACTCATGGTGATGACGCACGACTTGCGCAACCTTATTCGCCTCATTATGCGCATAAGCTGCAATCAGATTGGCCCCCACCTCAGGGTGCACCTGCATGATGGCCCGGTCATCAGCATCCAGCCGGGTTGGCTTCATCAACACCGCATCTGGCACCACAATCTTGCCAATATCATGCAAACAAGCCCCCAGCTCCAACGCATCCAGCTCTTGGCTGGTTAAGCCAATATCCAGCCCTATCCCTCTCGAAAGCGCCATTACCCGGTCACTATGCAAACGTGTATAAGCATCGCGCAGTCGCAACGCATCGGCAAATACCTTGCTCAAATGCAATACGCCGCTATGCTTGCTTGCAGGCTCGCTCATCCTTTTCCCGGTCTTTTAATAGGTTTAAGTTTTAGCATACTCCCAAAACTAAACGGATGAAAACCCTACCACCCCGCAATTCAAGAAAATGCGTAGTAAAAAAGGTCACAAAGGAATGTTGTCGTGCCCTGATACAACTGCTATAATCGCGGTCTTTCAAATCTGGTGATGTAGCTCAGCTGGTTAGAGCACAGGATTCATAATCCTGGGGTCGAGGGTTCAAGTCCCTCTTTCACCACCAATACCTAAGCGGCTTCCAGAGATGGAGGCCGTTTTCATTTATACTATTCATGGCATTAGTAGCCACGTAGTAGCCAATACCTCTCCAATACTACTTTAAGCGACTCCGCAAATTGATTGGTAAGTATCAACCTTTATTTTGTTACTGTACAAACCCAATCATAATATTATACAAATATAATATCATTAATTTATTATATTAATGTAATAAAATCCAAAAAACCCATGCTTAGTACATTTATATAATTTATTGATTTTATTACTCCTATGTAATAGGATGGTGCAATGAAAACGACGATCACTTCCGGACAACAGCTTAAAGCGCATATCAAGTCTTTAAGAAAAAGAAGAAATTGGACGCAACAAATGCTTGCGACCAAGCTGGGGTTATCACAATCCAGGATTGTCCAGATTGAGAGAAATCCCAACCTGGTCAGCTTTGATCAGCTTTTGCACCTATTCAATATATTAGGCGTATCAATGTCACTTGAATTGAATAGTGATGATGATCAGAGTTACGAAAGTACTGACTCAACCAACAAAAACTCTGAGACAGCAGATCTAAGAGACTCTCAAAAGCAAGCCACCGAGTCTAAACAGGCAAAATGGTAATGCAAGCATTAAATGTCTGGATGAATGGCCAGTTAGTTGGCACTTGGGCACAGGGGAATCGTCGGTCAAGCAAATTTCAATATGATGCTAATTGGATAAAGTCTGCATACGCCAGACCGCTTTCAAACGCTTTACCCATGAGCACTGTTGACAACATCATCACCGGGCAAGAAGTCACTAATTACTTTGACAACCTTCTGCCTGACTCCGTTGATATTAGAAAACGGATTCAATTCAGTTTTAAAACGCAATCCACTGAAGCCTTTAATCTATTAGAGGCGATAGGACGAGACTGTGTTGGCGCAGTGCAACTACTGCACATCGGCGAAACGCCTGCCGCATTTGATGAAATACACGGCCTACCGTTAACCCACACAGATATATCCCAAATACTGATCGCAGCCTCCTCTGGAAGAACACTTGGACAAAGTTTTGATGAGGAGTCTTTCAGAATTTCAATCGCTGGGGCGCAAGAAAAAACAGCGTTACTTCGGGTGAAAGAACAATGGCTGCGCCCTCTTGGGGCAACACCAACCACACATATATTGAAACTCCCACTCGGACTCATTGGTGGTGAGCAGCGTTTTGATATGACCGACTCAATTGAAAATGAGTGGTTGTGCGCGCAGATCTTAAAAAAACTGGGATTTAATATCGCCAATACAGAGATTGGCCACTTTGATGGGACCAAAGCACTGGTGGTGGAGCGCTTTGACAGAAAATGGGTGGATGATGGCAAATGGATCGCCAGAATCCCGCAAGAAGACTTCTGTCAGGTATTTGGACTCCCCGGCGAAATGAAGTATGAAGATCATGGCGGCCCGTCAATCGAAAAGATTATGAGTCACTTAACGGCAAGTGCGCGCGCACAAGAGGACAGGCTACACTTCATCAAAACACAATTTGTGTTTTGGTTACTGGCAGCAACAGATGGACATGCCAAAAACTTCTCCGTGGCTATACAACCAGGCGGAGCATTTCAACTCACCCCGCTATATGATGTTTTATCTGCGTGGCCAATTATTGGAAATGCGCGAAATCAACTGCCCTACAAAAAAGCCAAACTTGCGATGGCGATTAGAACTAAAAACGCACATTATAAGATCAGTGAGATTTACCCTCGCCACTGGAAGGAGTTTTGTGCCAAGTTAGGCGTTCCAGAAGCTTTTGATGAAATGTATAGAATTGCTTCAAACATCGTTCCCGCAATTGAAGAAATTGAAAAATCGCTGCCAGAAGAGTTTCCGATGCAATTAATCGAGAGTATAAAACGGGGAGTCACTGAGCATGCCACTCGCTTCTTAAGCATGGAGGAAGCCATTTAAGGTGGAGTGAGTTTAGGATACACGGCATAAGTGGCTGCGCGAGCAAATTGCTGCGTTGCGCGGTGCTCAAACACTCGCCTATCTCTATGATATGCCTCGTATTTTCCGCGCCGTGCGCCTTGCACTTTATCTCGCTCGCTCACTTATTCCGTGTATCCTTTATTGATAACTGGGATTATTCAAGTCACGTTAAACGATCTAAAAATCGTTAACGAATAGTTATAACACTCTATGTTAGAATTCAAAAAGTGATTGTTACCATAGAGATAGGGTAACTTTTGGGGTATGTAAGATTTATTTAACCAACAATAGTGTTTTAAATCATTGCATTACAAATGGTGTTTAGTGGTCTCTTTCCCACCAAATAAAAACGGCTTCCAGAAATGGGAGCCGTTTTTATTTGTGCGCGAAGCTCTGCAAAGCACGTGATTTCAAGCGCATGCAAAGTTAAATGAATTTAAACCTGTGGGCATAGTCACATTGATACCAATCAATTACCCATAAGGAAAACACATGCACGTAAGCTTTGAAGTCGCACAAGAAATCATTGAAAAAGCAGTTGAAAAATCCAAACAAATCGGCGTCAAGATGTGTATCGCCGTACTGGACTCTGGTGGCAACCTGAAAAGCTTTACTCGAATGGATGATGCTTGGGTCGGCAGTATTGATATCGCCATCAAAAAAGCGAAAACCGCCTGTTACTTCGCCATGCCCTCAGGCGAAATCGGCAAACTCTCAGTGCCTGGTTCGCCTTTATACGGTATCGAGCACTCCAACGATGGCTTGATCACTTTCCCAGGTGGATTACCGATTGTGGATGAGGATGGGATGCTCATTGGAGCAATTGGCGTCAGCGGGGATACGGTTGAAAATGATCATTTAGTTGCACAGGCTGGTGTGAATGTAGCTGGTGTCTGTGATGTGCCTAAGCATCCTTGGCGGACATAGTAATCATGCTAATTACAGCTTAATGAACGGGTGAGAGCACAGAACTCATAATCCGTTAGTGCTGTGTTCGACTCGCAGAGGGGCCACCATTTATAAAAGGACTCAAGGTTAACGCCTTGGGTCTTTTTGTTTTCTAGCGACTTGTTGATGACTTCGATTTAGTGCATTGTTTGACAAACAAATTTTGATATCCGAGAGATACGTGATGCAAAAAGAAAATTTACATAAAGCAATAATAGAAGCTCATATAAATTACAGGTATAAAGTGGGCTCAATACCAAGTTCTATGATGCTGTTAATGGAGGTTGGTCGGGCATCAAAGTTAGATATAGGGCTAAGTAATCAACTTAAAGACTTGGACAGCAGGCTTACAAAGTATTCAATGAATCATATTGATTATTTTGCTAGCCTTTTATTTATCTCCCTCATATCTGCATTTGAGGCTTTTTTGGTGGATATATTGAAGGCAGTAATCGTAACTTATCCTACAAAGGTTGGATCAACCCAATTTAAATTGACGGAAATTATTAACTTAACGAAAGACGAATTGATTTTGTCAGCGGTTGAAGATTATCTTAATAAGATAATGTACAAAAGGCCCCTCGAATATCTTAGTGATATATCTAATATATTATCAATCGATAGCTCATTATTAGAAAAACAGTGGTTAGTATATATAGAGGCCAAAGCAAGAAGGGATCTTGGCGTTCACAACTCATGGAAAATCAATGAGGTTTATATAAGAAAGATTGTCGAAGTGGGCCTAGCTCCGCCGAGTGATAGCCAAGCTATTTTGAATCCCGATGCTGAGTATCTTTTGAAAACAATATATGCATGTTCAGATCTCTTGGAGTTGATATTTAAGCAGATTGAGGAGAAGTTTTGTTTTTGATTTATTCCGTTTTTCATGAGTCATTGAGAAATCTCTACTGGAAAACTACAAATAGCTCCCCCCGGTTTGGAGTCTAAAAACACTGCTTATAACCGCACGCCTTGAGACATACCCAAGCAATCAGGGGCTGGCTGATAGACAGTAATCCCAATGGAAATTATTCGCCGATATGTTGGCTTGTGCTGCGAGTTGCGATATATCAAGGCGGTAGTCTCTAGCGTTGATATTCAGAGTCGATTGAGTTGGCAGTACAAAATGAGACTTTAGGTTAACCCCTTAGGTCTTTTCTGGTTTGTGGTATTACTATTTATGAAGATAGAATCAAATATCAAAGTTGATATGAAAGTTAGTATGTCCAGCAGACTTCTAATTGTTATTTTCCTAAATCTGTTTATAGCTTCTGGGCATGCTTATGATGAAAATTTAAGTCCACTTTCTCAATTAAAAGCCATTTATAAACTTTCAGCTAGCTTGACTGAGTCCATCAGTCGGTCTGAATTTGAGCGGGCAACCAGTAAACCTAATGGGCATTTAGCTCAATGCATTGATATTCCATTAACCGCTCCTGATGAAGATGATTGGGATTGGGTCATAAAGAAGTCAGATGCACAGTTTTTGACTATTGGACACTGTGGTACAACTGATGACGTCTTTCATATACGTGCATATGCAAAAAAGAATGGAGATACTCTATACCTTCTTGCTCATGAGTCGGGTATTCATGGACAGACTTGGGACTTTGAGGCGTACATTTCATCTAAAACCAATAAAAAAATGACTCCTGTAAAACCAGAAAAACTGGGATTGATTGCGCCAAAAGAAAACGAGTTCTTGCCACGTAAACTTCAATTTCCTAAGTCTGATAATTTTGGAACTACTATCTCATTGGATGAAAATGGGGTGCTACCTGCATTCCCTTGGACTTGGCAGAATCCGAAATGGGATGACAGAAAACCTACCTATGATATTTACTTTAAATGGAATGGTTCCACTTTTATTAAACATAAGGTGAAAGCTCAGCCTTATGAAGAACCTGGCCCTTATTTCTCTCCGGATATTGAAGGTGTTCGACCTCTTAATATCTCTGGAGGATTGACACCAGGAGGAACTAAGGTGATTGTTGTTCCTGAGTGACCTAGCTTTTATAAAATTTTGTCGCGAGTCTGTGTAGATACCGAACTCACCTATCCAAATAATTCAGCTACACACTCACAAACTGTTGCCTTAACCAAACCATCGCCTCATCCTCTTGAGACTTTACATGCCACGCCATACCTAACTCAAAAGGCGGGATGGCGAATGGCAGCTCGATCAAATCCAATGTGTCTTGGTATTTTTCGAGTAGCTGCTTAGGTAAGGTTGCAACACAATCGCTATTGGTGAGCACCAAGGCAATCTGGTTATAACTGGGCACTGAGGCGACAATGTTGCGGGTTTGAGACTGCTCGGATAACAAGTGATCAATTGAGCTGGATAAGTCACCTTTTGCAGATACGATGACATGGGATAACTGGCAATACTCATTGAGTGTCGGTTTTTTTGTGCCTCTCGCATGTCCTTTTTTCTGCGCCATGATAAAGCTGTCTTTCATTAAATACCGTACTTTGAGGCTGTCTGGCATTTTGTTGATATCGCCAATGTATAGATCAATATGACCTTTCTCCAGGTCTTCTTTCACATTCACGCCAAACACTGACACGAATGAAATTTGCAGCCCTGGATTATTAAAGGAAAGCACTTTTTTTAAGACTGGCAGGCCGAGAATGGTGAACACACTATCGTTGGTGGCAATGGTGAATTTGCGACGGGAGGTGAGTGGGTCAAAACTGGACTTGAAATTAACGGCAAATTTAAGCTCGTTAATCGATGCCCGTAATTTATGCTGAAGGTTTAAAGCCCGCTCAGTCAGCACCATACCGCGCCCTACTTCAGCAGGGACTAGCAACGGATCCTCAAACAACACTCGCAGCCTGGCTAATTGCGTAGAGAGCGCGGGCTGGCTGATATTGAGCCTTTGCGCCGCCTTGGTGACATTTTTTTCTTCCAGAAGAATATCCAGCGAAATCAATAAAGGCAGGTCGGCTCTTTTTATATCCATAATATTTATACATCCAATACAAATATTCAATTTTAAATAATCATTAATTATACGTATTCTGATGGCACTTTAAATACAAAAGGAGAGTATGGATGAGCAATGTGCAAAGCAGAAAAAGAATGGCATTCAAGAAGACGGTGTTAGCCATTGGCTTATTGTTACAGTGCCTGGCTTATGCCAACACTTCTGTTGCCGGGGCTGAATTAGCAACGGCTTCAGTGGTTAAATATCACGCTGAAACTGGTTACTACACCTTCAAATTAAGTACGTATGAAATCACGGTAATTTCAGATGGCACGGTGCCACAAGACTTACATGTATTGCTAAAAGGTGCGCCCCAGCAAACGGTGGATGGCTTGTTAAACCAGGTGCATTTACATAACCCGGTTGAGGCATCCATCAATGTGTTTTTAATCAACACCGGCAAGAAATTAATCCTGGTGGATACAGGCGCGGGCGACTTCTTTGGCAAGGGGTTTGGCGGCAAGTTTAGTGAGCGCTTAAACAAGTTAGGCTTGAAACCGGAAGATATTTCTGACATATTGATTACCCATATCCATACCGACCATACAGGCGGACTGGTGCATGCGGGTAAAGCGGTTTTCCCCAATGCGAATATCTACGTGGGTAAAGCCGATATAGATTTTTTTCTAGATGCTAAAAATCAAAACGGGGTGAGTGGCTATGACAAAGCCTATTTTCAGCAGGCACAAACTGCGATGCAGCCATATGTGGCGTCAGGCCACGTAAAACCGCTTAGCGGCGAACAAAAGATCCTGGCCGATTTTACTGCCTACCCGACACCCGGCCATACGCCAGGACATTACTACTACAGGTTGGAAAGCCAGGGCCAGTCGATTACATTCATTGGGGATTCCGTGCATGTGGAAGCGGTGCAGTTTCCTCATCCTGACATCACGATTACTTACGATGTTGATCAGCCAGCCGCTGCCAAACAACGCCAAGCACAGTTTGAGCAATTAACAAAAAACAACGCCATGATTGCTGCCCCGCACTTGCCATACCCAGGGATTGGTTATATTAACGCGCAACAAACAGGGTTTGCGTTTATCCGGGCAGAATTTCATGACCGGGATGGACTGTGATTAAAGGGCATTACGCTGCAAAAGGCCATTATGCCGGCGGCTTTTCCTGACCGCAGTTAGAAGCACCTCAATATCGCTGAACAGGCTGGTAAGTATGAGTCACGCATATCAATGAAGTTAAATTTGCCCCCATATGAGAATACGCTTGATTCAATAAATAAAGGACTTCCAAGGTGAGTCACCGTTTGGAAGCCTTTTTCACTTTATCCAATGGCTAAATTTAGATGCCACTAGCGACTGGCGTATTCCACTCACTTTGGAACCGGCGGGTATCTTCATCACTTCTTGAGTTTAAGCCAATGAGGATTCCCCCATTTTTAACATCTGTTTCGTATTCCTTTAAAGTATCCTCAGGGATCCCCCAGCCAATCAAAGCACCGACTAAGCCAGCAGTCACCCCACCAGCGCCCGCACCGGCGACACCAGCCGCTAAAGGCCCGGCGATAACGAGCCCCAAGCCTGGCAGGGTGAGCACGGTCCCTGCGGCGGCAATAGCTGCTGCGATCGCACCGGCCGTTGCACCTAGTGCGCCGCCAACAGCAGCGCCCTCGGCCGCTTTGCTACCTACTTCGGTTTCTAAGGTGGCATGTTTACCGTAATAACGCTCACGTGTTTCCTCAGACATAATCACATTAATATCACTCGTACTGTAGCCCGCTTGCGTAGCGGAGAGATATGCGCGCTCTGCACTCTCCTGGTCTCTAAATAAACCTGTCACTGTAGCCATGGTCATCTCCAAAATTGTTTTTTATACGGACACACAGTATAAGAAAGCGGGGCTGCAGTGAAGAGTGCGATTGCGCTGATATGAATGTAAGATAATGACATCGAGTGCTGAGGGCGCCTGCTTAAGGGAGCTGAATCTCATGGAATACCATTTTTCAATCCATCAAAATACGTGATCTCCCCGTTGCGCGACTTGATCAATGCCACTCGGCAGGCGTCGTGCCCAACCGTTTTGCAAACACCCGGCTAAAGGCAGCCACACTCTGATAACCCACCTGAGGGGCGATGCTTTTGAGTGACTTGCCTTGCCGGATCAGATTTTGTGCAATCGAGAGCCGCCAGTCGGTGAGGTATTCCAATGGCGGGATGCCAACGGTGGTTTTGAAATTGGCAGCAAACCGGGCACGTGACATGCCCGCTGTATCGGCCAGGGTTTCGAGGGTCCAGGGGTAAGCGGGTTGTTCGTGCATGGCTTTGACAGCTTGCGACAGGCGCGCATCGGCCAGTGCGGAAAAAATGCTTTGTTGGAGTTGGCCATGTTGAATGACGTGGCGCAAAATCTGGATCAGGAAATATTCTGCCAGCCTATCCAGTGCGGGTTGCCGCCCCAAGTCTTGCGCAAAGGCTTCATGAAACAGCAGTTGTAAGGTCGGCGCAATTTGTAGCATGTCGCTTAAAGGCACGATCACATATTCAGGCAAGGCGGTGGCTAGCGGGCTGCGTACGTTTGCGCCCAAATTAATCATGGCACACACCAATTCACACGGCTCACCCTCTACAGGGTTGAGCACGTGACTGCTAGGCTTGGGTAAGAACACCACGCTCGGTTGGTCTATACGCGCGAGAGGTTTATCGCGAAACATCAGGTCTAGCTTTCCCGCCCGCAACAAATGAATATGCCCCACCGCTCCAGTCCCATCAAAGTTCACGACCTGACAAAGATCACCGGTGAAAAACACCTGGGCCGAGAGTGAGATTTGATTCAATAGTGGCAACAACGGGTCCAAACGAGACTCCTGATCAACATAATGAGACCTTTAATAATCATGAGTATTGCATGATATCTCCAACGCACCAAGCGTTCCAATTTACTAAACTAAGGAGACTTATCATGGCCCGTATTCAACCAATTAACCGTCAAACCGCCAGTGCAGAGATCAATGCCACATTAGATGCTGTACAAGCCAAATTGGGTAAAGTGCCTAATTTGTATGCCACCGTTGCCCAAGCACCCGCGGTGTTAACGGCCCAACTGGCTTTTGGCGAAGCGCTCAGCCATGGCCGCTTAACGGCAAAACAGCGTGAAGCGCTGGCGCTCGCTATCGGCCAGGCTAACAGCTGCCAATATTGCCTGTCAGCACATAGTTTGGTGGCCCGCGGCACCGGCCTGAATGCAGAAGCGATTCAGGCTGCCCGTCGGGGCGAGGCCGCCGACCCAGTGACTGACGGTTTACTGAAATTGGCGGTTAAGATCGTAAACCAACGCGGGGTCTTGTCGGATTCGGATATCGCGGCAGCCTATGCAGCCGGCGTGGATGACGGCTTGCTACTGGAGGTGATTGCGCATGTGGCTTTAAACACCCTGACAAATTACACCAATCATATTGTGCAAACTGAAATCGATTTTCCAGTCGTCACTGTTTAACCCTGCCCCAGCAAACAAAAAGCCCGACATCTCGTCGGGCTTTTGTCATTTTAGCCTCAGCTAAAATTATTTGTTCATTACGTACATGGTTACTTCAAAGCCAAAACGCATTTCAGTCGCTGCTGGTTTAGTCCACATGGTAGATCTCCTAGATAAAGTTAACAATCAATCAAACGTGTAGCCAGTATGCCTGCCCGCCAGCCTTTTGTTGAGCGCGCTTTTACGCGAATGCAACTCATGATTTTCACCAGCCTGATGTTAACAGAAGCAAATTCTTTGCTGCATCCTTCAAATTATTAATGAAAATCGTTATCATTACCATTAACAGAAGTTGAGCCTAGACTCAACCGCACGCCTCTCTGCCTGGCAGAGCTTTTTATCCAATGGGAGTTTTCATGTATTACCACTCATCGACGTTACGGCCGATTGCGCTGGCTTTGCTTTTGGCCAGTGCAACCCAGGCGACATACGCGCAAGCAGCTGACGCTGCAAAAAATGATACCGAGTCTGACACTTTGCCCGAGGTCTCGGTCAAGGAAAAGAAAAGCAGCCGAACTGACTACCAGCCCCTGGTGAATACTACAGCGACCAAAATTGCTGCACCGCTGCGGGATATTCCGCAAACAGTCGATGTGGTCCCTGCGCAAATCATTCAGGACCAGGCCGCGCACTCGTTACAGGATGTATTGAAGAACGTGCCTGGCGTCTCGCTGAATCTGGGTGACGGCCAGCGCGACCAGTTTGTGATTCGTGGTTTTGATGCGATGGGTGACATGTATATTGATGGTATGCGTGATGACGCGCTGTATTACCGCGACCTGTCAAATATTGAGCGCGTGGAAGTGCTCAAGGGGCCAGCCGCAGTATTGTATGGACGTGGCTCTTCTGGCGGCTTGATTAACCGTATCACAAAAAAACCTGGCGAGACCATCCGCACCATTAAACTCAACGGCGGCTCTTACAAACAGCGCCGCGGCGAGTTTGATGTCGGCGACAAACTGGGGGATTCAGCCGCCTTCAGGATCAACGGCGCCGTAGAGGATTCCGGCAGCTTTAGAAACCAGGGCTTTCTGGAGCGGCAAAACCTTGCCCCTTCCTTGCACTTGCAACTGGGAGAAGATACCAGCTTGTTGTTGCAGGTAGAAAAACTGCATGACCGCCGAGTGACCGACTTCGGGATCCCGGCTTATCGGGGCAAGCCGCTCAACATTGATCCAGACACCTACTATGGCTCACGCAATGCCCGCGATGATGATTACACCGATTCGGACGTGTTGTCTGGCCGCGCGGTGTTGAAACACCAAATTAATGATCAATGGACCGTGCGCAATATGTTTGGCGCCTATCATTACGAAATGGATCGCAACAACACGCTGGTTTCGGCAGTGAATGATAACTTGCGCACGGCGACCCTGACGCACAACCAGTTATGGCGCCAGGACGATGGCTGGTTCAACCAGTTTGAAGTACTGCAAAAAGCCGAATGGGCTGGCATGCAGCATCAATTACTCTACGGTCTGGAAGTAGGCGAGCAACGCAAAACCATGAAGCGCTGGGCATGGAGCAACCCGACGGTGACCGTCTCCCTGTTTGATCCGGTATTACCCAGCCTGTCACAGTTTGGCGTGCGCGGCAGCAATCCCAACCTCAGTAACCAGACCATCCTGCAAGTGACTGGCGTCTATGTGCAGGACATGATTACGCTTTCCGAGCACTGGAAAGCGCTGGTCGGCAGCCGCCATGACCGCTTCGCGCAAAAGGTTGAAGACCGCTTGTCTACGGTGAGCCCCGAGCGCACAGATCATACCTGGAGCCCGCGTGCTGGCCTGGTCTACCAACCCACGGATTGGCAGTCTTACTATATTTCATTGAGTCGCTCTTTCCAGCCCTCTGGCGAAACCTTGAGCTTCTCGCAGCAGCAAAGCCAGCTAGCCCCGGAAGAGACCAATAATATTGAAATCGGCAGCAAAACCGATTTTTTCAATGGCAAATTGTCTACCACCGCCGCCCTGTTTCATCTTGAGCGCGAAAACATCAAAGGGACTAATCCAGTCAACAATGCCTTGATAGGCGTGGGGACACAATTAACAGAAGGACTGGAGTTGACCATGACGGGTGAACTTGCGCCACGCTGGCAAGTGTTTGCTGGCTACGCCTATTTGGATGCGCGCATCACTGACTCAGTAGCGATACAAAACGGCGTTGCCTTACAAGGCAAACGGGCAGCCCTCACCCCAAAAAACAGCGCCAACTTGTGGGTAATGCATCAACTCAATGAAGGCTGGAGTGTGGGCGGTGGCCTGAATTATGTCGGTAATCGCTATGCGTCGAATGACAATCTGGTGGCCCTCGGTAGTTATATGACGGCAGATACAGCAGCCATTTATCATAGCTCACGTTACGACCTTGCGTTCAATCTGAAAAACCTGACCGATAAGCGTTACTATGCTTCTGGCCACGGTACCAGCAATAACCTCAATGGTCCTGGTGCGCCGCGCCGCGCAGAAGTCACACTGACCATGCATTTCTAATGCCTGTGCCCCAAACAAAAAGCCCGACATCGAGTCGGGCTTTTGTCATTTTAGCCTAGCTAAAATTATTTGTTCATTACGTACATAGTCACTTCAAAGCCAAAACGCATTTCAGTCGCTGCTGGTTTAGTCCACATGGTAGATCTCCTAAAAAGTTAACACTCAAACGTGTGACTAGTATGAGCGCCTGCTTGAAAATTGTTGAGCGCAGTTTTACGCGAATTCGGCTCATGATTTTCATCAGGATTGCGCTCTTAAGCGGTATGCAGTTTAAGTCGACTGGGGTTCTGGCAGCGTGGCCAAATGCAGCGTTTGAGTTGGAAAAGCCACTTCAGCCCCAAGCGCCGAAATGACTTCCCCCACTTTGAGCAACACGTCCTGTTTTACATGGTGATACTCTTCCCAAACCCTGGTGCGGGTAAAAGCATAGATCATGATATCCAATGAAGACTTGTTGAAAGTGACAAAATTCACGATCAGGGTTTGAGACTGATCAATCTCTGGGTGATGTTGCAACATGTCTCGAATTGCACTGACAATCCCAGCCATTTTATCAAGGTCAGCATATCGAATCCCTATGGTTTCACGGATACGGCGGTGACTCATGCGCGATGGGTTCTCAACCGCAATGGTCGTAAATAACATATTGGGGATATAAATCGGGTTTTTATTGAAGCGGCGAATCCGTGTATGTCGCCAGCTGATCATTTCAACGGTGCCTTCAATGTCCTTGTCAGGCGAGCGTATCCAGTCTCCGACACTAAACGGACGGTCAAGATAAATGGTCAATCCGCCAAAAAAGTTCGCCAAAATATCTTTTGCTGCAAAACCAATGGCGATGCCGCCGATACCCCCGGCAGCCAATAATCCAGAAATACTTATCCCTATGGTCTGCAAAAAGGTGATCAGTGTAATCACCACGACCAGCAGATAACCTAGCTTACAAAGTGCATCGATGGTCGTTTGATCAACCTGACTGTCACTGCGCGTGTCGCGGGTCATGAACTGCTGACGAAACTCACTGATCGTACGCCAGAAAAACCAACTCACAACCAGCAAAAAGCCAATATCCCGCACCAGCGAAATCATCTCCAGCCACTCTTCAGGATGATGGGCTTTGGCATATAGCTTAGCCATGTAGGCCAACCCTAATAACCAGATGAGCGCTGGTAACGGGCGGCTCGCACCATAAACAAGTGCATCATCCAGATAACTGCGGCTGTATTCGGCAACGCGTTTCAGTCTATGCAGTAGTAGGCTAGAAACGCCATGAAGCACTGCTGT
Source organism: Methylophilus sp. DMC14 (assembly GCF_056314085.1). Classification (NCBI taxonomy): domain Bacteria; kingdom Pseudomonadati; phylum Pseudomonadota; class Betaproteobacteria; order Nitrosomonadales; family Methylophilaceae; genus Methylophilus; species Methylophilus sp. DMC14. Next base: position 43,871 of record NZ_JBQUZA010000003.1, on the reverse strand, counting down.
GATCGCAAATATGACCAGAAGCCGTATGTATAACGGCTCACGTAACATCGAAACAACCCATACCTCATGCCACCACTGCACTACTCAATCCCCAATACATTAATGCCAATGCATTTTAGAGCAATTTTCATAAATGCCCAATGGATTACTGACTACATAGATTAAATGTGATTGGAGGCGCAAAAGCGGAGACGGCGTCGCTTCTGGCGGTTAATCGTCCCCAGCATCGCAAGCGGCACGCCGTTTTTACCGATGCACAATCATACGCATACTAGGCTAAAAATGCGTCGACAGCCTGGATAAATAATTGCGGCTGTTCTGCATGCACCCAATGATCGGTGGGCAGGCTGACAAAGCGGGCTTGAGTGAAGTGCTGGCTAATTGTGTGCATGTCTTGCGCATTGACATAATCACTCCGCTCCCCGCGAATAAACAGACTAGGCATCGTCAGGCCAGTGGCCACTGGCGGCAAAAGTGCTGACTGCAGTTGCCCATAATTGGCTTTGAGGGCCGCGAGATTGAGCCGCCACTGCAAGCGACCATCCACCTTATGCAGATTGGTGAGCAAGAACTGGCGCACCATCAGGTTGGGGATAGCGGGAGCGAGCGCTTTATCCACGTCACCGCGGGACGCACATTGGTGCAAGTCTACCGCCAGCATGGCGTCTATGAGCGGCGTGTGCACGTCGGCATAAGCGCGCATGGCCATATCCACCACCATCAGCTTACTCACGCGTTGCGGCCATTGCATGGCAAACTGCATGGCCACCTTGCCGCCCAGTGAATGACCCAGTACATGCACTTTTGCCAGGTTCAAATGCTCACACACCGCCAGCACATCCGCTGCCATTTCGGCATAGGTTTGCGACTCATGGTGAGGTGAGCGGCCATGGTTACGTAAATCGACACTGATCACCGAGCGCTTCTGGGCGAAATACCTGGCAATACTGCCCCAATTGTCGGCGGAACCAAACAGACCATGGAGCAATAACAAAGGTGTGCCTGAGTGTTCATTGGACGCGTTCAAGACTTGATGATGTAGCAACGGAAAAGTAGTGGTCATGGTAAAAAAGATTTCAACGGTGAGTGAAGCGCTAAAGCGCTATCTTATCGTACTTACAAACTTCGTCAGTCAACTCCTACGGCAGGATCAGAATCCGGTGTATGGCTGGCCCTGCGCATTTTTTGAATAATGAGGGCTCGATGATTTTGAAAGGACTGCACATGAAAACGACATTGAAATCCATTTTGCTGGTAAGTGCTTTATTGTTGCCGATGGCAAGTTTTGCCGCGGATGGCGACTCCATTGGTACCAAGGTAGAAGACACCGTGATCACGGCCAAAGTAAAGGCGGCCTTGGCCAAGGACAAAGCCGTGAGTGCCACCGATATCAAAGTTGAAACCGACAGCAATGGCCTGGTGCAATTATCTGGCGTGGCTAAAACTAAGGCCGAAGCAGATAAAGCAGTGCAATTGGCTAAAAATGTCAAAGGTGTGACTGCTGTGAAAGACGATATTGTGGTCGCACAATAAGTCCCCACGCTACGATCTTCTCTCCGTTGCCCCTGTGCCAGCCATGGCCAGGGGCATTTTTTATGCCGCGCAACCCACGTACGAAGATAGGCTCGGGGCCGCACGGGTCTGTTGCTACCGACACTCAATATGCAGCAAGGGGCTTAAGCCCGTGATCGTTACTTGACGTCGGTGCCACCCTGTTTCGGATCCTGCTGAAAGCGTTTGCTTTTTTCCATATTGCCAGGCTTGGAAGACTGGGCATTTTGCGGCTGGCTGGCGGTGTCTTTGGTGTTGGGCGGCAGATTATTATTATCTTGCTGCGGCTCCAGATAGTTACCGTTTTTGGTGGTATCCGGCACCTGGTTTTTTTGTTTTTGCGCCGGAGGCACGGCATCGGGAGAGACATGATCCGCAGCCAGGCTGGGCACACTGCTAGCCACCAACAGGGCTGCGATCAAAAAAGAAAGGGGATTGTTCATAGGGGCATCCTTATCAAAGAAGAAGAAGAAGAAGAAAACCTGTCTGGTCAGACAGGCATGCTTCTATGCTAAGGATGCACGGGCAGGCTGTATGTCAGCCTAGCGACCTCAAATTTGTAGGATTATCACGAAGCGGCGTCTTCATTGCCGGTCAGTTGGCCGTGGCTACGGATCCAGGCAATCACTTTAAGTAACTCATCCGGGGTGATGCCGTTATTAGGGTCTGAAGGGTCCATCAAGCCTTTGCCTTTGGCCCCCATGCCGCCATTGGTGCCATGCCACACGGTTTCAAACATGCCTTTATTGGTGGCGTCTTTGGCATAGTTATAGTTGGGGCCGGTGAGCGCAGGGCCCACTTGCCCACCCGCTTCCGGGCCATGGCATTGGGTGCAAGAATATAGTTGGAAGATTTTTTTACCTGCTGCAATCGCATCTTCTTTACCGACATAAGGGTTCTTACCTGTCGCTAAAAATTCTTTGGCGGCTGGCGTATCAAACAATTCGGGCTTGATTTCTAATGGCGAGCCATCCTGAGTGGTGACAAACTTGATCGTTTCAGTGCTTGCAGCCGCCTCGGTTTTAGCAGAGGGATCGCCGGAAGCCGTGGTTTGCTTGTCGCAGGCAGCTAGGCCGGTGACTAACACCAGCAAGGCCAGACTTGTTTTAGCACGCAATGTTGCATTCGGGCTTGCTTGAGGCAAGGTAGCCATTGGACGATTTTCCAGGCCAGTTTTTAATCTCATGATGGTCTCCTCAATGGTAAGGGTGATTGGAAAAATGAATGTGTGAATGATTATGGAGAAAAGCGAAACCAGTGCCCATGTCACAACGGCGCAATTTATTGTAGGAGTTGTCGGACAGGAAAACGGGCAACATTCAGGGGCGTCACGGTATTGAGTTAAGCATGACAGAACGAGGCATTCCGCCCGCAAAAGACACCCCGCCTACACTGTCAGACAGGTCTGACATGACAATCAGTCATGTGCCTATATTGGCTGCTTGGGCGCTTTTCTTACACTTCAGGCCTGAAGACACATTCAAACCACCTGCTTTTTTACTGCGGCGGCGACGCGAAAGTTCATCGACATGTTCATTTGACGCAACGCAGCAGTCAAAGCGGGGCTTTATTTTTTGACGGAAACACGGACAACTGTGAGGAGTCACCCATGTACAACCGCCCTATCAATGTGCTGCCTCTAGAGGCACGCCCACTGGATGCCCTGACGCTGGAGCAGTTTTGGCATTGGCCTCAGGCCAGGCAACAAGAAGAACAACAGGCCTTGACCCAGGCCCAATTACTACTGAATCAGCTATTTGAAAACTATACAGATGCGTTTGCCCTGCGTTTATGGAATGACCAGTTGATTTATGTGGGCGAGCAATCACCGGCATTTACGCTGTCACTGTCTGCAGAACTGGTACGTGATCCTCACTTGTTGACCACACCCGTCCCCTGGATGACTGCGTATATAGACGGTCACATCCAGGTCGTGGGCGACTTTCACGCTGCGCTGCAATGCCTGGAATACTTCCAGTCTCTGCCTATCCCCTTGGCCACCACACTTGCGCGTGCATTACGTGCCCTGGCACCATTACCCCCTAGCCACGGCGCTGTACCAAAGTCTGGTCTGTTGCCGCTCAACTACAATGCGCCAGCTGAGTTTTATCGCCATTGGCTGGATGAACGTATGCTGCATTCCTGCGCCTATTTTTGTGGCCAAACGCGTGAGCTCGGGCAGGCGCAACAAAACCAGCTGGAACTGATTTGCCTGAAGCTGCGTTTGCAACACGGTGACCATTTGCTCGACCTCAGTGGCGGCTGGGGCGGACTGGCCTGCTGGGCGGCCAAGCATTACGGGGTCTTTGTGCATGCTTATATCCAGAACCCTGCCCAATATGCCTATGCCAGCCAGCTGATCCAAAGCGAACAGCTCACCCATCTGGTGACACTGATCCCTGGCAACTATCGCGCTGTGGCGGCACAAGGCCAGTACGACAAAGCCGTCTGTATCGGGGTCGCCGAACACGTAGGTGAACCGCATTTGCCAGCGTTCTTGAATACAGTCCATGCCGCGCTGACACCGGGCGGCTTGTTTTTGAGCCATGGCATGACCAACGAGCGCGCAGCCTGGCAGCCTGAGGACCCAGCCCATACGCTGGTAAATCAGCAGTTGTTCCCGCAAGGCAAGCTGGCCACCTTTCCACAGCTGCTGCAGTGTATGGATGCCGCCCAGTTTGAGGTGTTTAACATTGAGGGGCTGCGCCAGCATTTTGTTCAGACCCTGCGCCACTGGCTGAGTGGACTGGCGTCGCAACACCAGGACATCACCCGCACCTTGGGCGAACGCAGTTACCGTGCCTGGCGACTGTATCTGACCGCCAGCCTGATCCAGTTTGAACAGGGACTCACCGGCATTCACCAGATTGTGGCGACCCGGCGCTAGCTGCCATCTGGCAGGCTATGCCATGAAAATCAGTCTGGCAAAGACCAGAAACAGATGATAGAGAGGAGTACACGATGCATACCGCCACAGACCGTCCGCCCCGTTTTCAACTGTCCCTGATCAGCGGTTGCCTGCTGGGACTGAGTGCCTGTTCGCCACCGGCCCAACTGCCTGAGTCGGCCAGCTATGGGCCAGCACCAGACCTGTCCTCCTATCATGCCAGCTGGCTTCCCACCGTCCATGTGGCAAAAGCGGTTGGCTGGCCGCAAGGTGAAAAACCAGCCTCTGCGCCAGGCACCCAAGTGGTTGCGTTTGCCAGCGACCTGCATCACCCGCGCTGGCTGTATGAGTTGCCTAATGGCGATATTCTGGTGGCAGAAACCAATCACCCACCTAACAAAGAAGGGTTCAGCCTCAAAAGCTGGATTGCCAGCCTGTTTATGAAAGACGGCGGCGCAGGGGCTGAGAGCATGAACCGCATCATGCTGCTGCGCGACAATGACGGCGATGGCGTGGCAGAAGAACGACATGTCTTTATCAAAGACCTGCATTCGCCGTTTGGCATGGCCCTGATTGGGGACACCTTTTATGTGGCCAACGCTGATGCCTTGATCAAATTCCCTTATAAGCCAGGCCAGACTGAAATCACCGCCGTCCCCACCAAAGTCACCGACCTGCCCGCAGAACGCAATCATCATTGGACCAAAAATATTTTGCCCGCGCCAGATGGCAGCAAACTCTATGTTAGCGTCGGCTCCAACAGCAATGTCGGTGAAAACGGCATGGATGAAGAAAAAGAGCGGGCGGCTATTTGGGAGGTCGATGCAGTCTCTGGCCAGCATCACATCTATGCTTCCGGCTTGCGCAATCCGAATGGCATGGTCTGGGAACCGCATACTGGCGACTTATGGGTCGTGGTCAATGAGCGAGACGAACTCGGCAGTGACCTGGTGCCGGATTACATGACCTCGGTCAAACAGAATGGCTTTTATGGCTGGCCCTACAGCTACTACGGCCAACATGTAGATGAGCGGGTACAACCGCCCCGCCCTGAGCTGGTTGCCACAGCGATCCCTCCTGATTATGCACTGGGCACACACACGGCTTCACTGGGCCTATTCCCGGCCAAAGGCAATCAGCTGCCCGAGAAATTTCAAAACGGCATGTTTGTCGGCCAGCATGGCTCCTGGAACCGTCAGCCTTACAACGGCTATAAAGTCATTTTTGTGCCGTTTGAAGCAGGCAAACCCGCCGGACAACCCATTGATGTACTGACCGAGTTTTTGAATGCAGACGGGCAGGCACGGGGGCGTCCCGTCGGTGTGATTGTTGATAAAAAAGGCCAGTTGCTGGTGGCAGATGATGTCGGCAATGTGATCTGGAATGTCAAAGGCAGCCACAAAACTGCCCGACATACCGACTCGAATGGGTCTGCGGGCGCAGCTGCAACGGCTGGTGCGCAGACGGTGGTAGAAGACTGAGCTGCGCCGTTGCCCAATGACCAGCCGCCCTAGTGATGCAATAGATCAACATGGTCCAGAGTGACGCCAGCCAAGCTGGCACCATGGCAAGACCGCGCAGCGTCTATCGCCCAGCCCCAACGGCTTAAGGCCTTAGCCGCACGCTATTAAAAACATTAAAAAATAATTGAAAGGCGTTTTAAGCCCCGGTATTCGCATGCCGGTTTTGATCACACTGAAACGAGACGAGACCGCCATGAAAAAATTATTACTGGTTTATGGTCATGCCCTGAGCCATCACGCATTACACACCCTGTTACAAAATGACCTGCGCCTGCAGCTGCTTTACGAAGTGCCCACGGTGCGCGAAGCGATTCGCCTGATCCATCAGCAACCGCTAGATGCGATTATTCTGGACATTTCGGCCCCCAACCAAAATGGTCTTGAAGTTTTGTGCGATCTCAAACATGCCGCCCCGGGGCTGCCGATTCTGGTGATCAATGGCTGTGAGCGGCCTGACCGCATGATTCATTTTATCCGTCTGGGCTGTCATGGCTATCTGCCTTATACCACGCAAAGTTCGCAGGTGATTCCAGCCATCCGCAGCATTGCGCGCGGAAAATCCTGCCTGATGCCGCGCCACCACCAACTGTTGACGGAGTCACAACCCATGCGGCATGAGCAGTTATCGTTGCGGGAGTTACAGGTCTTGTTCAAACTGATCAAAGGCCAACCGGTCAATGCCGTGGCAGACGAGCTTGCCATCGCGCCGGGCTCTGTCAGTGTCTTCCGCGCCAAAATCTTGCGCAAAATGGGGGTGACCAATAATGCGGCGTTGATCCGCTATGCGCTGACGCATGGCCTGATCCCGGCCCCGACCACGTTGAGCCGCCAAACCTGTCGGCACCCTGACCAGGGGAGGAAAATGATAGCCGCTGCCGACCGCTTGGCTACAGTTTTTTGACGGAAAATTGGAGTTGTTCAATGGTTTCCCACGAAATCAACGAGCCGATCAGAATCACGCCAAAGCCCAGCCCGGCGGTGCAGATAATGGCCAGGGTGAGTGAGAACAGTGCCCCGCGCTCACGGATACCAAACACATAGCGCACACCGCGGTAGACCAGCGCAACGGCAATCAGCGCCGCCACCCCATGCACCAGCCCATTAACGCTCAGGCTGGGGACCAGGTAAAACAGCGAAGTCAGCCACAGCGGGGTTGTCGCCAGCGTGATTAACAACAGCGCATCCCGGAAGCCAGGCTTCACACCCACCATCTGCGCCAGATGCTGTGTAATCCATGCCATCACCAGCACCAGCAGCAATTGCAGAAACAACAACTCGACGCTCACCATCAGCAAGCGGTTACCTGGTAATTGGTCAAAAAACAATTTGGGCACCTGATGATCCAGCCGCAAGTACATCGTGATACAAGGGATCAAGGACAGTGGCAATATATAAAATATCAGCAACTGCGTGACACCGGGTTTGGGCATCGCGAGCACCTTGGGCTGCTCACTACGCGGTGTCACATAGTCGAATAAACGGATGGGATTCATCATCATCTCCTGTTAAAGAACGATGCGCCATTATGCAAGCAGGACAGCCGCATCCATACCCGCAACAGGCTGATCTGACTGTCAGAATTTACGTTGGCCGACGGAAACATAAGCAGCCCCTTGGCGTGGCCAGGTGGGAGAAATGGGCCTATCTGCCCAGATAAGCGGGCCTATAGATAGCCATTCTTACACCAGCTTGCGCATTCATCCGATGGGGGACCAGGCTGTGCTGTCGCATACTCAGATCTCCTCACCATCAACAACCGCTTTTGGAGACTGAGACATGACAGACAGAGACGATTTCATTGCTACCCTGAACGATTTGATTGAGGTATCCCGCGATGGCGAAGAAGGGTTTCGCGCATCGGCTGAGAATGTCGATCATCCCCAACTCAAGGCTTTTTTCATGCGGCGCTCGCAAGAGGTGGCGGCCAGCGTACAAGAGTTGCAAGGGCTGGTGCGCTCGCAGGGGGGCGAACCCGCCGCCTCAACCAGCTTGGGCGGCGCGCTGCACAGACACTGGATAGATCTTAAAACAGCCCTCACCAGCAACAATACGCTGTCGGTGCTTAATGAAACCGAACGCGGCGAGGATGTGGCGCTGAAGGCTTACCAAGAAGCCGCTGAAATGGATTTGCCAACCCATATCCGTGCTGTGGTTGTTCGTCAGCTCGAAGGCGCCAAACGCAATCATGACGAGGTGAAGAAATTGCGGGATGCCGCGCAGGCAGAGGCCGATGCGCATTCTTAAACCAGGCCAGAAAGTCACCGACACCCTGCACTGGCGCACCATGATAGCGAAGACCTGCTCAACGCAGGTCTTTGTTTTGGCTGTGCGCGCTGCTCAGAAGCGGATTTTTAGCGATGTTTCACGCCCAACACATTGAGCTCACGGGCAAGTCCAGGCAAGCGCCGTCCACGTGTGCACATCGCCTAAGCCTTGATGCAGGGCAAACTCAGGATGATGCCTCAGTGGCCCAGTCTGTGGTCACCTGCGCCAGCGTCCGGTTAATTTTCACGATACCGCCCTCAGTCGAAATCACCCAGCTCACCGGGATAAAGTGATGCACGCCAGACGTGTCTTGTTTAAGTTTGATCAGGTCGTCGCTGACCATATGATCAACCACAGCGACATGCTCGGACTGGGCGGTGGTGACGGGCATATCGGGTTTAATTTCACGGGCATCTATCATGTCTGTCTCCTCTCAACGGTGATGGTTCATGCAGTGACCTTAAGCGGAGAGTGTGGCGGGCGAGGGTTCCCCTCACTATCAAAGCAAGACTGAGTTTGCTGTAAGAATTGTGAGCCCCGATAACGCTGGTCAGCAGGCATGGGTCAGAAAAACTCACAGCGAAAGTCACAGGTAAAATCACACGAGCGTCTGGCCGGGCAGCGCGATACTTTGCTGATATTCGTACTGACACGTTCTATGTGTCTCAACCGCATGCAGACGGCCTATGGTCTGTAGCATGTTAATCAAGGAGTGAGTATGGCCATTTTTTATATCAGCGCCTGGCAAGGCGCACCCGATGCCAGTGAGCGCGTATGGGGGACCAATGTATTGGCGCTGAGTGTAGAAGAAGCCTACCGACTTGGCCGTAGCCGCCTGGCAGCAGAACAGCCTGACTGGGACTTGACGAAACTGACCCTTCTGGCTGAAGGCGATAGCGTCACAAAATCCATAGAGATTTAACCGCCGCAATAGCGGTTGTATTGCGCGTTGCTTTTTAGCCTGACCACAACAAAACGTCGGCCCAAAACAAAACACCCGGTTAACACCGGGTGTTTTGCAATAAAACCTTGGTCAGAATTATTTGTTCATGACATACATGGTGACTTCAAAGCCAAAACGCATTTCAGTCGCTGCTGGTTTAGTCCACATAATAAATCTCCTTGAGTGATTAAGAGAGGCAACGGGCATCTCGTTAAGGATCACTATACGCCGCAGGGCAAGAAATCACTTGCGTAGCTGGCTTAAAAACCACTCATGATTTTACTGAGAACCTCCTGCTGCCAAAAATCAGCGCGGGCTGCGACCCAGCGTCCACTTCAGCCATCCCCAGCCAAGGAGTCCAGACAGCAGCGAACCGGTCAAAATCGCCATTTTGGACAGATTAATCGCCTCGTCCATGCCGTCAAAAGCCAGATTGGTAATAAAAATGGACATGGTAAAACCGATACCACCCAACATACCAGCGCCCAGAATGTGCGCCCAGCGCAAAGGCGGATGTAACTTGCACAGCCCGAAAACCACGGAGAGCCACACTGCCAGCATAATGCCCACCGGCTTGCCCACAATCAACCCAGCCATAATGCCCAGGCTGTTGCTGTGTGTAAACACCGATTGCACACTGTCCGCTGCCAAATGAACACCGGTATTGGCAAAGGCAAAAACCGGCAGAATGAAGAACGCAACGGGCAAGTGCAAGGCATGTTCCAGCCGTTGCGAAAGCGAATCCTCGTCTTCGGCCAGTTGCTGAAAGGGAATGGCAAACGCGAGCGCAATCCCCGCCAGCGTCGCATGCACGCCTGATTTCAGGGTCAGCCACCACATAAATGCCCCGCCGAGCAGGTATGGCAGCATAGACAGCACACGCAAGCGATTCAACGCAAACAGCAAGGCAAGCACAGTGAGCGCGGCCAGCAAGTGCGGGAGCGAGATTGAGGCGGTGTAAAACACGGCGATCATGATGGCTGCGCCAAGATCGTCAATGACGGCAAAAGCCACTAAAAACACTTTTAACGGCGCCGGCACACGGTTGCCTAAAATGGAGAGCATGCCCAGGGCAAACGCAATATCGGTGGCCATCGGGATACCAACGCCGGACTGGTAAGCCGTGCCATGATTCAACTGCCAAAAGATCAAGGCAGGGGCGATCATGCCGCCCAGGGCGGCAATCGTCGGTAACAGCGCGTTGTTGACGCTGGAAAGCTCGCCTACATATAACTCGCGCTTGAGCTCCAAGCCAATTAGCAGGAAGAACACGGCCATCAAGCCATCATTCACCCACTCTTCCAGGCTGAGCCCCAAGCCGTGCAGATGCCAGAACGCATGATAGTGGCTGGCAAACACACTATTGGCGATCAGCAGTGCCAGCACGGTAGCCAGCATTAGCAAGACACTGCTGGCCTGCTCCGAGTCTAAAAAGCGTTGAAAGGTTTTGGTGATCAGTAACATAATTCAATAACCCTAATTGGACTTGGCCGTCAGCTGCGGCGAGCTATTCGCCAATGGCAAAGCCGATGCCAAACATGTTTTGTGCCTGGTTGTAGTCCAGGAGCGAGACGCCATAGCCACTGGCCAGCATGGCATAAAACTTCACGCTCTCGTTTTTAAACGGCTTGTATTGCACATCGGTGCGGATATAGCCCTTGTTGTCACTGCGCATGTTGTTACGCAAAGTCACGCTGGCGGCCAGCGTATGGGGTTCATTGTCCCAGTGCAAGGTCACATCGCCATAGCCCATATACTTGCTGATATCCGGGTTGTCATCGTCTGACTTGTTCTCGGGGATGCGCCACCATGGCCTGACCAGCAGGCTATATTGTTCATTCAATTGCCAGCCCCCTTGCAGGTAGAACCGGTTCCAGCTGCGCGACAACGGTTGTGAGCGGCCATTCGACTCATGCACCAGGCCCAGATTGAGCATATTAGGCATGGCGGTCCACAGCCCTCCCTCTGCCGGCTTGTTGAGCCCCAGCGACAAAATCAGCTCGGGCGAATAGTTATGATCGCGCATGGGCCGAGACTGTGCCTCGTTGTAAACCTGCCAGAACGATTGCTGGGTATAAGCGCCCCATAAGCGCGCGCTCTGCACCCACTGATTTTTGGGCAGCCAGTCTGACATATTCATCAGCTGGGTTTTCAGGCTGATCTGAAAATGCAGGTCGTTGTGTCCGAGGTCACGGTTTTGCGTGTTGGGGCGTGACGGCGAAACCGGGACCTCGTTAGGGTTGCTCGAATAGCTGGTGACAATGTAATTGAGCTGGTGCGTTTCAAGGTCGGTAAAATGCAACTCATCCTGGCTATTCAAATGCCATTTGCGTGACAGGTAGCCGGTGTCAGCACTCACGCTTTTGACCAGTGCTTCCTGGCTGGGGGCCAAGATAGGCGCCACCACATGGCTGGGCGCGAATTGCTCGGCCACTTTATCAAAGCACACCAGTCGCCGGCCAGCATCGTCTGCAAACTCGGTTTGGCAAGTACGCAAAGCGGATTGCATGTCGTTCACCAGGGCTGCCTGTGCTTGACCTGCCAGCAGCAGGCCACTCACCAGTAGCGCATTCAACAGCCGCTCATGTCGCCACTGGCTGCGCAGTCTGCGAAAAAATAGCATATGGATTCCCTTCTATTGCGCCCAACTTAAGGGGCTGGATTCATCATGACGAGATGTTGTTGCTCGATGGCCGCCAGCACCTCTTCGCTCAGGTGGACCTGATAAGCCGCCACATTTTCTTGTAACTGTGCCAGGCTGGTCGCGCCGATAATGGTGGTGCCAACAAACCAGCGGTGATAGACAAAACTCAAGGCCAGCTGTACCGGCGTCAGGCCATGGCTACGGGCCAACTCGGCATAGGCTTTGGCCGCCGCCGGCACCGCGGGCTTTTTATAGCGCTTGGCATAGCCCTCAAACAAAGTCACGCGGCCGGGCGTGGCCGGATCATCGACATACTTGGCCGTGAGGTGCCCAAAGGCCAAGGGCGAGTAGGCAGCCAGCGCGACCCCTTCCCGGTAAAGCACTTCGGTCATGCCAAACTCCATACCGCGGTTCATGAGGTTATAGCAATTTTGCAGCACGGCAATGCGCGGCAAGCCCTGCAACTCCATCAATCCCCACGGTTGCTCGTTACTGAGGCCGATTGCACGGATTTTGCCTTCTTTAACCAACTCATCCAGCACTTCCAGCTGGGTCTGGATAGGAACCCAGTCAATCGCCTGGCCTTCTACATCCCGTTCGGCGCGAGGGTCAAACTGATATTGGCCGAACATGGGCACATTGCGTTCGGGCCAGTGCAGATAGAGCACATCCAGATAATCGGTTTGCAGGCGCTGCAAACTGTCATGCACCGCCTGGCGGATATTGGCACGGTCCATGCCGCTCGGGCCACCACGGATCCAGTACATGCCGCGGCGGGGTCCGGCCACCTTGCTGGCCAGCACAAACCGGTCACGCGGCTGTTTTTTGATCCAGTGCCCCAGCATGGTTTCGGTACGCGTCACCGTTTCTGCACGGGGCGGCACCGGGTACATTTCTGCCGTATCAATAAAATTAATGCCATTTGCCAGCGCATAATCCAGCTGGTGTTCTGCATCCTGTTGGGTGTTCTGGTCACCATAAGTCATGGTGCCCAAGGTGATTCTGGAGACGCGAATACCGCTGTCTCCCAGCGTAATTTGATCCATCAATGTAATACCTGTTTTTCTACCGGGATGTCCATTACGATACTCGAAACGGGCTGAGGTTCCTTGGCTGGCACGGATGGCAGTGTCCAGCCAGCCTCTTTGCTGGCCAACAGCAACATGCGGCTGATCGCCAGCACCAGCTCATGGTTCACATTGATATTCACGTTGATGCCATTGGCGCACACCAGTTGCACATGATTGAGTTGATCGTTGACCGAGACAAAACGCGTTTCCACCGCCAGCAGGGTTTGCTCGGTGACCACACTTTTGGGCGCCTGATAGGCCGTCTCAAAGTCCAGATCATCCAGGGCCTCTACGGCTTCCGCCTCTTGTACAAACTGCTGGGTGGCTTCCGGCAGGCTTTGCTCAGACAAGGGCAACGGACCAGACACCGGCAAATGCGCCTCCTGGTTAAATACCTTGAAAATCTGTCTGGCGACCCGGTAGGTAATCCAGACCTGGATCTCCTGCTCGTCACTGACCGCCGCACGCATAAGCAGGCGGTCTTGATGCTGATCATAAGAAAGATTGATTTGCTGGATGGATTGCGGTTGCATGATGGCTGAATGAATAACGGAATAGTTATTAGCATACCGTGTTGATCCGCAACTGCCTACCTCTACACATGCGGCGGGAGGTGAATGACCAGCATTTAATCGTGCAGGTTTGGCAGCTGTATATCACCAGCCAGCGGGCCCACCAATTAATTCCTTCGATAATAATTAAGAACAGTCATCAAAAAATCAGGCATTTCAGCAAATGCATCTACGTTAATAAGTGTATGATTTGTGTGAGAACCTATTTACCAAGCTTGTGACCAACTTAATGTATGATTTGATGGAGTACCGTTCACTTGTTAAACCATAATCAGGAGCTAGAACGTCTGGCGGCAGTTGAAAGCTATCACATTCTTGACACTCCGCCCGAAGCTGACTTTGATCAGTTGGTCGCCCTGGCCTCGACCTTATTCTCTGCGCCGATTGCAAGCGTCACCGTTATGGCGCAAGACAGGCTATGGTTTAAATCGGCCATGGGGCTGGATGTCTGCGAGGCCCCGCGTGAGGATGTGTTTTGCCAACTGACGGTGGAACATAAAACCCGCCTTGTGATTGAAGACACGCGACTTCATCCGCTGTTTAAAGAAAATCCGCTGGTCACTCATGAGCCACACATCCTTGCCTATGCCGGGATTCCGCTGATGAATGCCGAAGGCTATGTGATCGGCACGTTTTGCGTCATGGACCATGTGCCACGCCAATTCAGCGAGGCCAACCTGACCTTGCTGACCATGCTGGCTAACCAGGCAATGAAACTCATGGAGTTGAGGCGGGAGATCATCCAGCGCACCAAGCTCAGTGAGCAGCTACAGGCGTTTTACGAACAGCAAACCAAAAACCAGGAGCTTTGGAAACAGGCCATGGACGCGGTCGGCGACGGGGTCTGGGATTACGATCTAGCCACCGGGCATTACTTCTTTGGACCCAACTGGCGCAAAATGCTGGGCTACGAAAATGCCTCCATGTCCCCGCGTCTCGACACATTGGTTTCAATGCTGCATGACGAGGACAAAGCACACTTCAGCGACCATTTGCAGGCCTATTTGACCGGCCAACAGTCTACATACAAAATCGAATACCGTATCCGCTGCAAAAATGGCGATTACAAATGGGTTCTCTCACGCGGCATGATTGTAGAGCGTACCGACGATGGCAACCCCAAACGCATGATAGGTACGCATACCGATATCTCACAATCCAAGCTGCTTGAACAATCCATCTGGCAGCAAGCGCATACCGATAACCTGACCGGCCTGCCCAACCGGCGCCTGTTTCTGGACCGCCTGCAACAAGCCATTTACAGCAGCCAGCGCGAACAGAAAAAATTTGCGCTCTTCTTTATGGACCTGGACGGATTTAAAGCCGTCAATGATGTTTACGGCCATCTGGCTGGCGACCAGTTACTCACTGAAATTGCCAGCCGCATTCAGAAGATTTCCCGCCAAGCCGACACCTTTGCCCGTTTCGCCGGAGATGAGTTTGCCATCCTGGCCGCCAATATTCGGGATAGCGAAGACATGGCACAACACGCCAGAAAAATCCTGCAAGCCGTGCAAGAACCCGTGCACCTCAATGGCCAGGCCGTATCGGTGTCTATCAGTATCGGCATCGCCATCTTCCCGGATCACGGCTGTTCGGTAGACACCTTGATACGCCATGCAGACCAGGCGATGTACGAAGCCAAACAGTCAGGAAAAAATGCCTGGGCGATTTATCAATCTCATCGCGAATAATCGCCCCGCACTCAGTTAAAAGCCAACCTCTATCACCGTGGGAGTTTAGCCCCAGCCCTTGTCTGCTCTAGCAGACACATGCGCTTTTGGATAGGCGATGCTTCACTTAAGCCTCTATTCTCCATGTAATAACAGCAGTAACACGGGCCGCTCGAATATACATAGTCATTGAAGAGTGATGTTATCAATTAAAATTCGTATCGCACATTAAGCCATACAGCCCTTGGTGCTCCAGGAGCCAAGAAAATTAAAGCCAATCAGTCATTACTGTTACATGTCGATGGGGTCAGGGTAAAAGTGAGATTTCTTAACTTTTTACTCTGACCCCAAGTATCCACGCTAATACAAGTAGCCAGTATCGCAAACTTAGTCCGGCAATCCTGGTCGTAGAAACATGCGAATCATCAAAAAAACTTTAATCCTCACCCTCGCTCTTTTACTCATGAGTTGTAGCCTGGTCAAGACCGCCTACAACAATGCACCTGCACTCATCGCATGGCGGCTGGATGATTATTTTGATTTTAATGCAGCGCAAAAAGCCAAACTCAAACCCGCCCTGCGGGACTTGCATGCCTGGCATCGTAACAATGAGCTACCGCGGTATGTGTCGTTGCTGGATGAGATTCACGATGACCTCAGCCATGATGTGAGCGCACAAACGGCCTGCCAGCACATTGAATCCATCAAATCAAATGTGCAGATGCTACAAACAAAAGTCATCCCTATCATCGTCGAAGTCGCCGACACGCTGAGTGAAAAACAACTACAGCATTTCGAGAAAAAACTGGAAAAACGCAACCAGGAATGGAAAGAGGAATGGTGGCAGGAAACGTTAGAAGAACAGCGAGAAGTGAGGTTAGAGAAATCCACGGATTTTGCTGAAAAAGTCTATGGCGACTTGAACGAAAAACAAATAACCCTTTTAAAACAAGCCATTGCCAAGAGTGACATTGATCCGGCTATCATCTATGCCGAAATTTTGCGGCGCGACGAAGATGCGTTGACTATCCTCAAGGCATTAAGAGATCCCGCCTTGCCAAACGAAGAAAAATCGCAACTGGTCCGCGCAGGCTTTGAACGTATGCAAAACAGCCCGAATCCGGCTTACCAAACTCATATTGATAAAGTCACGCAGCAAACCTGTGAAACCATCGCGAGCCTACATGCCAGTACAACCGCTAAACAACGCCATCATGCGCAGCAATGGGTGGAGGATTACAAGATGCAATTTACCCAGTTGCAGAGCAAATGATTTTGAGTAATTTAAAGCGGATAGACTTAAGATCAATGGTCTTCGGTAGCGTACAAAGTAAAAGTACCGTGTACTTTTTAGTCTCACATCCCCGCTCAGCAGCGTGGCCACCTCGCCATAAAAACCAACCTCCGAGCTTTTAACCGAAGGCATACTCCCCTTAAAAACTTCTTCAAATGTTTGTAGCTTGGCTTGGGCATGCGGGCTGATCAATAGCACCATCACCAGCAACATTGTTTTAATTGTGTTTGATATCACTATGCTTCTCCCAAAGCTTATGTTTATTTCATTAAACGGTCACCAGCGCTACCATGATTGATCACCATTGATTCCTCTCAATATTCACATAAAAAAAGACCCTGTACCCACCGGAGGAAAGTGGCAGGCACAGGGGTTGGAGAGCAGACATACCTGTTAGCGAAAGTGAGGGATAAACTTTCTGAGCATGCCTGACTTCATGAAACCGCGTGTTACTCCAGCTTAAACGAGACCGGTATTGTTATTTTGAAGCTCTTCTTTTTCAGGCTGTCTTTGACACCGAGTTGCGCAATGGCCTTTTTCACCATGCGCATGGCTTCTTCATCGAGGGGGACATGTTTACTGCTATCAGCAACCGTCACATTGACCAACTCACCACGCACAAACTGCGCAACCACCGTGGCCTCGCCTTCGAGGTGACGGCGGATGGCAATGGCTGGATATTGTTTGCTTTTATTCACCAGTGAGCGCAGTTGTTCGCCATAATCCCCCCAGGCATCGCTATCACTCGCACTGAGCTCATCAGACTCGGTTGATGCAGCAGCGGTGGCGACTGCGGCAGCGCTGGGCTTGGCATCTTTAGCGGTGTTTTCAGCGCTTGAGTTTGTCGCATGCGGCGCACTCTCGGCCGTATTGTTGGGCGCAGGCGGCGCCGGGCTTGGCTCAACCTTGGCGGGCGGCTGTACAAGCTGCTCTTGCACGCGGTAATCTGCGTCATGGCTATTAGGCGCTGCCAATACCGGCTTGGGTGTCTCTACAGGCGTCACAGGCTTTACCATCGGCTTGGGTTCAGCCTTGGGTGGCTCAGCAGGCTTGGGTGTCTCCACGGGCGGTGACACCTGTTGCACGGCTGGGGCTGGCGCTTTGGTCGAAAAAAACTCAATTTCCATGCGCTCGGGGATGGCAGGCAACTGAATCTGGCTCAATGTTGGATACAGCAACACCACGACCAGATGCAACCCCAGCGACAGCACAACGGCCTGCCAAAGCAGTGAGTCATGCTGAGCTTGAGGATAAATCAGGGTGGTCATGGCGCGTTACTTTCGTGACTCAGGCGACATCACAAAACTGAACTTACTGATGCCCGCGCGCTGGATCGCGGCCAGCACTTTGGCCACCACGCCATACTGCGCATGCTCATCGGCATAAATCTCCACCGCCGGGTCATGCTTCTGCTTGAGCACACCAAGCTCTTTGGTCAAGGTGTCTAGCGGCATGTTTTGCTGGTCCAAAAACACCTCCCCGGCATCGGTCACGCTAATGTGTGCGGTTTTAGGCACAGTCACCGCCACCTCGGCACTGGCCTGCGGCAATTTGACCTTCACCGCGTTCATCAGCAATGGCGCCGTCACAATAAACACCGTCAGCAACACCAGCATCACATCGACCAGCGGCGTCACATTGATTTCGCTGACCAAATCTTCGCTCTCACCATCACTAAACATCGCCATGGCATTAACCCTCTACGCCAGATTGTGTCAGCAAGGACTGAAAACGGCTCGCCACTTGCTCCATATCGGCCCTGTGCACTTTTTGCTTGCGCATAAAATAGTTGTAGGCCAACACCGCAGGCACCGCCGTAGCAATGCCAATCGCCGTCGCAATCAACGCCTCACCAATCGGCCCGGCCACCACATCCAACCCGGCAGAGCCCGTCGCTGTGATCGTCTTGAGCGCATTCATAATGCCCCATACTGTGCCAAACAAGCCGATAAACGGGGCGGTAGAACCAATGCTAGCCAACACCGCCACGCCGCCATCCATGCGTTTTTGCTCCAGATAAGCCTGTTGCTTGAGCGAGAGCAAAATCACCTCCTGGCGCTCGTTGCGGCGCAACACCGAATTCGCCATTACCTCATTCATCGCCCGCATCCCCGCATCACACAAGCGTGCAAAGCTGCTGTTACTGTGCGAAATAATGCGCGGCAACTCATAAATGGTTTTCACCTGCTGCCACTCAGACAAAAAACTGTTGGACTCACTGCGCAACTTGAACCACACCCAGCTTTTGACGATGATGATGGACCACACCAGCACCGAGAGCGCACCCAACAAATACAACACGATATCAACAATATCAGGCACCAAATCCACAGCTCGCTCCAAAAATAGACTTATCAATAAAAACTGCTCAAATGCAAATTACCGGATCAAGGCCAAGCGCAACCCAAAATTACTACCGCAAAAACCAATCGGGAAAATTCCATACACACAACGGGAATTTTTCACATTTACACCCTCTTACTTGTTTAATCGCTGGCGACGCAAAAAGCCTGACGTCGTTAACATAACTTTACCTAATAGCCATTAAATCTATTAACTTGAGGGGTTAATCGGGGGAGAAATGCCAGTTGAGACTAAACCACACTCCGCGTGGCGCACCTAGTGCTAAGAAGTTGGTACTTAACCAATCGCCTGAGTTGTGGTTATATCCATCGGGACCTTTTGCCCCATAAATGGATGGCGAAAAAGGATTTCTGCCCAAGCGACCAGCTGAAAAATATTCCTTATCAAACAGATTGTTAACAATCAGCGACGCTGTCCATTCCTTGTTAATTTTGTAGCTGGTGAAAAAATTGAAAGTGGCATAACCGGAGATTTTTCCTGGGTTAGAGGCGGGTTGACGTTTGATCTGTTGATAAGCACCTGTAGGGTCACCATTTGCATCATAAGTAGGTACGGACACCTCAATCGCCTGCCCTTTCTGATGCTCATTATTTTCATTACCTCGCAGAAACGACCCTGAATGAGCGATAGCGTTAAGACCAACCTGCCAATCCGATGTGAGCTCGTAACTCAGTGTTGCATTCATGTTGTGCAAGGGAATGCCGGGCATACGAGACCCTGGCTTAACCCGAATACGTCCCACATCATCCTCCGGGTCGTTGTAAATGCATGTGCCAGCACTATTACAATATTGGCCGTTAACCGACCTCACCGCACTACTGTTGTCATCCGCAGCCATATCGAACGCACTTTGAAATGTGGCATCAGTCAGAGCATAGTTAAGTCTGAATGTTGTTTTTCCAAAGTCAGCATTAATCCCAGCTTCAATTCCTTGTCGGCGAGTTTGTCCGATAGTGTCAAAAAAATTCCGGTTTCCAGGATAGGTGACCATATAAATATCGTCTTTAAGATCAGTGCGATAGAACCCCAGATTCCAATCAATGTTTTTTGCACCTAGTACGGCAGCGAAGCTTCCCCTCATCCCAATGTCATAGGTTGTTGCTTTAATCTGCGGGAGATGAGGATCGCCTGAGAGCGTAGTGGGTAAAGAGCAAGAGCGATTTTCAGCGATGCTTTTTTCTATTAGCTTTCTCGTACCATTTGGCAAAGGACCATAATCGATAAGAGTATGGTCAAAGGCGCAACCCAACTCAATCACACTTGGAGTTCTTGTACCTTGAGCCACATTACCAAAAAAGTTCAAATCTTCTCTAGCCTGCCAACTGGCCCCTAATGATGGGTTTAAAGAATAATAGCTATGCTTTTCACTCTCAGGCGGTGATAAAACCCCAGCTAAATCCGGTATTTTGTATCCTGTTTGTGGGCGCACCCCATTGTTGGCGACAGCATAAGTATCAGGGGTCGCGTAGAAGTTAGAAATATCGTTAAACTGGTCACCCAACCTTCTAGATGCAAGCGTGATGCTAGTATGAGTTTCGTTATAGCGCACAGCACCACTTAAGTGCAGCGTATCGATAGGGCTCCATGTTTCGCTGGCATAAATGCTTTTAGTAGTGCTTGTACCACTAAAATCGTTATTACTTACACCTAATATTTTTGCAGCATACTCATCTCGAATTTGGTCGGGTGCTAAGTAGGCTTTGCGCGTTGAATCAAGCATGCCTAATTTTTGCTGATTAGCATACTCGGCGTCAGAACTATCAATTGAAGCGCCGATCATGAACTTGTGCTGTGGAAGGTTCCAGTTGAACTGTATAGACCCGCCATCTGTAAGCTGCGTAATCTTGCCATCATTAAAAACTGCTGTTGGAGTTCCTTCCACAACTCCAGACCCTTGACCATTGTTCTGATACAAACCGTCCACAGTAATGATTTGGCCGGTGACAGGATCTTTTTCAGCCAAAATTGCGCGATTACTACTTCCTGCAGCATTACTTAGCTGAGTTTTACTGCAGTTCTCAGCATTATCTGGCTTCAAAAAAACAACAGCATGCTTTGTATAGTTACCATCAGTATCGACTATCAAATCTCCGTTACTATCTACATCATAGTAATAAGCAACAAAAGTATTCGGATTAATGTCTGAATTATTATTGGGAGTCCCCCCTGTCTGATAGGCACCAAGCTCAGCAAATTCGGAGTTAAAGTTAACTCCGTTAAATAGAAACAAAGGCTCTCCATTGGGCGCGGTTTTAGTCGATACGATATCTCCGCTAGTTTTCCCGGCTAATGAATAGTTTGATACATCGAAGTTTTGCCAAAATTTAAAGTTATTAAGTGCTGCTTTTGCGAAATAATCAGGCAACTCAATATTGTATGATTTGCTTACCGGATCAGGGGTTATTGGATTGGGGTTCCCGGTAAAAGGGTCAATAGTGTAACCATTGAGCAAGTTATAATCTGGGGCACCCGCTCCAGCTTTATTAAAGTAATAATCATTCAAGAAATCATTAGTAAAAAATCCTGCCGAATCCATTGCAGCGTTAGGAATATTCAAAACAAAATAATTAGGCAATCCATACTTATTTGGTGCTCCAAACACAGTAACGCCGTTTGCGTCTTTGTAAGCTGAGTTCTGATAAACGCACGTGTACTCTTCGCCTGCTTTCAGGTTTCTATTTTTGACTTTGCTTCCAAACTGCGTATAAGCATCAGCTCCTCTATGAATACGCTCACTATCCCGGCGATACAATTGACCTGTGACGGTAAAGCTATCATTTACGAAGTAACTGCCAGACAATTGAAATTGCTGTAATTTATTTCTGGTTGTATCCTCTGCCGTATAAGAACCATTACGATCTTGGGCATACATTTCACTAGGATACAACCCATTACCCACAAGCTTTGTTTGAACGAGAAGTGTACTAAAATTCAAATCAAGCTTATCTCCCCTATAACTCGCTTTGGTAAACAACTGATTGACTCTACTTGGAGAGTTTTCTCTCCACCCATCCTCCAAAAAGAAATTACCAGCAGCAAACAAACCGACAGTTCCGTTATTCCAGCCTCCTTCAAGTTGAAGCTGTTTACGACCAAAAGAGCCTGAGAGCACTTGCGTATCTACACCTGCATTGTTAAAGCCATCCTTAGTTTTCATGGAGAAGGCCCCGCCTAAGGTATTTAAACCAAAAATAGGGTTTGACCCAGGAAAAACATCTACGCTCGCCAAGGCATTCATGGGAATCATGTCCCAGTTCACCACATCGCCAAAGGGCTCATTGACTCGAATCCCGTCAATAAAAACGCTCAAACCTTGCGGGGTGCCAATCTGCGGGCCCGCGGTGAACCCACGATAAGTCACATCCATCTGGAATGGGTTGCCTTGGTAATCGTTGACATTTACCGATTGAAGCTTCCTGTTCATCAGATCAGTAATACTCAAAGCATGTGATTCTTTAATCTCTTTAGCAGAAATACTCTGTACGTTACCTGGGATTTCTTCTTTGGTAAGACCTAAACCAGGCAACGGACCTACCTCATAAAAGCGCTTGGCGCGAACCTCAATGCCTTCCAGTTTGAGTGCTTTATCTTCTTTTTCTGGTGCGCCGGGGATAGGTTTGGCTTTGGGTGCAGCGCGGCGGAGTTGGTAGCGACCAGATTTGTCTTGCACGACTTCTAGGCCGCTGTCTTTGAGCAAAGCTTCAAAGCCTTCTTGCACGCCGTATTGGCCTTTGAGCGCGGGGCTGCGTTTGCCTTGGGTGAGGATGGGGTCAAAGCCGAGCAGGATGCCGGATTCAGCGGCGTAGTCGGGCAAGGTGTCGCTTAAGTCTCCGGCCGGGATTTGATAGCTCTTTTTAGGCAGGCTGACATTGAGTGTTTCTGCCTGTGCATGCCAGGCAGAGAGCGCCAGGCTCACGCCTAGCGCTAGCCAATGGGGTGTTGTGTATCCTGATAGGGTTTTATTTTTCATGTGGGTAAGCACTTTCTGCATACGCATAATCTGTGTGATTACTGCTATGCCGAACGAGAAATAAAAACCGGAAGATAAAATTGCGTTTTTTTAAAAAAACCTGCAAAGATCGCTTGAGAAAACACGTTGTGAAGCGGTCCTCCACGACGGCATTGCGGGCTAGGCAGGACTGAGGGTGGTCCAGAAGCGTGTGAAACGCTCGACTTTGACGGGCAGGGTTTGCTCCAGGGTTTGCAAAATGGCGGGGATATCGTTGAGCGGGAACGAGCCGGAGATTTGCAAGTCGGCCACGGCCGGGTCGCAGCGTAAGACGCCGGACTGGTAGCGTGAAAGTTCTGCGGCAAAGTCTTGCAGGCGCATGGCATAGACGACGATGAGGCCATTGACCCAAGCCATTTCGGTGGCTTTGAGTTTGGTTTTGGCATAGACCTGATTGGCGGAGAAGACCACAGACTCACGGGCGTTGACGCGCACCGGGGATTGTTTGCGGCCAAGGGCACGCACATCGACCATGCCATCAAAGACACTCACTTTGGTGTAGTCGCGTTGCTGCTGTTGCCACTCGCGCACACTAAAGCGTGTGCCCAGCGCAGTGGCCATGCCTTGCTTGGTCACCACGCTGAATGGGCGGTAAATGCGCAGGTTTTCGTGGGCGGTTTCAACCAGAATTTCGCCACGCACCAGCTCAACAATCCGGTCAGTATTGCTATAGACCACGTTAATCGCAGAGTGGGTATTGAGGTGCACCAGCGTGCCATCTTCGAGCGTTAACTGGCGGCGTTCGCCGACCTCGGTGCTGATGTCGGCCAGCATGCCGCGCCAGGGTTGTTCGCGGTAGGCATAATAGCCACTACCGCTGACCATGAGCAGCAGAATGAGTTGCTTGAGCAGGCGTCTGCGCTCAGCCGAAGGCGGAGCCTGCAGCGTGGCGAGTGCCAGCGCACCGGGCACTTTGCCAAAATAAAGCTGTACGCGCTCAATTTGTTGCCAGGCACGGCTGTGTTCTTCATCGGCTTCCAGCCAGGTTTGCCAGGCACGTTTGGCTTTTTCATCCATCTCGCCTGAGAGCCAACGCGCATACCAGTCGCTGGCTTGCTGCATGGCCGGGGTGACTTGTTGTGCGAGTTCAGGCCGCATGCGGAGGCTCTTGCAACAGCGTCATGCATTGCAGCATGGCGGTAGAAACATAACTGCCTACGGTGCGCACCGAGACGCCCAGACGCTCGGAAATTTGCGGATAGCTGGCACCTTCGAGCTGGGCCAGCAAAAACGCGGTGCGGGTTTTGTGCGGCAAGCCATCGAGCATGATATCGAGCCTTACCAGCAGCTCGAGCATGATGGCGCGTGTTTCTGGCGAGCCGACTTCAGCCGGGGCCATGTAGGCCAGTGCTTCGAGGTAGGCGCGCTCAAGATCCCGGCGGCGCACATGATCTACCATCAGGCCATGCGCAACCCGGCTCAGGTAGGCACGCGGCTCGTTTAATACTGGCAGCTCGTGTTTGAGCAACAGATTGACAAAGGTGTCTTGCGTTAGGTCTGCCGCCCAGTTGGGGCAACCCAGGCGCTTTTGTATCCAGGCACGCAACCAGGCATGGTGCTCAAGGTAGAGCCCACGAATCAAGCCTTGCGGGTTGGATAACTGACTGGACATGGCAACTCTCTTATCGGTGTTTAGGTCTATGAGTGGCAATATTAATGCCAGCCAGCTAACAAATTGAATTGATTGGTTTTTTCAATAATTCCCGGTTGTAAAACTGGCTGCATGCAACCAAATAAAATCGTTTACAACCACCAGTTAAGTCAACTTCAGCACTAAAAGCTTAAAGCGCATTACGAACACTGATGGGTTGTGGCAGATACACAAAATACCATTCGCCGTAATAGCGCTTGTCATTGAGATGCTGCAACTCGCCGCGATAGCCTTTGCTTTTAAAAGGCACTTTGTCCGACAGGCTGTATATGCCCATAATGCCGCCACTCGGCGCTTCGACGATGCCCCAGCCTTCGCGCTGCGTAATCGGGTCCTGATACGGTTTGCGCAGATGCCGGCGCGGGGACGGGAAGCGCTCATCGTTGTACAAAGCCTCCAGCGTCGGTGGAAAAGTTTTAATCACACCCGGCGTCTGGTTGTAATAACGGCCGATGGCATCGCGGTAGGCCAGGCCGACTTTAATCAACTCCTGCTCACGCTCGCGCATTACCTGCGTCTGCCAGCGCGTGGCAGCCTCCGACAAGATCAGGCCGCTCAGCATGATCAGCATAAACATGCCGATCAGGATAAAGCCCTGCGCTCGCCTACCACAAGGCATACGGGGTCCCATCCTCTGCCAGCAGTGCCGAGCCGCTATGCACATCAAACACACTGCCCTGCTCGTCGATATTGGGCGGCAGTGTAATCACCCAGGTATCGGCACGCTCGGTGATCGGGTCGGGTGGCACAGACTTGAGGTATTGGCGCTCGACCAGCTCGTCCAGCGTTTCCGGGTAACGGTTTTTGTCGTTATAAAACTTGTCGATGGCGTCACGCATGGTGACCAGGTCATGACGCAAAGTGGTCTCTTTGGCGCGCTGCAACATGTGCATAAAGCGTGGCGACACGATGGTCAGCAACATGGCCAGAATCGCCAACACCACCAACATCTCGATCAAGGTAAATCCACGTTTCATTGCCTACCACTCACTGTAAGGTTGCTGGTTGATGCCAATGGCTGTTGAACGTGACGAAACGTCGTAGACATCTTTGGCCATGTCGTCGATGGCACCATCATAGGCACGGATGCGCCAGGTATCGGCATTACTGAGCTGTTGGTCAGTGGCAAACGGGTCGCGCGGGATGCGGCGTAAAAAAAACATTTTTTTCTTTTTGGTATCCTGGGCATTTTCGACGCCGGTGACGAGGATAGCCAGGTTCGGCGGATAGCCACTGCTCTCTGTGGTTTTTTTAATCAGCCCCTGGTCCACTGCATCTTTATAGGCATCAATGGCGTCGCGTATTTGCCACAAGGCGCGCTTGAGTTCGCGCTCTTTTTCGCGCTTGCCGTTGAGTTGCACCACCGGACTGGCCGCCGTCACCAGCAGCGCCAGCAATACCAGCGTCACCAGCAGCTCGACCAGGGTGAAGCCCTTGCTGCGTTTGGCGTAGGCGGGATTGGCAGAAAACAGTCGCAACGCAAACATGGTCAACCTATCTCAATGCCATCAGGGCTGCACCGCGCCACCATCGGTGCTGTTCATCATCTGGTTGGCAAAGCCGCTGTCATTACGCACATTGCTGCTTTGCGTGCTTTGTGGTGTCACCACGGGCGCAGCGGGAGGGGTGGTGTCTACCGCTTGCACCGTACGCGCGCCGCCAGCCCCGACCGGATTCGCCGTCGCCGCCACCCCGGATGGAATCAGGCTGTACACGGCATTGGCTGGGCTCAGGTTGTGCATGATGCGCGGCGTGATGAGCAGCACAATTTCGTTTTTACGCTTGTCCTGGTTGTTGTTGCTGAACAGCCTGCCGATCAAGGGCAAATTGGCCAGGCCAGGCACTTTACGCTGGGTGCGCTGCTCATCATCGCGGAACAGGCCCGCCAGGATTTGGGTTTCGTTATTGCGCAATTGCAGGGTGGTATTGGCGTTGCGGCTACCAATGGTGTAAGCCAGCACGCCGGAACTGGTGGTGACCTGGTCAGTAATATTGCTGACCTCCATGCCGACCTTGATGCTGACCTGGTCCTGCATCTGAATCACGGGCTCCACATCGAGCTTGATGCCAACCTCGATATAATTCACGTTCTGGCTGACAAAGCCTTGTGCACTGGCGACACTGGTCAGCACCGGGATCTTGTCACCGACATGAATCTTGGCACGGTCACGGTTCTTGACACGGATTTTGGGGCTGGCCAACAAATTGGTGTCAGTATCCTGATGCAACAAATTCAGCACCACGGCCGGATCGTTGATGGAAAACACGCCCAGTTTGCCGTTAAAGTTGCGCAGCTCGGTCAGCGTTAATTTGCCCGCCTGTGGCTGCGTGCCACTCGTGCTGCCTGCAGCATTGCCCTGCACACCCACCCCAATCTGGCTGGGATACTGGATGCCCAGGTTTTCCAGGTTACGGCGGTTGATCTCCATCACTTCCACCTCCAGCATGACTTCCGGCTCATTGAGGTCTTGCGAGGCAATCAGTTTTTCGGCCACCTTGATGCGGTCCAGGGTGTCACGGATCACCAGCGTATTGAGCTTTTCATCCATATACACATCGCTGGCGCGCAGCACGGTTTTTATCATATTGAGCGCGCGCTTGGCATCCATGTGCGTCAGGTAAAAACTGCGCACAAACAGCTCTTCATATTGCGCCGCACGCGATTGCGGGTAAATCAGCAAGGTATTGCTGTTGAGGATTTTTTTGCCTAGCTGGTGGCTGGTCAGGATCACCTCCAGCGCCTGTTCAATCGGTGTATCCCGCAGCAGCACATTGACGCGGATGCCATCACTGAGCTCCTGATCAAACGAGAAATTCAAATCACCGGCCTTACCCAGATATTCAAACGCCTGCTTGATCGGAGCGTTTTTAAGCTCCAGTGTCACCTTCTTTTTGAGCGATGACTGTAACGGCCGCACCACACTGCTACGCTCGTTTTTCTTTTGTTCCAGCTGCTCAAATAACTGACGCGCTTCCGGCTGCGCGGGTTGCTCGGCCAACACGGTGCGCAAGCCAAACTCGGCGCCGGCCCAATCCTCGGCCGCAATCGCGCTTTTAACCTGCATTAATTGCTGGTCGTGCTGGCGGGCTTGCGTGACTTTTTGCAAGCCGTCACTGGCCGAGCGGTTATTCGGTGCTGCTTGCAAAACCTGTTCATAGCCCGTCATGGCGGCATCGTATTGTTTGGCCTGCAACAAGCTATCGGCTTCCTGCAATTGCTTTTGCAGCTTTTTCTCCTGCAGCAAACTGAGCCAGTTTTTATATTGCGGCTGGCGTGGGTTTGCCTCTACCAGTGGCTGCAACAGCCGGATCGCTTCGTCATCCTGGCCGCGCGCTGCGTAGAGCCGCGCTTGCTCCAAGGCCGCATCGCCATTTTTTTCAGCCGCTGGCCAGTGACCGCAACTGAGCAATAATAGCGGGCTGCCGAGTAGCCACATCCAACGCCAGCCTGTTTGTTTCATCTGTTTGCTCAAAGCATTCCCCCATTTTCCAGCATCATTTCAAAGCGCTCTCCGGCATGTTGCAGCACCAGCCTGTGCTGATCCAGCCGCGTGACCCGCCACCCCTCGGCAAACCGGTCACCTTCACGCACCACATATTGTTGTTGTCCATCACTTAAAAACACCTGCCAGCGGCCTTCTTGCAGCAGACGGCCGGCATAGGTATACGGGTTGACCGGCCCAGCTGCGGCTAACGCCTCTGCAGGCACTGCTGGCGGCGGGAGTGCCGCAAACAGGTTGACTACCGGTTCATCCATTTTTGCTTCATCGCTAGTCGGCGTATCCATCTTTGCCTTATCTCGCCCCGGGATGTCTGCATTCAACGCAGGCAGCAAGCCCGTGGCGGGTTGCGCATCGGTCAGCGCGGCATGTAATGCAGGCAGCGCCTGTGACAAAGGTTTGCGCTGCTTGGCCGCCCCAACTGGCATGGCAGTCGCAGTGACCGACGTGGGCGCGGTCTCGGTGTCAGACTGGCTCACCCACCAGCAGGCAACCAAGGTCATGGCAAGCGCAGCCAATAAGCCGATTTGCCGGTTCATGCTGGCCTCCGTTTGCGCGTATACAGATTGAATTCAATATAGGCCTCCAGCCCGGCTTGCTGCACATCGGTGCGTTGCAGCTTACATTGCGCCAGCGCCAGGCTGGGGTAGCGTTGCAAAACCAGCGCCAGAAAATGCCGCAGTTGCACATAATCGCCACTCAAGGGCAGCTTGATGCGCTGCACATATAAATCACTTTGCGCAGTCGCGCCGGATTGAAACTCGGCGCGCTCAAACACCATGCCCATGGCATCGGCCAGGGCCAGAATCTCGGCACTGACGCGGTCGGCGTCTTCTTCACTCGGCCATTGTGCCAACACTGGCATGGGCTGCGGTAAGGTCTGATTGGCTGAGGACGTGGACGGCCTGGCCATTTGCGTCTGGGGGCCATGCCCGGCCGCTGGTGCACGCAATCGCTGTTGCCAATCTTGCTGCAGCCACCAGGCTTGTGCCAGCATCATCGCCACTGCCAGCGTCAATGCCAGCAGGCCGAGTAACCAGGGTTGACGCCAAGGACTGTGCTGCCAGGCAAACTGCAGGCGTGCCCACACGCGGCTCAGAGCCTCGCTACCATTACGCCCAGAATTTAAAATTGCCATGCGGCCTCCAGTTGCAAGCTAGTCATGCGCTCGCCATTGACCTCGGTGCTTTCGCTGCTATTGAGTTTGACGGCCGCCAGGGAGGCTTGCTGACGCAAACGCTCAACCAGGGCCCAGCCCTGCTGGCGTTTGTGTGCGAGCACCGTCATCCTGACCAGTTTGCGCTTGGCATCGGGCACCAACTGCATCCAGTAAAGTTCCGCCTGTTGCGCGCGTTCTAGGTCATGCAGCAAAGGCAACCACGGCGTGGCAATCTGCGCCTGCGCCTGCGTCAACTCGGCCTGCAAGGCCGGGCTGATAGGCGCAAGCTGCACCACCGGGGCTGGGCGGCTGGCAGACTGCCTGGCCAGCCACTGCTGCTGCAAGGCCTGATTTTGCTGGTTAAGGTGCTGATAAAGCGGTACCAGCACCAGCAATAGCAACAGCAAGATCAGGCCGAGCGCACAAGCGACCGGGCCAGGCAGCCGACCGGCGGCATGATTAAAGTCCAAAACTGGCATGGCGGCACGCATCAGGCCAGACTCCACATCGGCTGTCCCGCTGGCTCAGTCGTGGGTAAAACAATGACTTTAAACGGCGAGAAATCTTCTGGGCGCAGACCTGCGAGTGCGGTCTGGGCCAGATAAACCGGCAACTGCGTCCGCTCAGGATGCAGGGCCTGCTCGCGCAATAACACCTGGCGCAAGGTATGCCGCCAATCGCTGTCAGGGGAATGGCGATCTACGGGCAACGTGCGGATCTGCTGCCAGGCACCGTGTTGCAGGCAAGCCAGTGTCAGGCTGGTTGACTCACGGCAGACGATCCAGCCAGCCGCTTCACTGCCCTGCTTTCGCATCCACGCCAGGCTTTGGTTAGCCGAAAGTTGCCAGGCTGGCAGCAGTTGGCCGATAGGCAATCCTGCCGCATCAAACTCGCGATGTAACTGTGTCAGCAAGTCCTCGGCAATCGCATTGATCAGGAACGGCTTGCCATAGCCCGGGCACTGGCTGCGTAGCTGCGATGGCTGCGTCTGAGACCCAAACGCCTGCTGCAACCCATGGGCAAAATAGGCTTGCTGATCCGCACGGCTACGGATCTGGTCCTGCCAGGGCAAGGCCAGCCAGCGCACAAACTGATTAGAGAGCACGACCACCACATGCCAGCGTTGCCCGGCATAGGTTGATAACACCAGGCGCAAGGTCTCCCACAGTTGGACAGATGGGGATGCAGCATGGGCATCACTGTGATCATCCACCGCATGCACCGTGTGTTGCAGGCATGGCGCAGCGCCACCTAATCGTCCGCGCTGCGAGCACTCAAAGGCGACAATGCGGTCATGCGTGATCACTATGCGCAATTCTGGCGCAGTGTAGGCTTGCCACCAGCGGCGGCTGGCGGCGGCATGGCAATCGACGCCGGGCTCAGGCCAATGATGTAACACGGTTAATCTCCTGCAAGGTGGTTTCGCCCGCGGCCACCAGGGCCAGCCCGGATTCACGCATGGAACGGGTGCCGGTGGTGGCTGCCAGTGCCTTGATCTGGCTGATGGGGGCTTTGGATACGATGAGCTCGCGCATGCGGTCATCAAACAACAATAATTCAGCAATGCCCTTGCGGCCCTTGTAACCGCTGCCGTGACACTGACCACAGCCCTGGCCTTTTTTAAACTGGTAATGGCTGGCGGTCGCCGGTGTGAGGCCAGATTTAGTCAGCAAGGCGGCATCAGGGTGGTCGTCCACCTTGCAATACGGGCAAATCACACGGATCAGGCGCTGCGCCAGAATCACATTGACCGCCGAGACAAAGCTGTAGGCATCGACCCCCATATTGGTAAAGCGGCCAATGACATCAAACACATTATTGGCATGCACCGTGGTCAGCACCAAATGCCCGGTCAGCGCTGATTGCACGGCAATTTGGGCGGTTTCGCCATCGCGGATTTCGCCCACCATGATTTTGTCCGGGTCATGCCGCAAAATGGAGCGCAAGCCACGGGCAAAGGTCAGGCCTTTTTTCTCATTGACCGGAATTTGCAAAACACCGGGCAGCTGGTATTCCACCGGATCTTCAATGGTGATGATCTTGTCCTGGCCCTGATTGATCTCGGAGATCATGCCGTAAAGCGTGGTGGTTTTACCGCTGCCGGTGGGCCCGGTCACTAGCAACATGCCATACGGCGCCTCGGCCTGGGCGCGGATTTGCGCCAGCAAGGCCGGGGCAAATCCAAGGACTTCCAGGCTGATGCCCTGCGCCTCGCTGAGAGCTTTGCGGTCTAGCACCCGCAACACCGCATCCTCGCCCAGCACACTGGGCATGATGGAGACACGCAGGTCGATGTCGCGGCCCAGCGCATGCACCTTGCAGCGTCCATCTTGCGGAATACGGCGCTCCGCAATATCGAGCTCGGACATGACCTTGATGCGCGAAATGGCCTGCTCGGCCTGCATCACGCCATTCAAACCGCCGACTTCGGTGAGCACGCCGTCAATGCGGTATTTGACACGCAAGCCTTGCAGCGTTGATTCGAGATGGATATCACTGGCCCCGGCCTTGAGCGCGTCGTACAAGGTAGAGCGTACAAAACGCACCACCGGGCTGCTGTCTTCGCTGATGGATTTGAGCGAGAGTTCTTCCACCGGCGCCTCTTCTTCATGGCTGGTGGCATCGCCCGCATGCACCTGATCCATCGCCCGCATTTGCGCCTCGTGAAACTGCAAACAGGCCGCAATATCATTGCGATGCGCCAGTGACCACTGCACCGGTTGCCGCACCAGATGCTGCAAGCGCACCTGCAAGGCCTCGTCAAACGGGTCGGCCATCAGCATGTGCAAAGACTGATCCTCCGCTTGCATCAGGATCACGTGCCAGGCATTGGCGTCATTGAGGCCCAAGGTGTCAAACATGGGCTGCATGGCATGCATGGCCAGCGCGGTCTTGACCGGATAGTGCAGCCAGCGGCCCAAGGCCTCGACAAAGGCATCGGCGGCCAAGCCACTCAGTGATTCCAGCACCTCGACCAGCGGCCGGCCGCTTTGCGCGGCCAATAGTCGTGCCTGCTGCAGCAAGTCGCCGGACAACACGGGGGCCTCGCCCAGGGGCTGCTCCAACATGGATAAATCCTGCATATTCATTTTAAGCTTGCATCCCGTCTACAACCTCTATCCTCTGACACGCCTACTAAACCGCACCTCTTTTTTGGGGGCTCATTATTCAATCGAAATTTTTCATTTATGGTGCTGATTATTCAATCGCGACCCTTCATTTGCGGCGCTCATTATTCAATCGCGCCGGCCAACTCAAAAATCGGCATATACATCAACACCACCACCAGCCCGACAATGAGGCCGATGATGACCATCAGTGCCGGTTCCAGCAGCTTGCTCAACCACTCGACGCGGCGCGCGGTATCCTCGTCATAAAACACCCCAATGCGCCCCAGCATCTCGTCCAGCTGGCCGCTACGCTCACCCACGCGCAACATGCGGTTGGCGATGGAAGTGGTCAAACCATGCACCTCCATGGCACCAGACAGCGGCTTGCCTTCACGCACGTCAGCGATCACCTGCTGCAAGGCGCGTTGCATCTCTAGCGGTAACAAAGACTGCACCATGCCCAGGGCCGTCAACAAGGGAATTCCTCCCTGTAACAACATCCCCAGCGTGCGGTAAAAGCGGGCCAGTTGATAAATGCGCAAGGCCTCGCCCAAACTCGGGATCTGCCAGATTTTTTTCATGATCCAGGCCTGGCAAGCCGGACGCGAAAACACTAACCACAGCATCGCGATACCACTGATGGTACTCAATAACACCAGCTCGCCATGCCCTTGCAGCAACTGCCCCCAGCGCAGCAGCATCTGGCTGGCCCAGGGCAGCTTGTCGCCACCACTTTCATAAATCGTGCTAAAGCGCGGCACCACATAGCCCAGCAGAAACAGCACCACCAGCCCACCGACCACGATGAGCAATACCGGATAAATCGACGCTGAAATGATTTTTTTGCGGATGGCATCGACCTGGGCCTGATAAGCAACATGGCGTTTGAGCGCCTGCGCCATATCGCCGGTGCGCTCGCTGGCACGGATCAAGGCGACATACAAAGGGCTGAAGACCGCGGGTTGCAAAGCCAGCGCCTGCGACAACGGCAAACCCTCATACAAGGCTGTCCGTAAAGCGGTTAGCACGGCTCTTGAGGTCTCTTGCTGCTCTTTCTCGGCCAGTCCCTCAATCGCCTCTATCAAACTCAGGCCAGACTCCAGCAGCGCCAGCAACTCCTGGCTAAACAAGCTGAGCTGAAAGCTGCTCTTTTTGATCGGCCATTGCGGAAGCGCCCATGCCCGACGCGGCTGGCGCACCTGCAAGACGCCATAGCCACGCGCCTGCGCCTGCTGACGTGCCGCCTGCGGGTCGGCCGCCTCCAGCGACATCCAGCTGACCTCGCTGCCCTGCAATACCTTGAGCTCAAACTTCATGACGATATGCCTGCTCTACAGGATGGCTGCTTTACCAGTTACCCACATCGCTATCGGCGTCCTGGCCACCCGCCGCGCCATCGCTGCCCAAGGTCCAGACATCGTAATCGCCATGCTCGCCGGGCGCGCGGTATAGGTAAGGCCGCCCCCAAGGATCAGCGGGTACGCCTTTGGCCAGATAAGGCCCCTGCCACTTGGTCTCGCCACTCGGTGCCTGATTCAATGCCGCCAGCCCTTGCTCAGTCGATGGGTAATGCCCGGTATCCAGCCGGTAGGTGTCCAAGGCACGTGCCAAGGCCTCGATTTGTGCTTTGGCGGTTTTGGTTTCAGACTTGCCGATCTGTGCAAAGTACTTGGGGCCGACATAGCCAGCCAGCAGACCGATAATCACCATCACAACCAGCAGTTCCAGCAAGGTAAACCCCCGGTGTGTGTTTGGCGCAAGTGTGGCCACTGGACGGATTGCAGATTGATTTTTTTTGGACATGATTTACCCCCGACTACTTGGTCATAAACAATTGGCTCACGCGATTGAGCGTGTCCAGTGACAACAAACCACTGCTGAACTGCAAGTTCACCCAGTCACTAATCAGGCTGTAATAGGCCTTGGTCAGTGCCAGCTGGTTGTTAAACAGCTTTTGCTGGGCTTCAAGCACCTCGTGGTTGGTTTTAAATCCGGCCAAAAATCCTTTTTGCGTGCCATCCAGGGCCACCCTGGCCGACTGCACCGCCTGCTGGTAGGCAGTGACGGATTGTTGTTGTGCGTGCAGACTCTGGTAGTACTTGCGGACATTGAACTCCACCTCGCGCAACTTGGCGGTCATGGTTTCTTCACTGGCGGTCAGGCGGCTGGCACTCTGGCGCACATTGGCACTCACATACCCGCCCGCGAACAGCGGCACATTCATTTGCAAGGCCAGCGTGGTCGTGTCAAAACGCGAGCCCAAGGTGTTATTGCTGTCGTTCTGGCTGTAAGAGCGCACACCGACCAAATCCAGCGTCGGATAATGCCCGGCCTGTTTTTTCTCGACATCCTTCTTGGCAACCTCAATATTCTGGTAGGCCGCCGCCAGCTCAGGGTGGTGTTGCCGGGCCAGCGCCAGCCAGGTTTCCAGCGGGTGCTCAGCCGGGCTGAGCTGATTCAAGCCATCGACCAGCAGCTCGGCAGACAAGACATGCGTGCTGCCTGTCAGAATCTGCAGGCTTTGCTGACTGGCCTGCAAGTCATTATTGGCTTGCAAGTGCTCCACTTTAGCCACATCCAGATTGGACTGCGCCTCACTCACCTCGACCACGGTGCCACTGCCGCGCGTATAACGCTGTTCTGCCTGTTGCAATTGCTGGCTGACCGCCTCCAGCTTGCGGGCCTGCACCGTTACGCGGTCTTGCGCGTACAGCGTCTCCAGATAAACCGACACCAGCTTGAGGATCAGCTTTGCGGTTTCCTGCTCCAGCAATGACTCCTGCGCACTCACATAAGATTTGGCGCCGCCGTACATGGCGAGCGTCTCTTTGTTGTACAGCGGTTGCCTGACCGAGAGGCTGTAATTTTCGAGCGAATAATCAAGCTCACTATTGACGGCCCCCAGCGTGGTTTGCGTCGTACGATCCGTATTGCCGCGCCCCTTGAGCAAGCCCAGTTGTACCTTGGGATAAAACATTGCGCGCGCCTTGGTCAACTCTTCACGCTCGGCCTCGGTATTGGCCAGCGCAGCCCGGTAGTCTGCATTATGGGTCGCCGCCAGTTGATACAGGCTGTTGAGGTCGGCCTCGGCGATGACTATCCCTGGCAACGATAAGCCTGCAAGGAGGCAGACCAGTCTTAAAATCCGGAATAGACGCAAAAATATAAATAGAGAGACATATAAAGCAACCGCCATTGGAAAATACGTTATCAGTGAGTGAGCAGGATAAAGTGCAAGGCGCACGGAGCGGACGAGCCGAGACAGTACAAATAGTACGGCGAGGTTAGGAGTACCGCGTAACGCAGCAATTTGCCTGCGCAGCCACTGAGAACGTGTTTCCATTATTCTTCTTTCATTGAAGCGGCTAACCGCTTGCTCAGCGGATGCATCAGATAATTCCACAGCGTGCGTTCCCCGGTCTTGATCACTACCTGCACCGGCATGCCCGGCTGTAACTGGCGGCCTTGCAAGGCTTGCACGCCTTTGTCCGTCAGCTTGACGCGGGCCAGATAATAACTCTGGCTACCTTCAGGCGTAGCGGCCGGTTTGCTCAGCAGGTCTTTGGAAAGGGATTTGAGCTGGCCCTCTGCCAGCAGTTGCGGACTGTTGGCAAAGGTAGAGAAGCGGATATCGGCCGCCTGGCCAACATGAATTTTGTCGATCAGGTGCGGAGGAATCTGTGCGTCCACAATCAGCGCTTCGCCCGAGGGCACAATATCCATGAGTTTTTGCCCAGGCTGGATCACGGCGCCCACGGTGTGTACCTGCAAGCCCACCACCTGACCTGAGGCTGGCGCACGGATTTCAGTCCGCCCCAGTTCTTCGCGCAGTGCACGGACTTTTTGGGCGTCGGCCTCGACTTGCAATTTGACTTGCGCCATTTCTGCATCAATGTCTTTTTTCTCCAGCTGTTTGCGCTGATAAATTTGCTGTTGCAGCTCAAGAATGGCCCGCTGCGCGCGTAACAGATTGGCCTGAGTATTGGCCCGGTCGCCATACAGGGCCGCCACACGTTGCTCCAGGTCATTTTGCTGGTTGCGTGGCGCATAGCCCTCGGCCGCCAGGGCGCGCACGCCTTGCAGTTGCTCTTCGAGCAAGCGCAGTTGCGATTCGTGGCTGGTCAACACACCGCGATAGCCTTCTATCAGTGCCTGATAGCCGGCAATGGCCTCTTGCTTGGCCGCAATATCCGCCGCCAGCGCCGACACTTTGGCCAGCAGCAACTGGCTCTGGTTACGCATCTGTTGCTGAATCAGCGGGTCGGTCTGCTGGCTGATCAAATCCGGGTGAAAGTCAATCAGCGTGCGTTGCGTCTGCTCGGCACGCAAGCGGTCTTCCTGCGCACGTAAACCGGCATAACGGTGACGCACCTCTTCATACCGCGCCTTGCTGGCCTGCGCATCCAGCTTGAACAATACCTCGCCGGCATTCACTTCCTTGCCTTCGTGCACCAACAGTTCACTCACCATGCCGCCCGACAAATGCTGCACCACCTTGTGATTACTTTCCACGCTGATCACGCCTTCGGTCGGCACGCCCTCATCCAGTGGCGCCAGCGCGGCCCACAGCACAAACCCGGCCAGGCCCACCAGCAAAATCAGGGCGCCTTTGCGTGCAGGCCTTGCGTTATGCGCATAGTCTTCAATGGCATGGACATTGTCAGGGACAGGGCTGGTCGACATCAGCGACATGTTTACTCCGTAGTAGCCAGAGGACTGGCGGCTTGTAACTGGTTTAAATAGACGATGCCGGCATCACGCGGCCCGTGATGCAATACTTCGCCGCGCTTGAGCACCAGCAGGTCGTCGGTGATCTTGAGGATGCCGGAACGGTGAGAAATGACGACGATGGTCGTGTTAAGGGTTTTCAGCGCCTGCAATAGCTGCAGCAGCCTGGCTTCGCCAAACTCGTCCAGGCTGGCATTAGGCTCATCCAGCACCAGCAAGGCGGGCTCTTTGTAAATGGCGCGGGCCAGACCGAGCAGCTGCCGCTGGCCACCCGACAAGGGCAAGCCTTGCGCATCAAGCCGAGTATCGTAGCCTTGTGGCAAGCGCAAAATGGCCTCGTGCAAACCGACGCGCTGGCAAGCCTGCAAGATATGCGGCGTCTCAAGTGGCCCAAAACGCGCCACATTCTCGGCAATGGTGCCTTCAAGCAAAGACACTTGCTGCGGCAGATAACCAACGCTGGTGAGGGACTGCCGCACATTGGCAGGCGTCAGCAAGGTCTGGTTGACTTCATAGCGCCCGCGCTCGGCAAATACCGCCCCAACCAGCAACCGGGCCAAGGTACTTTTGCCTGCCCCGGAAGGCCCCATCACGCATAACAGGCGGCCCGGCAGAATGCTGACATCCACCGCCTGCAGCAACGGGCGGGCCCCATGACTGACCCCGACCTGCGTCAACTGCAAGGTATAGGGCCGCAACAGGGGCGCAGCGGCGACAGTTTCCATTGTTTGCGCCTCAGCCCCCGCTTTCATCGGCACACCTGTCATCATTTGCTGAAGCTCACCGGCGGCCGTCTTGGCTTGCAGCCACTGGCGCCAGCTTTGCACCATGACATCAAACGGTTGCAGCGCACGCGCAATCAGCACATTGGAAGCCACCATGGAACCGACACTGATCTCGCCTTCAATGGTCAACCACGCAGCGACAGCCAGCATCAGCGATTGCAGGCAGTAACGCACCCATTTGTTGAGAAACTGGCTGCGATCACTCTGGCGTTGCCAGTGGTCTTCGGTTTCGGCTTGCTGTGCCAGCAACTGTTGCCAATGCTGGCGCAAGGTCTGCATCATGCCCAGCACATGACTGGTCTGTGCGTGCTGAATTTTCTGTTGCAAGAAATGCTCGGTACGCTGGCGGGCGGCGTGGGTTTCCTGACCAGGCTGCGCCAATACATGCTGATGCCACCAGGCCACCAGGCACTGCACCAGGCAGAATGCAATTGCGGTCATACCCAGCAGCGGATGCAGGGCAAACAGGACGGCGATGTAAATCAGGCTCCAGGGAATATCCAGCAAGGCAAACAAGCCCTGCCCGGTCAGCCACTGCCTGACCGCCGTCAATTGCTGCAAGGCCTGTTGTGGCACACTGGACGCCGGGCGACCAGGATCAAAGGTGGCAGCAAACACCTGTTTGCCAAAGCGCAAGTCAAACTGCACCCCGGTCTTTACCGCATACAGGCTGCGCAACCAGTCAGCCCCCGCCATGAACACAAGCAAGCCGGCCGTCAGCAGCGTCATCGCCACCAGCGTCAGCGTATTACGGCTGAGCATAACCCGGTCATACAGTTGCAGCATGTACAGCGTGGGCACCAGCATCAGCACATTGGTTAAAAAACTCAGCCAGAACATCTGTAAAAATGCACCCTGAAAAGGCTGCATAAATGCCCACATCGGCGACTGCCGCCATCCGCCCGCCAAAGCCATCATAAACTCGCCACCTTGCCGGACTCCGGCTGAAAACTGGCCAGCACCTCGGCTGGTTTGCCAAAGCGGATCATCTGGCCCTGGCACATCACCAGCATGCAGTCGGCGATGCTTAAAATGTGTTGCAAATGGCTGATGATGACAAAGGTAGTGCCCTGTTGCTTCATGCGCGCAATCGCCTGCTGTAACAATCGCTCACTGGTGGTGTCGAGGTTGGCATTGGGCTCATCGAGCACCACAAAACGTGGCTTGCCATAAAAGGCGCGGGCCAGGCCAATCAACTGCCGCTCACCGCCAGACAGGTGCATGCCAGATGCGCCAATCAGGGTATTCAGCCCCTCTGGTAACTGCTGCACCCACTCGTTGAGGCCCAGCAGATCAAGTACCTCGGCCAGCGCGGCAGGGTCAGGCGTTTGAAAACGGCAAATATTATCTACGAGGCGGCCATCAAACACATCGACCTCTTGCGCCAGATATCCCAGCGAAGGGCCGAGCTGGTTTTTATCCCAACGGTAAATATCCACCCCATCCAGGCGTACCCGGCCAGTGGTGGGGGCCAGCAAGCCGACCAGCAACTTGGCCAGCGTGGTTTTACCTGACGCCGAGGCGCCAGCGACAATCAGCACCTGCCCCGGCGCAAGCTTAAACTGCACCTGGCGGATAAACGCCTCTGCAGGCGTTTTGCCTGCTTGCGGCATGGCATAACCCAGCTGGTCTACGCTCAACTCCCCCACCGGCAGCGGCAAGACCATGCCGGGCGCATTGGCTGGCGCGCC
This sequence comes from Methylophilus sp. DMC14, assembly GCF_056314085.1. Lineage (NCBI taxonomy): Bacteria > Pseudomonadati > Pseudomonadota > Betaproteobacteria > Nitrosomonadales > Methylophilaceae > Methylophilus > Methylophilus sp. DMC14. The sequence goes on along the minus strand of NZ_JBQUZA010000003.1, from coordinate 4,452 downwards.
CGCCAGCAAACTGTCTATGCGTTGATACGCGGCCCAGGCTTGCTCATAGGTTTTCCAATGACCCACACATTGCACCAGCGGTGCGAGCACGCGGGCAGCCAGAATCGAGGCCACAATCATCATGGCCCCGCCGTTGTACAAATCACCTTCAATAAACAGGTAACAGGCCAGGCCCAGAATCAAGCTGGTTTGCAGGGTTTGCAGCCAGCGGGCAGCGGCAGCGCTTTTGCCCGCCAGCGCCGAGGCTTGCGCCTGCTGCCACAAAAAACCGTGCTGGTGTTGCAGCCACCGCTGCTGCATGGGCGCCAGCATGGCCATGGCATGCATGGCATCGCCATGACGGCTAATGCTGGCAAAATAACGGTGCGACTCGATTGCATGCTGGTTGGCCTGCGCCATCAGCGGGGCCACGCGAGACTGGTTATGCCAGGTCAAAATCAATTGTATGGTGAGCCCGGCCAGGGTAAGCAGACCCAGTGCCGGATGAATCCAGAACACGGCCGCTAAAAAAATCAGGCAGAACGGGGCATCTATCAGGCTCAAACAGGCAGAAGAATGTAACGCTTGCTTGAGGGTAGAGAAATCAGAAAATACCTGGCTGGCAGGGAATTCAGGCATGGACAACCTGCTCGCAAATACGCGTTCAAATACGCGTTGTTGCAACAGGGATTCAAATCTTTTGGCCGCTGACTGCAACAAGTTGCGGCGCTGCCACTCGAGCGCTTCCATCACCAGATAGGCAAAGGCCGCCATCACGGTGATCATCAGCAAGGTCGAAACATTACGGCTATTAATGACGCGGTCGTACACCTCCAGCATATACCAGGAAGGCACCAGAATCAGCAAATTGGTCACCACCCCAAACAACCATACCCGGCGCCACAACGGCCACAGGGCTGGCAATGCTTGCTTGATGGTTTCAGCTTGCGACAACTTCATCACGACTAAAGACTTTGATAGAGCGTATCGGCAGGCAGGTTTCCCTGCCCGCCTATCCGCCGCTACTTAAACGACAACAAAGTCCGACACAGACACTGTGCTGACACCAGTCAACACTGCAATGTCTACCTTGGCACCGCTACCATTACCATCCGCGTCATAGCTGAGGGTTTTAGTGGTGGTGTTGTAAATCAGGTAATCATTGGCGTCTTGCGCAGTGCCGGTGCTGTTCACACGCAACATGCTGCTGTTAAACCCTGCCAACTGGCTGTACTGATCCAGGTGCAACTCGATTTTGTCGGTGCCACGGGTAAAGTCAGTAATGGTGTCAACCCCGGTCAGGTTAAACGCCGTGTTGGTATAGGTTTGCACACTGGTAGATGAACCAGTCACGACTTGCTCGTAGACTTTGCCGAATACAAACGTATCCGCGCCGCCATTCCCTGTCAGCGTATCATTCCCGCCATTGCCAACAAACACATCATCCTGTGTCGTTCCAATAAAGGTTTGCTGGTTAGCATTGCCTTCAAAACGCAGACCATTGGTAGTCAAGCCAGAAGCATCTACCACCACATTGTTGATGGTGCCGCCGTTGTTACCCAGGGTGTTGGAGAGATCAGATACCGTGCCGTTGGCTTTGAAGTAGTAGTGATCATTGAGCAACTGCAAGGCAGTATTTTCAACATTCAAACGGCCAACCGTGCCGCCGACTTGTACCACTTCCATAGACTGGAAGTTGTCATCATTCAGCACCACAGTCCCATTGGCCTTGGTGTTTGCACCAATGCCTGTGGTAATGCGCAGCGTATCCACGCCTTCACCACCCACGATCACATCATGCTTGTCGCCAGTCGCAATCCACTCTTTGTTACCGTCATCTGCCTTAGAAGTTGTGCCTTGCACACCACTACCAAAACCGCCGATCACAAAAATGTCATCGCCCTCGCCACCGTCCAGGTAATCCGCACCGCCATGGCCGATCAACAGGTCATTACCGCCGTTACCGTAAACCGTGTCATCACCCAAACGCATGGTCGCGTAATCAACACCTTCACTACCCTGAACGATTTCATGCGCACCTGCAGACTCATTGCCGCCATCAATACGGGTATAGCTACCAGCTTCGCCTTCTGAAGCATCGTAGATAATATCCACGTTATGGAACAACTCAGCCACAGAGTAATCATCAAACTCCAATGCCGCGGCTTCATAAGTTACTGGCGTTGCACCAACAATCGTAGAAGCTGGCTCAAATGTCGTTTCTTCAAACTCCATTTCGAGCGTGACAGACTCGGTAGGACCACCGGCAACACCGTAAATGTGGGTTCCTGGGTTGAGGAAGCCAAGGCTGAGAGACTCACCATTATTTTCTAGCTGCTCTGCCTCAAGGGTGATATTGACACCACTCGCCAGTTCAATGCGCTCAATTCCAGTAAAATTAAGATTTTCGAACTCACCAGATTTAGTAAATTCAAGCGTATCAACTGCATTGTAACCAGCAATTGTCGTGGCAAAAGTGCTAATAGCTGATGATCCAGGACGAGTAACAATATTCAGGCGCACATCAGTTTCAATTTCTTCTGACATCTCCTGATCTTCAATTTCAACATACTCGCCAGTCACATTATCAAATACAGTTGACTCGCCATCTTCATCATCGTCATCTGCAGCGGAGACATCGGTATAACGTGCTTCCTCACCACTGTTATCAAGGCCAGACACACCGCCTTGAATAAGCGTTAGCCCTTCAAACTCGTCGCCGACACTGAATGTGTCATTTCCATCCCCACCGATTAAGACATCATCTGAAGTGACTATGTATAAATTGCCAGTTACTGATTCGTCACCAAAACTGCTTCCTTGTCCTTCAAGGTAGTCGGAACCCTCACCACCATAAAGAATATCATCACCGTCACCTGCATAAATAACGTCATTACCATCACCACCGGAGAGAATGTCATTGCCTGAGCCTGCATAAATATTGTCATTCCCAGACCCGCCATCGACGATATTATGTCCGTCGCCAGCATCAATCACATCATCACCAGACCCTCCAGAAATGATATCGTTACCATTCCCACCAAAAATAATGTCATTTCCTGCACCACCAGAAATGATATCGTTGCCATCACCGCCATCGATAATGTTATCTAGGCCATTTCCTATAACAATGTCATTACCTGTTGTTCCCACATATTCAATCTCGGTAGAGTTGAAAATTTTAGTAGCCATATAGCCTCCAAATAAAATTCTATGCGCTAAGGAGGGCATATCCCCCCTCAGGCTAAATCGTTAAATTAGTTTCTTAGTATGGATCGGTATGTGCTGGAGTAATTGAACCACCTGGAGGAACAAAACCTCTGACCTTAACCTCAATAAAAGGGTTAGCCGTCATACCATCACCAGCAAGCTCCTGGAACGTTTGGCGCAAGCGAATGGCTTCATCACTTACAGAAGTAGTAGGGTTTGCGGATGAACAAGTAGTCTTGACATAAAACATGCCAGAGGCAGCACTAGTAGAACCATCATCATCAAGGTAATTGACATCTGTTGTGAAATCCACCCAGTTAGTGTCAATATCGGCTAACTGCTGTGTGGAGGAAGCTGTACCTGGGAATGAGTTCAAACCATTAATTGATGGATTAGAACCTAAACCAGTCAGAGGTTGACTGGTATACCCTGATGATCGATGCTGAACTGCAGTGTAGGCGCGACCAACTCTATAAACGGGCTCAGAGATAGTTGGAATCGTAGAGTAGGCAACATCTACAGGTAAGCCAGCAAAACCACCCCTTGCAAAATCGTTGACTTCAAAATATTGGTTACCAGAGGCGCCAGTATTGTAGTCTGTATTGTTATTCACCACTTTTGCGCCATAAATGCATTCATAAGTTGATCCAGTTTGTTTACGCCACACGTACTCGGTAACAGTGCCTACAGTCTTATCAGTATTACCGGTGTAAGTATTATTCATCACAACACTGCGTGAAGCACTTGCAACTAAGGTGAACCCTGTCTCTGGGGAAGTGGGCTCAGATGCTGGAAAGACTGCACAAGTATTATTTGACGAAGTTGTTGGCTTAGTTGAAGTACCAGAACCAAAATTACCAGAGGTATTACAAACTGTGTAAGCACTAGTACCACCACTCACAGTAAAGCCAGTCGTCGGCAGATTGACGAAGCCAGTTGCCATGCTTAATTGACTGGCAAAACCAAAAATAGCCAAGACTGCGAGATTTAATTTCGTGTATTTCATGTAAACGCTCCTATGTATTACAATCAACAGGCATTTATGGCTGCCTGTGGCACCAATCATCCACAACTTGCTACAAGCCCTAGACAAACTTCTGGCGAGTTGCGGTGAGTCTCTTTGGATAGGCAGCCATAGATGCCTTGTCTCTATACATATTATTTATTAGGGTCAAATTGATAGGTCAAACTCACCCAAGCCCCTCTTGGTGCCCCCGGTGCAATAAAGTTAGTTGTTTGCCAATCACTAGAGTTATGGTTGTA